>CAZBPD010000001.1:0-273044 GCA_964493705.1 uncultured Occallatibacter sp.
AAGTTGAGCGTTTTCAACACTGATGTCGGGTTCGACTCCCGCCGCCTCCACCAATGCAAGTTATTGATTACAGTATAGTTAAATTGCGACTAAAAGAGTCCGTGTACTTGTGGCGTACCTGCCTTGCTGCATGGTTCTGATCATTCGACGTTTACTTGCTTACTGGAAACGGCAGCCAACGTGCCGTCCGCTTTCTTATAGAAACGAAATGCCGTAAAAAAGAGAGTGCCAAGACCGACCAAAGCACCGACGACAATCCCCCATCCGAGACACCAGACTGCTCCGAGCACCAGGCCTGGGTTGTCTGCAGGGGCTACCTTGTCCATACCTGTAAAGTGCCACAAGACTGAATAAATGATCCAGGCAACAGCAACAAAAGCTAACCCTCCAAGCGCGGAGCCAAAAAGAACCGCTTTTACAAGTCTCTTCATACGGAATCAGGATAAATGACCTCTTTCACTTTTGCCGTGAACGAGTTTGGTTTGCAAATTACCCGTGTACTTCCCGTGTACTTCAAAACCGCGTATCGTGCGTTTTCTGCCCAATCGTGCCTCGTTTAAAATCAATAAGTTGTTTATTTTCAATACCATTATTTAATCCGACTCCCGCCGCCTCCCCCATGACTTAAATATTTGGTTATAAACGATTTATTCTTGCGTCATGGCGACAAATGAGGAGCTTTTTTTCGAATCTGCTTCTTGTGCCGCCCATCACTGTGCGACAAGCTCGCAAGCGGTATATCAGCCTTGTCTGTCTTACCGTCGGACAAGGCCACTCTATGCATGCTGCGCCCACCACCCGCCGCACGTTTCTGCACGGCATTGTCGCCGCAGGATTGGCCTCCGGTATCCCCGCAATGAAAGTGGAGGCCGACGCGCCCGCCCGTTCCCGCGTGGTTTATGGCGAAGATCCGCTCCTGCGAGGCTTCGATCCAGGCGGCGCCATTGACGCCAAGCGCCTGCTTTCCCTCCTCGACCAAGCCATGCAGCGTCTCTTCCAGGCCTCCGACCCCGTTCAACCCTGGGCTGACATCGTCCGCCCCGGCCAGCGCGTCGCACTCAAGGTCAATGCCCTCGGCGGACGTGGCCTTTCCACCCATCCCGCCCTGGTAGATGCCATCTGCACACGCCTGCAGTCTGCCGGCATTGCCGCCCGTCAGATTGTCGTCTTCGACCGCGACACGCAGGAATTGGCGCGCGCCGGCTTCCACATTGCCGAGAGCGACGGCATCCAGTGCTATGGCACCGACCGCGCTGGTTTCACCGAGGATCTCTATTCCTATGGGAGCGTAGGCAGCCGCCTCTCGCGAATCCTCACCGAGCGCTGCGACGTGCTCATCAATCTGCCCGTGCTCAAGGACCACGACGGCGCCGGCATCTCTATGGCTCTCAAGAACATGTACGGGGTCATTCACAACCCCAACAAGTACCACCCCAACGGCTGCGATCCTTACATCGCCGACCTCAACCTGCTGCCCGAAATCCGCGCCCGCTTGCGCCTGCACATCTGCGACGCACTCACCGCCTGCTACGAAGGCGGCCCAGCTTTCAAGCCAGAGTTCACCTGGCGGCCCAATGCTCTCATTGTCAGCCAGGACCCCGTCGCCCTCGACACCGTCGGCTGGCAGACCATTGAAGCCAAGCGCGCGGAAAAGGGATTGAAGACGCTGGAAGCCGAGGCGCGGCCACCCCGGTATCTGACCACCGCAGCCGACCCCGATCACCGCCTGGGCTGCCACGATTTGCGCCATATCGACGTAGTCCGCATTACGGCGCATCATTAGGGGGGCGTCTTATGCACGCCAAACCGATGGAACCCGCGATCGACCGCGCAGTTGGTGCTGATCTCCGCGCCGAACCGCTGCCTCCGCTTGACCGGCGCTCCTTTCTCGTGAGCGCGACATCTGCCGGCCTTTTTTGCGGTGTGCGCGCGCTGGCTCCCTCGCCGATCTTGGCTCAGGCTTCCGCCCTGGGCCAAAGCCAGGACGACGACCGCTTCGCCGTCGAAGCCCGCTTCTACAAAAAGCTGGCCAATCGCAAGATTCAGTGCCAGCTCTGCCCGCGCGGCTGCACCGTGGGCGACCGCGAACGCGGCTACTGCGGCGTGCGTGAAAACCGCAGCGGTATTTATTACACGCTGGTTCACTCTCGCGTTTGCGCCGCACATATCGACCCCATCGAAAAGAAGCCGCTCTTCCACTACCTGCCCGGCACGCAAGCCTTCTCCATCGCCACGGCAGGCTGCAACGTCAACTGCAAGTTTTGCCAGAACTGGGAGATCTCTCAGTCCCGCCCCGAGCAGGTTCCGGCCGATTACGCGCCGCCGCAGCGCATTGCCGACCTGGCGGCGCAAAGCCGCTGCCCGACAATCGCCTACACCTATAGCGAGCCCGTTGTCTTCAGCGAATTCCTCATGGATGTGGCCGACGCCGCCCATCGGCAGGGCATTCGCAGCGTCGTCGTCTCCAACGGCTACATGCAGGAGGACGCCCTGCGTCAAGCCTACGGAAAGATGGACGCCGTCAAAATCGACTTGAAGTCCTTCTCCGAAGCGTTTTATCGCAACGTCGTTACCGGCGAGCTCAAACCCGTGCTGGACACTCTCGTCACCCTGCGCAAGATGAACAAGTGGACGGAGATCGTCTACCTGACGATCCCCACGCTCAACGATGGCAGTGCGGAACTGCGCGGCCTGGCGCAGTGGATCAAGGGCAATCTTGGCCCCGATGTGCCGCTCCACTTCACTCAGTTCCATCCCGAGTATCTCTTGCGGAACTTACCCATCACGGCAATCCCTATCCTTGAGCGCGCCCGCGAGATCGCTCTCGCCGAGGGCCTGCATTACGTCTACATCGGCAACGTCCCCGGCCATCCCGCGGAGAACACCTATTGCCCGCAATGCAAACGCGCTGTCGTCGAGCGTTTCGGCATGGAAGTTCGCCACAACTATCTGCATCGCGGCGCTTGTCCCTATTGCAAGCAAGCGATCCCCGGAGTATGGTCCTGATGGAAATGAAAAGGAGGCCGCGGATGCTCACTCTGCGCCGCTGGATGCAGTTCTCGTTTTTCATCGCTTTCTTTGTTGTGTCGGCCTTTGTGTTGCAGAGAAATGTGCGTTGCGCGGGCCAGAAATCGGAGATGGAAAAGGTGCGCCTAGCGGGTGTGGCCGGCAGCTTCTACCCCGCCGACCCCGCCGCGCTCACCGCCATGATGGACGCCATGCTGGCCAAGGTTCCTCCCCGTACTCTCGACGGCCCAGTGCTTGCCGTCATCGCTCCTCATGCCGGTTACGAGTACTCCGGCCCGGTCGCCGCCTATACCTATGCCGCGCTCAGAGGCCGCAGTTACTCCCGCGTCGTCGTCATTGCGCCCTCGCACTACGAGGCTTTTGACTTCACCTCGGTGTATGACGGGGACGCCTATCGCACCCCTTTGGGAGATGTGCCCGTAGACAAATCCTTCGCCCAGCAGTTGGTCCGGGCCGACGCATCCTTGCGGCTTTCCAGCCGCGGCCATACGCCCACCGCGCAGGGCGCCGAACACGCTTTGGAAGATCAGCTCCCCTGGCTGCAGCATGTTCTTGGTCAATTCACGCTGGTGCCCGTCGTCATGGGCAACCAGAGCTACGAGAACAGCCGCGCGCTGGGCTTGGCTCTGGCCCGGATGATCAAGGGAAGCGATACGTTGATTGTGGCCAGCAGCGATCTATCCCACTACCACCCCTACGATGAAGCGGTGAAGATCGATCGCAAGACACTCGACGCCATCCAGGCTTGGGACTACCTGAGCATGTCGCGCAACTTCGAGTCTCGCGTCTGGGAGGCCTGCGGCGGTGCGCCTATCGTGGCCGCCATGATTGCCGCCGAGCGCATGGGCGCCAATCAGGCCAAACTCCTCAAATATGCCAACTCCGGCGATGTGACCGGCGACAAGTCGCGGGTGGTCGGGTACAGCGCCTGGGCTTTGCTCAAAGCGCCACATGCGCAGGTTGTCGATCAACCCTTTACGCTCAGCGAGCAGGACAAGCGCGAGCTCCTCAACCTGGCCCGGCTCTCTGTCGAGCACGCGGTGCGCGAAAAGAGCGCCTATGAACCCGCGGCCAGCGACAGCGAAATGCTGAGCCAGGAGCGCGGAGCCTTTGTCACGCTCAAGATTCATGGCGAACTGCGCGGCTGCATCGGCTACACTTCAGCCATCAAACCTCTCTACCAGACAGTGCGCGACACCGCCACTTACGCGGCGCTGCAAGATCCGCGCTTTGCCCCGGTGTCCAAAGACGAATTGCCCAAACTGCAATATGAGGTCTCAGTGCTTTCGCCGCTGCGCCGCGTCTTGAATACGCAAGAAATTGTAGTCGGCCAGCACGGGCTGCTTATGAAGAACGACGGGGCAGAAGGGATTCTTCTTCCTCAAGTCCCCGTCGAGGAGCACTGGGACCGCGACACATTTCTAGAGCAGACCTGCCGCAAGGCGGGCATGAACAGCAATTGCTGGAAAGACGAGAACACCGACATCTTCCAATTCACTGCGGTTGTCTTCAACGAGCAGAAGAAGTGATCGCCGAAAGAGATCCAAGGTGCGTCTTTAAAGCATCAACAACAGGATGGGAACCAGATTGACCACGGCCGCCAGCCACGCCGCATTCCAGAACCCAAAGAGGGGAATGAGCCAGCCAGCCAGCAGCAGGGCCGCTACCGATCCGCCGATCAAATCCATCGCATAGAGCAGCGCTGCGTTTTTCTGCGCGGGAGATCGCACCTCAAGGTTGCGTGTCGCCAGCGCAAACTGCATTCCGCCGGGAATCCCGCAGAGCAGCGCCATGCAGGGAAACAACACCCGCATCAGCAGCAGCGCATGGCTTCCTTCGACAGATGCCAGCCCGCTCGACGCCGCCAGCAACATCGGCGCAGCCAGTGCGAGAAGCAATTGATTGACCGCTGCGGCGCGGTTTGCTCTCTCTTCAAGCTGCGCTATTAGCCGCGCTTTTCCCGCCCATGCACCCACAGCGATGCCGCCCATGAACAAACCCACCATCAGCGCCAGATCGCGATAGAGATAGCCGCAGATCGATTGGAAGCACAACAGTAAAAGCAGTTGCAGCGTCATCAGTGTGAAGCCCGCGGCCAGCATGGAACTGGAAGACGCGACGCCTCTGCGCAAGCTGTTCATGCAGCGCATGGAAAAGATCGCAACCAGCGCCAGTGAGGCAAGCAGCGCAGCCGCGAGGACCTGCGTGAAATGCATGTGCGCGGCGCGCTGCATCCACTGCGCATAGCCGCGATTGAATTGCCTGGTCCACAGCTCGGTGGCGAAGTAGTACGCGGCCGGTTGAAAATCCCGGTTCATGCGGCTCGGCTCTTCGGACTCCAGGGCGTCATATACCTGCGCCAGGCGATCCGGTGAAAGCCGATAATGCAGCATGTATTCGCCGATGTACTGCGTTTGCAGATGGCGGGCGCTCATGCGCTCGGCGAGAAGGGCGGGGTCTTCGCCCATCGTATTCGCCTGTGTGAAGGCCAGAAAGTGGGTTGTCTCTCCGGGAACGATGGCGATGCCAGGAAAGACTTCTTTCAGCGTTCCGTAGATGCAGCGCAAGTACTCTGCGAGTTCCGGCGAGATGGTCTCTTCCGCGCTGTGCACGGAGACGGCAAAGACTCCTCCCGTAGCCAGACGAGAACGAGCCAGCCGGAAAAACTCCACGGTATAGAATCGGTTCCACTGTGCGTTGTCGGGATCGGGAAGATTGACCAATATGGCGTCGTAGCCGCTTTTGCTTCCCAAATTCTCTTTGAGGAAGATTCGCCCATCGACTGCATGAAAGTGCACGCGCGGATCGCGGTGACTCGGCGCGAGTTCCTCGGGCTGCAGCGACTCTCCCATCCGCAACAGTTCAGGATCGAGTTCAACAGCGTCGATGCTTTGCACGGTAGGATGCTTGAGCGCTTCTGCGATGCCGCCATTGAGAGTCCCACCAATCAACAGTACCGAGTGCGGCGCCGGATGCTCGAGCAATGCAAAATGAATGCTCTCTTCCGCGGCGGCAGGATCGGGCAGATTGGCCAGGATGGAACCGTTGACGTAAAGGCTGCGCAAGGTGCTGGCGCCCACCGCCGTCAACCGCGCATGAACCGAATCCTTCACCTGCAACAGATCGAAACCCTTCCAGAGGGCCTGCTCGGTGCGAAGATCGAGCATCGCTGCAAGATGGAAGGATGCAAAAGCAACCAGAACGGCCGCGAAGCAAAACAGGAAGAAGGAGCGCCAACCGCGCGCAGGCGTCAGCAGCAGAAACGCCAGCAGCATATTCGTCCCTGCCACCAGCCAGGCAATCTGCATCGGGCCCAAAAGCAGAAGCAACAGGAAGGAAATCAGCAGTGCGCCCAGACAACTGCCTGCGGTCTCCCAGAGATAGGCGTCACTCGAGGTTGCAGTAGCTCCGTTCGAGTTTCTTCTCAGCAGCCAATTCTGTACCAGCGCATACAGAGATCCATTTGCCAAGCAGAGCGGCCCCAGGCAAAGCAACGCAATCAGCATCGTTCTGGCGGGACCGAGCAACTCGCCTGGAACGCTTTGCGCGGCGGCTCTCGCCAGTCGCAAGGAACAGACAGCAAAGGGCAGGCTGAATCCCGCGATGCATTCCAGGACCGCGATAGAGTTGCGCAGTTCAACGATCCGGTGTGTCAATCCACCTACGCCGCCGCTACCCAGCGCGGTCCATGCCATCCAAAAGGCAAGAACCATGCCGATACACAGTTCGTTGCCATTGAATAACGCCATCATCTCGCGCAGAAGAACGATCTGCCCTACTGCCGCCGTGCAGCCTGCCCAAAGAAGCAGCGCGCGGGGCGCACGGTCCGCATCCATCATTGCCGATTTCCATCTAGCGCTCATGGTGTCAAGCGTTACCCCGGCACTTGGGAGTATAGGCAGCCGGCTTACCGCCGAGCAAGACGCCCTGTTTTGGTTCCCGCCGTGAACCTACGGATGCAATGGGAATCCGGACGGAAAAGCCGCCTCAAGATGGATTTGCTCTGCGGTGATGGGGTGCTGAAATCCCAGAAATTGAGCGTGCAGGAAATATCCCCCATCGCCGGGGAGGCCGGGAAGATCTTCAAGAGGCTGGCCGGTTAAGCCGTATAGAGGATCGCCAACCAGGGGATGCCCGATGGATGCCAGATGGATTCTGATTTGATGAGGACGGCCCGAATAGAGGCTTACTTCAAATGTTGTGGTGCTAGTAGCGCGTGCGATCACCTTCGCCAGGGACTTGGACGGCTTGCCACTTGGGCTGGCGGCCCACACGGAACCAAGGCGCGGGTGCGGTACGAGGCCGATGGGGGTGAGGATTTCATAGGCGTCGTGCTGGGCAATGTTTTGCGCCAGCGCCCGGTAGATTTTTTGAATCTTGGGTGTGTTCCAGTTGGCGGTTAGATTCGAGGCCGCCTGCGCTGTTTTGGCGAAGAGGACGATGCCGCTAGTACCTCGACCCAACCGGTGGACAGGGTTTGCGTTGGGGAATTGCTTTTGCACCAGGCGCAGAAGGGTGCTCTCCAGAAAGCCGCCGCCAGGAAGGGTGGGCAGCCCGCTGGGCTTGTTGACGGCTAACAGATGGGGGTCATCCAACAGAACTTCGAAGTGCCGAGGCGCGTCTGGTTCGATCCAAGGGGACCGGTTCCAGACAAGGGTTTGGCCTGAAGAGAGCGATTTGCTTCCGTTGGCGGTGACGCCGTCGAGAGTGACTTCGCCGTTGTTCAGTTTTTGTTGCCAGGCTTGTGGGGTTGAGTGGGGGTACAGGCTTGCCAGATGGGAGAGCAGGGTTTGCCCATGGTACTTGCTGCCGATGATGGTGGTGTAGGCGTAGCCTCGGTTGAGCATGTAGTTTGAGTGTAAGCCAGGTCATCTGCGGCAGGAGCTGCGGGAGGCGGCTCACGGTCAAACCGAAAGTGATGCCTTTGCATCGGTAAGCTGTCGGATTGTTCAATGCCGGCCTCCGCTAAAGACAATGGCGACCGGCACGCCGACCAAAACAGCGATCCTGGTTCGGATCTCGACGGGAGTGTGGTCCGAACCAGATCGCTCCTAGTGCATCTTCAGTTGCAAATCCGCGGAGCCCATGCGCCCGCTGGCGTTGTCGCGGACGATGAAGCGCAGCGCCGCGGCCTTGGGCGATGGCTGCACGGAGAACGCGAAGTCGGCCATCTTGGCGGGATCGTTCAGTTTTACGCCTGGCTTGGCGGTGGCCGTCATGCCGTGCAAGGTATGAGCCAGCATTCTGCCCTGGGCGTCAAGCGAGACAGCCATGATGTAAACCGAGGCGGTGGCGCTGCCATCCTGCTCCGGCTTCCAGGTAAGGCTGGCGGCGCCGGCGTGAACCGTGTAGACCCCCTGCGTGGAGTCGCGATCGACGGCGACAACCAAGCCGTGCAGCGGCAGGGCGCTCTCGGCGGCGGTGGTCAGATCGTAGGCGGCGGTGGCAGGGGTGTTCTGCTGCGCGTTCTCGTTGGGGTAATAGCCGGTGCGGCTAGTGGCTGTGAGGCCGGGGCGCAGACAGACGACCTGGATCTTGCGGTACTGCGCCGCGGCTTCGCTGGTGCTGCTGGGCGTGTAAGAGATGGTGTAGGAGTGGGCGCCCAGATCGACGGCTGAAGAGATCTGCCGCGCCACATCGTTTTTGCCGCGCACCACACGGCCGCCCGTCACCGGGCCGAGGCTGTCGAAGTCGTCGCTTGCGCCGAAGGGGTCGATGCCGCCGGTCAGTGCGTCGCCCGCCGCCTGCACGAAGGCCATCTGCGAGGAGTCGGTGATCTCGGTCATGCCCGCCGCGGAGCTGGTGGGATCGACGGCATAGAGCGTGATGTGCGTATCCAGCAGCAGGTTGGTGATGTGTTGAAGCGCGTGTTTCACCTCCAGCGCATCGTCGCCGTCGATGGTGGTGGGGTTGATGGTGGGAAATCCTCCGCCTACCCAGATCAGGTTTTTGTGGCCGGCGATGGGAGCATAGCTTTGGGCAATCTCTTCGAGAGCGCGCAGCGATTGATCGAGGCGCTCGACGGGACCGAACTCCGTCTTGCCGTACACCTCCAGCTTCCAGGCATACTCGGCGGGTGCAGCGGCCACCGCGCGCAGCAAGGCATCGCGGTCGCGGGTAAAGCTCTGCAGCAGCTTGAAGCGGTTGTCGTACACCGTGAGCAGCGTGGTGGGCTGAGCCAGCAACGCGGGTTGAGCGGCCAGATAGTCGTGCAAACTGCGCCGCGCAAACGAGCTGTCAGCGAAATGAGTGTTCAATTGATCGAAGACCAGGATGGCCACCGGCGAATGGCCGAAGGTGATGGGCTTGGCGGGATCGAAGGCTGCGGATGCGCCGGTGGCGAGCGTCTCAGGCGGCAGCGTGTTGGCGGCGGGCGGATCTACGGAGCGAATGAGCTGCGGCTTGCCGTCTTCAAGGACCTGAAAGTCGCCGGCGGAGAGTCCATCCACGGGTTTGCCGGCCTTATCGGTAATCACAACATCCAGAACCACCAAACGCGTGTCGAGCTTCAAGGTAGTCGATGGATGCAACTGCGTCGAATCGAGTGGGGATGCTGCGGCTTCACTGCGGCTCTGTGCAGGAAGCAACACTGTCAGCGCCAACGATGCGGCGACCAGCAAGAGATTCCGGGAAATGGGCCATGGCCGGACGGAGAACCGTTGCATCTTTACCTCATTCGCAAGTATGCGAGAGCTCGATCGTGTAAGGTTTTTACAGATTCCATTTTAGCCAATGGGGAAGGCAAACGATGAAGAGAAAGATGCTTCGCACTGAAAGAAATCTGCATGCGTTGCGCACTGTGATGATCGGCGCGCTTTTGTTCTGCATGGCGGCGCATGGTTGGGCCTGGGGACGCGAGGGCCATCGTCTGACCGCGCTGGTGGCCGAGCAATATCTGACGCCGGAAGCAAAGGCACAGGTCGCACTCCTGCTGAACAAGGAGTCGCTGGCCGATGTCGCGCCTTGGGCCGACAGTTATCGCCAAGACCATGCGGAGACGGCGCCCTGGCACTTCGTCGACATTCCGTTGGCAGAGACCAAATTCGACCGCAGCCGCGATTGTCCGGTCTCGAAAGCCGATCCCAAGTCGCCCTGGCGCGACTGCGTCACCGACCGAATCCTGTACTTCGAGGGACGCCTGGGAGACACCTCGCTGAGTACCCAGGAGCGGGCCTTCGCGTTGAAGTTTCTGGTGCACCTGATCGGCGACATTCATCAGCCATTTCATGCGATGGGCGACGCGCGCGGCGGCAATGAAATCGCCGTCAGCTTTCTCGGCTCCAGCCAGTGCGACTCCTATCACTGCAACCTGCACGGCGTATGGGACGACATGCTCATCGAGGAGCAAGGACTGAACGAGAAGAAATATACCGAGCGCCTGCTCCAGGAGATCAAGGACAACCAATGGGAGCGGATGGCGGGCGGCGAACCGACCACCTGGGCCAACATCTCGCATCACTATGCGGTCGAAGCCATGATGCCCAACGGGGCTTTGATCACGCGTGACTATGTCACCGAAGAGTCGAAGATTGTGGATGCGCAACTGGCGCTGGGCGGTTTGCGTCTGGCGCGGGTGCTGAACCGCATTCTGGCAGCGCCGGAGGCAGCCCCGGCTCTGGTTGCGCCTTCGCAACCGCAAGCGCATTGAGAGTGTTATGTGCAACAAGAAGGGCGGCCGTGATGGCCGCCCTTCTTGTTGTGTTCCGCAATCCCGTTAGAAGTGGAAGCGCGCCGCGATCTGCATCTGCCGCGGACTGTAGGTGTAGTTGCTGTTGGAGTTGGTGTACACGCCAAAGCTGGTGTAGGGCGTCAACGCCGTACCCTTGAGCGTGTAGGCTTCGTCGTTAACTCCGGTGATGTTCTGGTGGTTCATGACGTTGAACATCTCGGCAAAGAACTCCAGGCGGGTGCCTTCGAAGAACCTGCCGGGAAGATAGAAATTCTTGCCCATGCGCAGGTCGTAGACCGCGGTCTTGGGATAGTTGTAGGTGTTGCGGTCGATCCAGGGCAGGCGGTCGGCGCTGGAGCCGGAACCGTTGAGTCCCTTGTAGGCCGGGGTCAACGGGCATCCCTGCACTGTTGGCTGCCCCGTGATTACAATCGACTGCGCAGGAGTTGCAGTGCTGCCGCAGGTAGCGCTTCCGATTTCGGTGCCGGAGGGAACCCACAGGCCGGTGGGATTGGATAATTGATTATAAGCCCCAGTGGAACCCGAGACGTAGGGCGTATAGGGCAGTCCGGTTTGCAACTGCACCAGCGGGGCAATCCGCCATCCGCCCACCAGTTCTTCCATCAAGCCGTGGAAGTGAGTCTGCGGCTGATAGACGGCGGCGAAGACGAAGCGCTGCCGCACATCCAGCGAGCTGTTGCCGTGCTCCAGTTGCAGGTCGGTCGGATCGTAAGCGCTGAAAGAGGGAACCACGGTGGAGAGATAGGGATTGTCGTCCATGGCATGCGACCAGGTGTAGTTGGTCATCAGTGAGAAGCCATGCTCCCAGCGATGGTTCAACTGCACGGCCAGCGCATGGTAGCTGGAGTTTACATCGCTCTTCACGTCGAGGATCTCGCCGTAGGCAGGGTTCGGGCGGGTGGCGCCTCCATTCAGCGACTGCACGAAGACCTTGGTGGTAAAGCTCTGGTTCACCGCGAAGGGAACGTTTTTTCCGCCATGCGGCTGCACGACATACCCTGTCTGGGTTGGCGAGGGCGGCGCATCTGCTTCGGCGCCCGGCCCCTGTTGGGTGATCGGGTACTGGTTGGTGGCGGATGCCAGCGGTTGCGGGGCGATGGAGAAGGTGAAATTGTAGGTGTTCTGGTCGTTGACGTTGACATCGATGGCGCTGGGCAACTCGCGGCCCAGGGACATCATGTAGGTCAGGCCGAAGACCGTGTTGTGTCCCAAATCCTGCTCGATGGCCAGATCGGCCTCATGCACCTGCGGATTCTGCATGTGAGGATCGAGATAGGCGACGGTGGTGGCGCTGGGTTGATTGCTCAGCGGTAGCAAGTTGGGAAACGAGGGACCACTGGTGCCGTACAAGCCTGTCTCGTTGATCTGCGCATTCGAGGCGCCGGACTCCTGATAGGTTTGCAGGATATTGGAGTTGATGATGCGGCCGAAGTACATGCCGTAGCCGCCGCGAATCGTGGTCTTGTGGTCGCCGTAGGGGTCCCATGCGAAGCCCACGCGCGGAGCGATGTTGTTGCGGTCGTCGGGACGGTCCGCGGACTGCGGCAAAGCGGGGTTCACCATGGGATTGCCCGGCACATACTCGTACTCGTAGCGCGCGCCCAAGGTCAAAGTAAGGTTGGGCAGAAGACGCCAGTCGTCGGTAGCGTAGCCGGCATACTCGCGCGTGGCAATCTCGGCGGCGGGATTACCGAAGGCCTGTCCGTAGCTGTAATAGAGCGAGTTGTAGTTTGCTCCACCCAGTCCCGTGGTGGCGTGCAGGTAATCGGAGATGAAGTCGTAGGTGTAGTCGTAGCTGTAGTTGCCGTTGCCGTCGTAGAGGTTGTTGACGTAGTCGACGACGCGGTTGAATTCCAGGCCGGCCTTGGCGACATGCTTGCCGTGGCTCCAGGTGGCGCCATCGAGCAACTGCAGGCGGCGCTCATCGGGGTCGGCGGCACGGTCCAGGTCTTCGTTCTTGCCGATATTGAATCCGCCCTGAAACTCGTAGCCGATGGTGGTCTCGGCCGGTTTGCCGAAGGGGTTAACAGAGAGCGGCAATTCGTTGGGCAGGGGCGCATCGGAGAGGCTGTATTCGAAGTCCCGTCCATACTGCACCAGCGCGTCGTTGACGATGGAGTTGGAGAGCACCGAGGTCAGCCGGGCGATGCCGAAATCTTCCTTGACGAAGTCGTTGCCAAAGGACGCGCGCCCGTAGAAGACCGAAGTTTGCGTCTGGAAGCCGTTGGGCGAGGACTCTCTCATGCGGTTGTACATCAGCGAGAGGCGATTCTTGTCGTTGATCTGCCAGTCCAGCTTGGGCAGATTGATGACCTGATCCAGCGTGCGGGGAACGGTTCCCAAGAAGCTGTTGACGATGCCCAATCCCTGCTGGTAGTACGCCGATCCGGCCTGGAAGTTCCCAGGGAAGCCCAATTGAGCGGCAATGGCGCAGGCGTTGTAGTCGCCTTCGGTGGCTAGCGTTAGGCCGGTGGCGGTGAAGTTGGTTCCGGTGCAGGATTCCCCGGTAGCCAGATTCGTATTGGAGGGGGCGAAGGTATCGTTGGTGTCGTGCGCCCGGCCGGTTCCAGGGAAGTTGCGGCGGCCCTGATCGTAGGCATAGAACCAGAAGAATTTGTCGCGCTTGAGTGGGCCGCCGGCGCCAAAGCCCCACTGCTTGCGCCAGTCGGTGGGCTTGTAAGGAACATCGTTATAGCTGCCACTGCCGTTGGCCATGCTCAGCAATGTGTAGGGATTGGTGGCGCCGCCCAGGTCGTTGTCGCGATCGTAGAAGAAGAGCTCGCCATGCAGTTGATTGCCGCCGCTCTTGGTCACGGTATTGATGACGCCGCCGGCGGAACGGCCATACTGCGCGGAGTAGTTCGAGGTGTTGACCTGGAACTCCTGAATGGCGGCCTGGGTGATCGAATAGGCCGCGCGGGTGCGTCCGCGGGCTTCGGAGAAGTAGGCCTGATTGTCGTCCGCGCCGTCGACCGTGTTGTTGTTGAGCAAAAAGCTGATGCCGCGGAAGCTGAGCAGGCCGAAGCCGTCGGAGTTGGAGACCACGCCGGGAGTCAGCAGGGCGAAGTTCGACCAGCGCCGTCCATTGATGGGCAGGTTGTCGATGGAGGCCTGATCCAGCGTGGTGGAGATGTCGTTGGACTGCGCGTGCAGCAGCGACTCCTCGGCGGTCACGACCACACTGTCGTTCACCGAGCCGGGCTTGAGCACCGGCGAGACGGTGGACAGACTGCCGACCGTTACCACAATGGATTCATCGCGGAAGGGAGCAAAGCCGTCCGCGGCAAAGGATACCGTGTAGTTGCCCGGCTCCAGTTCCGTGACGCGGTATTCGCCCGAGGCATTGCTCTTGGCGGTGCGGGTCACGCCGGTGTCGGCCGACTTCACGGTGATGGTGGCAGCGGGCAGCAATGCGCCGCCATTGTCGGTAATGGTGCCGCCAATGGCGCCCGTGGTCGCCGACTGCGCAGACGCCAGGGACAGCGAAGCAAAGAACAGGCACACAGCCAGGAGCGAGAAGCGAATCGGATGAGAGTTGAAACGGCTGGCGATCAAGTTGGTTCTCCTAAAAGGCCAAAGGCATAAGTGATACGGATACGGCTTGCGGCTTCGATCGAGAGGAGGGAGGAAAACTCTTCCACCCTCCCTCGATCAGGGACGGTTGACGCCGGCTATTGCACGTTCAGCGTAACGTTGAACTGCTGCGTGACACTGGCGAAGCTGCCGCCGGTCCCCGTAGCCACAATGGTGATGGTCTGCGCTCCGGCGGGGGTGGCGACGACCGAAGGCTTGCTGCTGCATCCCGAGAAGCCCAGTGCGGCAAGGCCAACCGCCAGCAACAGCAGCGAGCGGGAGCCGCGCAGCAATCTGCGGCGCAGGCCGCCAAAGCCGAACAGCAAAGCCAGTCCCGGCAGCGCGGCAAGGCTCAAGGGAAGCCCTCCAATGCCCCGCTGCTGCCTCGTGTCGAGAGAACTGGACGCCGTCTGCGAGTTGATGGTCACCGCGATCACGTTGCTGGTGTTCAATCCATTGGCCACGATGGACGGTGGTGCAAAGCTGCAACTAATCGTCGCCGGAGCGGTGCAAGAAAATGCGATGGTCCCGTTGTAGCCGAAGGCCGGCAGCAGGGTAAACGAGAAGAGTCCGGCTTGGCCGGGCGCCACCGTCAGCGAGGAGTAGGTGGACTGCGTCAATCCGAAGGTGGGGGTTCCGGAAACGATGCCCAGGCCCGCCGAGGTCGAGGTGACGAAGTTCGTGTCGCCGCCGTAGACCGCGGTCACCGAGTTGTTGGTGGAGGCCCCGGTCACTGCGAAGCTGGTGGTGATGGTGGCCACGCCGCTGCTGTTGAGCGTTGCCGTTCCAATCTTGGTCGTGGTGGTTCCAACCGTGTTGTAGAAGTTGACGCTGCCGGTGGGAATGGAAGCAACAGTGTAGTGGGTCTGGTTGGCCACCGTCGCCGTCAGCGTGACCTGCGTGGTGCTGTTGACGCTGGTTGCGCTGCTCTGCAGGAGGGTTACAGTGCTGTCTGGCGTGATATTCAGGAGGCCGTTCTGCACACTGACCACGTAGTTGACCGAAGCGGCGGCAGGCACCGAGGGAACAATTGCGTAAGCTCCCACCGGGGAGCCAGCCGTGGCCGGGGTGCTATAGGCGATCAAGAAGGCGTCGCCATTCTGCAGGCCGGTTACCGTGCCCGTCAACGTAGGAATCGCTGCGTCGAAGGCCAAGCTGGTGGTCTCGCCCTGCACGTTCAACTGCGCCAGGGCAATAGGAAGCGGCAATGATGCGGTGGTGCTGGCGGCCGCATAGAACGCATCCGAGGTGCAACTTGCGCTCACCAAGTGATTGCCTACCGCTAATTTGGTGAGCGTCAGCATGGCGGTCAGCACATTGCCATTGGTGGTGGCGCCCGTCTGCGTCGAGTTATAAGGTTGTCCATCGACCATGACGGTGATGGTTCCCGAGGGAACCGCTGTCCAACTCGGATTCTTGGGAGTCAGCGTCACATTGACGACCACCGTCTGCCCGTAGATCCAGCTCGTCTGGCCGCCCGGAACCGTCGTGCTCAGGCTCATTGTCTCGCTGCCGGCGGGGTTGGTGCCGGTGCCGTTCATCGTCAGCGTGGGCTGCGCGGCAGGAGTGGTGTTGGCAAAGGTATACGTCGCCGTGAAAGCAGAGGCAGCCGATGGCGTAAAGCTGGCCGTCAAGCTCAATCCGTAGCCTGCCGCGGGGAAGCCGCTGCCGGGAAGCGCGGTGGGCGTCAGGGTGAAATCGCCGGCGCTGTTAGTCGTTCCCGCGCTGAAGTAAGTCGCCGGGAAGACCGCTGTCTGGTTGCCAACGCTGACGATGTCGGCAGAGGCATAGCCCGTTGTGGCGGCTACACCTGCCTGAGCGATGACCTGCGCGGGAAAGTTGATGTTGGCCGCGCTACGGGTGAAGATGTCAATGACGCTGGCCGATCCATCGGACAGGTACACCGTGCCGCCGCCCGTCACCGCCACGCCGGTGGGCTCTTCAAGTCCGGTGACGATGGGCAAAGCATCGTTGGCATTGAGCGTACCGCTCTCGTTGGGAATGTAGACGATGCGGCTGTTGCCGCTGTCGGCAACATAGAGGCTGCCGGCTGCGTCCAGAGCCAGGCCCAGCGGCGCGGAGAGACCGAAGTTACTCGCCACCACGGTCACCGCGGAACTGCCGCTGAATGGAACCTTGACCACCGTATTTCCGCTGGTATTGGCCACATAGACATTGCCGTAGGAGTCGACCGCCACGCCCGTCGGCGAGCTGAGCCCCGAGGCCAGCGTCACCTGGACGCCGGTTCCGGCCACGATCTCGCTGACCGTGTTAGCGCTCTTGTCGCTGACAAAGACATTGCCGTAAGCGTCCAAGGCGATGCCGGCCGGATCGGTAAAGCCGCTGCCCAGCGCCACCTGGCTGCCGCCATTCGACGGAACCTCTACCACGCTGCCGCTGGAGAGCGCCGCGTACACATTGCCCGCGCCATCCACCGCAACCGCGTTGGCGCCGCTCAGGCTGGAGCCGATGTTGGACTCCACCCCTGCCGGGGTGATCTTGACAATCGAGCTGGCTCCGGGAACCGCCGCATAAGCATTGCCGGCCGCATCCAGCGCCAGATCGTTGACCGAGGTCAGATTGGTCGAGGCCAGCGTGCTCGCGGTGCTGGGATCGATGGCCAGCGCCGAAGCCAGTCCGGTTCCGGTCAGATTGAAGGTAGAAACCTTGCCCAGGCTGCTGGTCACCGTCAGCGGCGCCGTGCGCAAACCGGCCGCGACGGGCTTGAAGGTCACCGGCAATGGGCAATTTTTTGAAGTGTCGGAATTCGTGGTGCAGGTTCCAAGAGTACCGACAGTGAAATCCGCGAAGCTCGCGGGAATGGAAATAGCGCCGGAGGAATCGCCCACGCCGAAGTGAATCTCAAGGGTCTGAACCACACCGGTGGGGCTGACGCTGGTAGGCGGAAATTGAGTGCCGGACGAGAGTTTGCGCACCAGCCCGTTGCCCGAATCGCCGAAATACAGATTGTTGGCCGCGTCAACGTAAGGGAAGTAGGTCTTCCAAACGGTGGCCGACAAACCGGGGCAGCCATCGCCCACGCCGTCTGTCTGTGTTGAACAAGTAACCGCCGGATTGGTCGCGATGGCCGCGGTCGTGGGCGTCTGTTCCGCCTGGCCGGCGATGGCGTACAACTCGCCGGTGGCGGCGTCGACTCGTTCGAGGTAATTCGAAGTGCAGGTCGTCGTCCCGGTGGTTGTGCCGGCGCAATTGTTACTGGAGGTCGACTGATAATCGGCGATGTAGACGTTGCCCAAAGGATCTACTGCAACGCCGTAGACAGAACCAAGATCTTGAGTAGTAGCCACACTGCTGGTCACCGCGTTATAAGCTTTGCGGCCTGTATACGGCACTCCCGCGAAGGTTGTGATCGCACCGACGCCGATGGGGGAGACCAAACCGGTAGTATAGTTGGGCTGGTTGCTGATGACGCGAACATCGTAGGGGTACTCATCCGCAAAATAGATGTTGCCGGAGTTATCTACCGCAACCTGATAAGGGGAATCGATGGTTGAGCCGGTGGAAGGATAGGGACTGACGCCGTTGCTGTGGCCGAAGTAGGAGGCGCTGTCGCAGGACATTGAAGCCTGCTTGGGCGTGGTAGAAGAACTGGCCGTTTCGCCCAGAAGATACGTATCCAGAACCGCCGGGCAGCCGGTGCCGGCGATGGTAAAGATCTCTTGGGGATAAATGGTGTATCCGGCGATGATCCGCGTGGTGTTGCTCAGGTTCACTACATCGACGGCGTTGTTATAGTTGTCGCCAATGTAGAGATTGCCGGCTCTATCGAAGGCCAGGCCATAGGGACGATAGAGCAGCGCCTGCGCCGCCGTTACATAGGTGGTGGCGCTGGTATGCACATTGCCGTAGGCCGCATTCGCATTGGTGGCGTTGTAGCCGACGTAGCCGGTGTTTGCTGTCCAGGTAAAGCCATTCAGGCCTGTGCTGGTGTAGCCAGGATTCGCACTGAGGCTGACCGATTGGTTGACGACGGTCTGGATGATGCTTGTGCTCTTGACAATCTCGCGCACCGCGCCCAGATAGTAGTCGGTAAACCAGAGGTTGCCCTGTGCATCGAACGTGAGCGCCTCGGGCGAGGCCATCGGCACTTCGGTGGCCAGGCAGCCGTCGCCATAGGCATCGGTCTGCGTATTCTTGCTGACCGGGCAGGTGGCCTGGCTGGCGATGCTGGCGAAGGTGGGAACCGTACTGCTTGTACTGGCTATGGTCACTCCGCCCACCGTGCTGACGATGCCGGAATGCGCGTCAACGCGCCGGAAGAGATTATTGGCGGAATCGATGAAAAAGACGTTGCCCTCGCTATCGGCAATGGCCGAGCGAGGCGCGGAGAGCGCAACCTCGTTATACAGGCAGCCATCACCCACCGTGTCGCTCGGCTTGAGGCCGTTCGCATCCGCGGTAGCCACATACGCCGTACCGCTCCACTTCTGGTAGGTGCAGGTGGTGTTGGTTCCATTGTTGTAATACCCCGCCGTGCTATTGCCGAAACTACCGCCGCCGGCCACGGCCGTCACGGTGTAGGGCAGAAGCTGCGGCGCAGCTTGGGCCGCGGCGCTGGCGCTGAAGCCGGCAAGCGCTGTGCAGGTGATGAGCAGGGATAGAAAGCGGGAGGCAAGGGCAGAGATCGAAACGGATTTGGGCACGGAGAAAAGCTCCTTGACGCGGTGTGATCCATGAGAGAAGAGCGCGATGCGCCTTCCCGGCGCGAAGCATAAATACTAGTCCCGGTCGCCGCGAAACGTCCATGAAAATCGCAGCTCGGGCGGCAAAGTTGAGTCGAAAGACGCTCAAGTCTATTTTAGAGAATTGGACCCCAAGCTCAACCGTACGCCCAATGTATTCACACTCTTCTAACATAGAGGCATGGCCGATCCATCTCATTCCGCTTTCTCAGAACGCTTTCGTCTTACCCTTGTTGTCGACGTGTAATCGCTCGTAAATCATTTTGAAACAGTAGTTTACTGTTTTATCGACGATCTTCGCCACTTTCCCAGCCTCAATTCTACCGGCTGGGCGCACTCCACAAGCAGGCGATACATCCATTCCATGGGCAGCTCGGCGGTTCCGGCGGGTTGTAGGCTCTGGCCATTTCGCCCCTGCTCCAGCAAAGCATCGATAGGGTCTCAAGGGAGTTCCTGGTGCCAACCTGCATTCTTGCTTCCTGGCCTTTTTTCAACAGGCGGCTAAGCTCAGGCAGCCAGAGAGTGAATTCCCCGCAGCATGAAGTTCTATAGAGACGTCCGGGGACTGCCCATTGGGAAAAAGATCTTCTTTGCCGTCAATTCTTTAGCCCCATCGCCACAGCTTGCCGGCGGCAGTGACGCAGGGCGAGTCGCCGACGCCCTCGGACACCGCACAGTCTCTGCTCCGCCGAATGCCTTCTCGAACAGCATTTTGCCTGTTTTCAATGGCATGGATAGCTCGGCTCCCGCCGTCTCCAGCACTCCTTCTCATCCTTCACCGGTCGCCTGGGGAAGGCCCTCCCGCCTGCGCAAGAGCCGCATGACGCCGGGTTGTGAATTTTCCTCCGCGGCCCTTCCCTTTCAGGCTTTGCGCCCGATTCTGCTTTTCTCCCCAAATTGCTGAGAATGAAGACCGTGAAGACGATCACATTGCGCCCCTCCCGGCAGGGAATAGAATTGCCGCGGTGAGAGCGCGGAGTCTGTGCGGCTGCCAAGCGCCGCGCGGCTTCGCAACTGGATGGCCCAGTGCCGAACAGTGCGCGAGGGGCCAGACCGGCGCCGCGAACCGCGCGGCAGGCGCGCCTCCCCAGGGTTGAAGCAGGAGCAACAATGGCCAAGCAAGCAGAGGGTACAAAGAAGACCATGCAGGAGAAGATTGGCGACCTGCACGCCATACGCGCCGCGGTGGAACTCGGCGGCGGCAAGGAACGCATCGACAAGCAGCACGAGTCGGCCAAACTGACGGCCCGCGAGCGCGTTGCCAGGCTGGTCGACAAGGGCAGCTTTCAGGAGATCGGGGCCTTTGCCCGCCATCGCGCCACCTACTTCGGCATGGCGGACAAAGATTTGCCCGCCGACGGCGTAGTCACCGGCTGCGCCACCGTCGACGAGCGCCTGGTGCATCTGGCCAGCCAGGATTTCACCGTGGCCGGCGGCGCCGCAGGCGAGACGCACAGTAATAAAGTCGCCGACATGATGACCCTGTCGCTGAAGACGGGCAGCCCGTTTATCTTCATCAACGACTCGGGCGGCGCGCGTGTGCAGGAGGGCATCGACAGCCTGGCCGGCTATGCGCGGGTCTTCTACAACAACGTCATGCTCTCAGGAACCGTGCCCCAGATCTCGCTCATCTGCGGGCCCTGCGCGGGTGGTGCGGCCTATAGCCCGGCGCTGACCGACTTCATCATTCAGACCCAGCAGGGGCGCATGTTCATCACTGGACCGCAGGTCATCAAGCAGGTCACCGGCGAGGTGGTCTCGGCCGAGGAGTTGGGCGGGCCGCAATCGCAGATGAACCACTCCGGCGTGGTGCACTTGATCGCTCGCAACGACGAAGATGCCATGCAGCTCTGCCGCCGGCTGCTCAGCTTTCTCCCCTCCAACAACATGGAAGATCCGCCCCGCCTGGCCTTCAATGGACGCTTGCGCCCCGACAGCGATCTGGCCGGCCTGGTGCCTGTAGACGCCAAGGTGGCCTACGACATTCGCGCCGTGCTGATGCGCATTGTCGACAACCAGGACTTGCTGGAAATTCAGCCCGGCTTTGCGCCCAACATCGTTATCGGCTTCGCGCGCTTGCAGGGGCGGCCGGTGGGCATCGTGGCCAATCAGCCCTGCGCCATGGCCGGCGCGCTGGACATCGACGCCAGCGACAAAGCGGCGCGCTTTGTGCGCTTCTGCAACGCCTTCAATCTTCCTCTCCTTACCTTCGTCGATGTGCCGGGATTTTTGCCCGGTGTGGAGCAGGAGCGGGGCGGCATCATTCGCCATGGAGCCAAGCTCCTCTTTGCATACTCCGCGGCCACCGTACCCAAGCTGACCGTGGTGCTGCGCAAAGCCTACGGCGGAGCCTACATCGCCATGTGCTGCCGTGGACTGGGCGCGGACCGTGTGCTGGCCTGGCCCACCGCGGAGATCGCCGTGATGGGCGCCGAGGGCGCGGCCGAGATCGTCTTCCGCCGCGAGATCGATTCAGCCGAAGACAAGGCCGGCAAGCGCCAGGAGATGGTCGACGCTTACCGCGACACCTTCGCCAATCCCTATGTGGCCGCGGGCCGCCGCTTGGTCGACGAGATCATCGACCCCGCCGACACCCGCCGCTGTTTGGCCATGGCGCTGGAAGCCATGCATACCAAGCGCGAGTTGCGCCCGCAGAAAAAGCACGGACTCATCCCACTTTAAGAGGAAACCCGCATGAACGTGCTCAAAAGCAATGCGGCCCTGGCCGCGCCATCCAACACGAAACAAGCACCGATCGCGCCCGAGACGCTGGCAGCGATTGTCGCTGCGGCCACCGCGTTTCTGGGCAATGCCGTCGAGCTGCGCGCCGTCAAGCTGCTGACTGGCGCGCAGGGCAATCGCTGGTCGCGGCAGGGACGCGCCACAGTTCATGCCTCTCATAACCTCCATGCAAGACGATGAGGCCTGCGCCTCTCGATGAAAGGACTTTTGTGAAGCTGAAGATCACCATCGACGGAAAAATCTACCAGGCAGAGGTCGAGATACTCGACGAAGAAGAGAGCGCACATGCGCCGGCAGAATACCCGCCAATGCCGCTTGCCGCCGCGCCCATTGCACCGGTAGTCAGCGGCAATATGAATGCCTGCCTCAGCCCGGTGATGGGCCTGGTCATCAAGGTCAACGTCAAGCCCGGACAGAAGGTCGCGGCCAACGAAGTGGTGATGGTGCTTGAAGCCATGAAGATGGAAACCCACATCGCCGCGCCTCGCGCCGGCATTGTGAAGAGCGTACCTGTGGCCGCTGGCAATTCCGTCAAGCTCAATCAAGTGCTGGTCGAGCTCGAATAAACGCGCCTTATAGTCTTGTACCGCTGAGGGTGCCTCCGGTCTCGATTTCGAGTCCGGGGAAGGTACGAACTGAAATACATCTTCATGCGGTTAGAGACCTGGGAGCTTAATTGAGGACTGCATAAGCAATGTCCGCGCAAACGCGCCGTAGGCGCAGAGTTGGTTAGCCCCGCGCTTCGGCGTGGGGAAAAGTGGTTTCACCCGTTCGTTACGGAGTCCTGTAGGGACGGCGCAAGGACAGTTTTCAGCAGGAATCGATAGCCACTGTGGGAATGCTCAACACAGGATTCCCTACGGGTTTGAATTCGGATGGAAAGGAAAGAACGATGAGCAGTCTTCCGCAGGAGTTGCGGCAGGTTCCGGGAATCGAGTTTGTGGATCATGTAGCCATCGCCGTCAAGCAAGGCGAGTTGGAGGGCCAGGTCAAGGCCTATGAGATGCTGGGCTTCCGCGAGATTCATCGCGAAGAGGTGCTGGGCGGCGATCAGGTGCGCGAGGCTCTGTTGCAGATCGGCGACGGCCCCAACCTCATTCAGTTGCTCGAACCGTTGACTGTGGATTCACCCGTGCAAAAGCTCATCGAACGCAACGGCGGGCGCGGCGGTTTCGCCCATATCGCCTTTCGCGTGCAGAACGCACAGCATGCATTCGAGGCCATGCAGACCGCTGGATTCAACATCATCGACAAGGCTCCGCGCAAGGGTTCGCGCGGCACCACTGTCTTCTTCGTTCATCCCAAATCGCGCGCCGAAAATCCATTCGGCCTGCTGATGGAAATCGTCGAAGACCCTGAAGGCAAATAAATGACGACTGCACGTTTGCTCGCGGAGTTTCCGCCGGTCGAGACCGCGGCCTGGGAAGAGGCGATCCTCAAGGATCTTAAGGGCGCCGATTATGCCAAGAAGCTGATCTGGCAGACCGAGGAGGGCCTGGCCGTCAAGCCCTACTATCGGGCCGCCGACATCGAAGGCCTGCACTTCATGGATGCCCCGCCGGGTGTCTTTCCCTTTGCGCGCGGCGCCAGAACCAGCGGCGATTGGCGCATCCGCGAAGAGATCGATGCCGCCGATCCGGAAGAGGCCAACCGCGCCGCAATGAGCGCCGTGGTCGCGGGCGCGGAAGAGATCGCCTTTGCCGGTGCGAAGATCGATAGCGCCTCCACGCTCAGTCTTTTGCTCGCCAATCTCCAGGAGATCCCGGTGTGCTTTGCCGGTGCGGATGAATCGCTCTTGCATCTTCTTCTGGAGCGTCTCGGCAAGCGCGCCTGCCCGGCGAGCATCTCGACGGACTTCGATCCTCTGAGCGATCTCGAATTCGCCGTCGAGGTGGTCGGCAAAGCGCCGGCCTGCCTGATTCCCTTCAACCTTCACGCTGAAGCCTTCGAAGAAAAGGGCGCGAATGCCGTCGAAGAGATCGGCTTTGCATTGGCCGCTGGCATCGATTATTTGGCCGCGATGCAGCAGCGCGGAGTGGCTGTCGATCGCGCCGCTGCCGCACTGTCCTTCTCCTTCGCCATCGGCGCGAATTACTTTTTTCAGATTGCCAAGCTGCGCGCCTTCCGCAGTCTTTGGGCGCGCGCGGTGGAGAGCTTTGGCGGCTCGCATGAATCTGCCAGGGCCCGCATTCACGCCCGCACCTCGCACTGGAACAAGACCCTCTACGATGCACACGTCAACATTTTGCGCGCCACCACCGAAGCCATGTCGGCGGTGCTGGGCGGTGCGGATTCACTCACTGTCGCGCCCTTCGACGAGTGCTACAAGCGGCCCGGCGAAGCCAGCCGCAGACTGGCGCGCAATACGCAGATCCTGCTCAAGCAGGAGGCGCTCTTTGCGCGTGTCGCCGATCCCGGCGCAGGATCCTATTGTCTGGAGACCATCACCGACTATCTCGCCCGCGAGGGATGGAAGTCGATGCAGTCCATCGAAGCAGCGGGCGGCTTCATCAAGGGGCAAGCCGATGGATTCGTCGCTCAAGCACTGCAACGCTCGCTGGCTGCGCGCGACAAGGCCGTCCTGCAGCGCCGCCGCGTCTTCACGGGAACCAATCAATACGCCAATCGCAGCGAACATGCGCTCGACCGCATCGATGCAGAGCACTTCAACGAAGACCGTGGCACATGGGCCTACGAACAGCTTCGTCTGCGTACGGAACGCCACGCTGCGAGAACACAAAAGACCCCACGCATCCTGCTGGCGGAGATCGGCGACACGAAGATGCGCGGTGCGCGCTCCAACTTTGCAGCCAACTTCTTTGCCTGCGCCGGCTTCGACATTCTTACGCAGCGCTTCGATCAAACCGCTGAGATTGCCAGTATCGATGCGGATCTGCTGGTGCTGTGCAGTTCCGATGCCGAGTACCTGGCGCTTACGGAAGCGTTGATGGCGGAGTTGAAGGTATTGAACAAAACAACGCCGGTGGTGATCGCGGGCAATCCGGAGAGCGCGGAGCAGTTGACCGCTCTCGGCGTCGCGGACTTCGTTCACGTCCGCAGCAATCCCCTCGCAACACTCTCCCAGTGGCAGCAACGGCTGGGGATCAAGGAATAATCATGCGTCCCGACTTTAGCAAGATCGATTACAAAGCCGCGCCATCCACCCAGGAGAGGCCGCAGAGCACGGAGTGCCTGAGCGCCGAGCACATCGCGGTGAAGAGCTTTTATACTCGCGAAGACCTTGACGGCCTGGAGCATTTGGACTATGCCGCCGGCCTTCCGCCCTTTTTGCGCGGCCCCTACACCGCCATGTACGCGATGCAGCCGTGGACCATTCGTCAGTATGCGGGCTTTTCTACGGCCGAAGAGTCGAATGCCTTTTATCGCCGAAATCTTGCTGCGGGACAGCGCGGTCTGTCCGTGGCTTTCGATCTGGCCACGCATCGCGGCTACGACTCCGATCATGAGCGCGTTACAGGCGATGTGGGCAAAGCCGGCGTAGCCATCGACTCTATCTTGGATATGAAGGTTCTCTTCGATCAGATTCCGCTGGGCCAGATGTCGGTGTCGATGACCATGAACGGCGCGGTGTTGCCCATCATGGCCTTCTACATCGTGGCCGCGGAAGAGCAGGGCGTGAGCACTCAGCAGTTGAGCGGCACCATTCAGAACGACATCCTTAAAGAGTTCATGGTCCGCAACACCTATATCTATCCGCCCGCGGGATCAATGCGCATCATCGGCGACATCTTCCGCTACTGCGCCGAGCGCATGCCCAAATTCAACTGCATCAGCGTCAGCGGCTATCACATGCAAGAGGCCGGCGCGACCGCCGATATCGAGTTGGCCTACACGCTGGCCGATGGTTTGGAGTATCTGAGAACCGGCGTAAAGGCCGGGCTCGACGTGGACAACTTTGCCCCGCGCATCAGCTTCTTCTGGGGCATCGGCATGAACCACTTCATGGAGATCGCCAAGATGCGCGCGGCTCGCATGTTGTGGGCCAAGCTGGTCAAGACTTTCAATCCCAAGAACCCCAAGTCGCTGGCCTTGCGTACTCACTCGCAGACTTCGGGCTGGAGCCTCACCGCGCAAGACCCCTACAATAATGTGCCTCGGACCTGCATCGAGGCCATGGCCGCGGCTTTGGGGCATACGCAGTCGCTGCACACCAATGCGCTCGACGAAGCCTTGGCGCTACCCACGGATTTCTCCGCGCGCATCGCTCGCAATACGCAGATTTACCTGCAAGAGGAGACCGGCATCACCCATCTGGTCGACCCCTGGGCGGGTTCGTACTACGTGGAGCGCTTGACGCACGAGTTGATGCACGCGGCATGGGACTTGATTGAAGAAGTAGAAAGCCTGGGCGGCATGGCCAAGGCTATCGAGACCGGCATTCCCAAGATGCGCATTGAAGAAGCAGCCGCGCGGCGGCAGGCCTGCATCGATTCGGGACGCGATGTGATTGTCGGCGTCAATGCCTATCCTTCATCGGAAGAGCCGTTGATCCCGGTGCTGGACATCGATAACGCCGCGGTGCGCGAATCGCAGTTGAAGCGTCTGGCGCTGTTGAAGAGCGAGCGCGACTCGGAGGCCGTGAAGCAGTCGTTGATTGCGCTGGAAGAAGCTGCAAGAAGCGGTACGGGAAATCTTCTGGAACTGGCCGTGGATGCGGCGCGCAAGCGGGCTACGCTGGGCGAGATCTCGTCGGCGCTGGAGAAGGTGTGGGGCCGCTACGAGGCCACGACGCGCACCATCAGCGGCGTCTACTCGGCCGAGAGCGGCAACGCCGTCGAGTTCAATATAGCGCGGCGCATGGTGGAAGCCTTCGAGCAGGAAGAGGGCCGCCGTCCGCGCATTCTTGTCGCCAAGATGGGCCAGGACGGCCACGATCGCGGCGCTAAGGTGATCGCCACGGCCTTTGCCGACATCGGCTTCGACGTGGACATTGGCGCTCTCTTTCAAACGCCCTACGAAGTGGCTCGCCATGCGGTCGAAAGCGATGTGCATGTGGTCGGCGTATCGTCGCTGGCCGCGGGGCACAAGACGCTGGTGCCGCAGTTGATCGATGAGCTGCGCAAGCTGGAGCGCGAAGACATTCTGGTTGTGGTGGGTGGCGTGATTCCGCCCCAGGACTACGAATTTCTCTATGCAGCCGGAGCCGTTGGCATCTATGGGCCGGGCACGGTGATTCCGGTTGCGGCGCAAAAGATTCTCGACATTCTCAACGGTGCAACCGTGGGAGGCAGAGGCTGATTGAGCGAGCGATTTGAAAGCGCGATGCGAGAGAACCCTGGCTGCGCGGCTACGGAGCCCTCGCCGGAGTTGCTGTCGCGCGTTGCAGGCATGCGCCGCGCGCTGACTCGCGAGCAGTGTGTCGAGGGCATTCTGCAAGGGCAGCGATCCATTCTCGCCCGCGCCATCACCTTGATTGAGAGCTCGCGCGAGGTCGACCGCATGCTCGCCGAGCAAATCGTCGAAGACTGTCTGCCGCACTGCGGCAATTCCATTCGCGTGGGCATTACCGGCGTTCCCGGCGCGGGCAAGAGCAGCCTGATTGAAGCGCTGGGCATGTATTTGATTGAAGAGCATCAACAGAAGGTCGCAGTGCTGGCCATCGATCCCAGCAGTCAGCTCAGCGGCGGCAGCATTCTCGGCGACAAGACGCGCATGACGGAGTTGGCGGCTAGCGAGATGGCTTTTATTCGCCCTTCGCCCTCGCGCGGTTCGTTGGGCGGAGTGGCGCGGCGCACACGCGAGGCCATGCTGCTGTGTGAAGCCGCGGGCTATAGCAAGATCGTCGTTGAGACCGTGGGTGTGGGCCAGTCGGAGACCGCGGTGCACGGCATGGTGGACTTCTTTCTGTTGATCCTATTGACCGGCGCCGGCGATGAATTGCAAGGCATCAAGCGCGGAGTGATGGAACTGGCCGATCTTGTCGCCATCAACAAAGCCGACGGAGACAACGAACGAGCTGCCGATCGCGCGCGCAGCGAAGCGGCGAACGCATTGCACTACTTCCCCAGTTCCGCTTCGGGATGGACGCCCCGCTCGCAAACCTGTTCGGCGCGCACCGGCAAGGGTATTGCGGAGTTGTGGCAATGCGTGCTGGAACACAGCGCATTGACCAAGGCCAATGGATGGTTCGAGCGTACCCGCCGCAATCAGACACGCAACTGGATGCAGGAGATTATTCAGCAGGGACTGTTGCAGCAATTTGAATCGCATCCGGATGTGTTAGAGCGCAAGCAGGCCCTGGAATGCGAAGTGCTCGAAGGCCGCACCACATCGTTTCGCGCAGCCCGCACATTGCTGGAAATCTATTCTCAACGAGGCGAATCGGGCCATTGAAGGCTGCACTCCACTGCCGATTTGCAAGCAAACCCGCTGACCAAGTCAGCCACAACACTTATCGAACTGATCGAACAGAGGTGCTCGACATATGCCGTCTTTGCCTGTGCTGGTTTTGAATAGCGGTTCATCTTCCATCAAGTTTTCTATCTACGAAGCCGGCGACGGCGCGCGCAGCCGGGTGCTGGAGGGTGCGGTCGACGGCATCGGCACCGATCTGGGCAAGTTCTGGATCAAAAACGCAGAGGGCAAGAAGCTGGTCGATGAAAGTCCTGCGTTGCCCAATCGCGCTGTAGCCTTCAAGCTGGTTGCCGACGCGCTGCACTCCGGCAAGTTTCCCGCTCCAATGGCTATTGGCCACCGCACCGTTTGCGGCGGGCCGACGATCAAGGAGAACCAGCTTCTTACAGAGGCGCTGATCGACGAGATCGATGGCTACGCCGCGCTGGCGCCGCTGCACACGCCCATCGGCGTGTACATCATGCGCGAGGCGCTGCGGCTCTTCCCCGGCATTCCCAACTTTGCGATTCTGGATATGTACTTTCATCGCACCATGCCTGAGGTGGTGACGCGCTTGCCCATCCCCGCCGCCTATGCGGCGATGGGTGTGCGCCGCTACGGCTATCACGGCATATCGTATGAATCGATCGTTCATCAATTGCAGCCCAACGTGCCGGAGAAGCTGATCGTCGCGCATCTGGGCAACGGTGCTTCCATCTCCGCGATTCTGCATGGGCAGTGCCTTGACACTTCGATGGGATTGACGCCCACCGGCGGCATCATCAGCGGCACGCGCACCGGCGACATCGATCCCGGCGTGGTGCTGTTCATGCTGCGCAAGATCGCCGAGAAGGAAGAGAACGCCGACAAGGCCGCGGACCTGCTGGAGGCCGCTATCGGCAAGCAGGCGGGCCTGCTGGGGGTGAGCGAACTCAGCAACGACATGCGCGACTTGCGCGAGGCCATCGATGCCGGCAATGAAAAGGCGCGCCTGGCTGTAGACAAATTCAACTGGACGATCGTCAAGTGGATCGGCGGTTTTGTAGCCGAGTTGGGCGGGCTGGACATGCTGGTCTTCACCGGCGGCATCGGTGAGAACGACATCAACGCGCGCGCCGAGATCTGCGCCGGGCTAAGCGCTTTGGGCATTGTGCTGGACAAGAAGCGCAACAATGTGCGCGGCGAAGCGGTTATCTCCGCGACCGATTCCCCTGTAACGGTGCGGGTGATTCCTCCCGCCGAGGACCTGATTATCGTCCATCACGTGGTGCGTTTGCTGGAGGCACAGGCATAAATAATGCCTTTCTGACAGGGTCTGAACCTCATGTTCTGCATTGAAAATCAAGAGATGCGGCACAAGTGTTTCGAGACATTCATTCACCACAGAAATAGGTGTCATCCTGAGTTGAATTGGACGCGATCTTTGCGTCCAACTCCGTCGAAGGACCTGCGTTTTTTGATGCTGCGATAAAAGCTGGTCCTTCGATTCGCTGCGCTCGCTCCTGATGAACGGGTCTGCATACCCCACGTTTCAGCGCGGCCCTGCGGGGCGCGCGGTAGATTTTGGCATCCATCCCAGGGGTTCCGCTGCGCTTCACCCCTGGCTACTTTCATCGCCTCCCTGCGGGAGGCGGTTGTGGCGTTCATTGCAGCCGTAACTCGTCAACACGAGTCATGTTGCTCAGGATGACAGCGCTCTTATTCAATCACTCTCTGACTCGTCACAATCGCTTCCCTCGCATTCATCCCCGCGGCGCACGCGCTACTGAGGATGCGCAGTGGAGTGTGACTGGGTGGAGTGAAGATACTTGCTGGCGTCATGGGCATCGGGCGCGGCAGCGGCAGGCGCTACGGGTGTTGCAATCACCGGTTGTGAAGCGCCGTTCAGAAACGCCGGGTCCATCGAGGCAATATCCACGCGATAGCTGACGGTGCTGGCGGTGGGAAACGATGCGGGGACCTTCTGCGTGACCTTGCCGGTGGCGGCCCACTCCGTGCCGCGCTGGAAGATGGTCATCAACCCCACGCAACTGAGCGCGGCCACATCGTGGCCCAGCGTGGTGTGGAAGATTCTTCCCTTGCCATAGTGCAGCACCATAAGCATCGGCTCATCCAGGCCGGTTCCCTTGTTCAAAGGGTCGGAGTGCGCAGTGGCCAGCACGGTCATATTCCCGCCGGGACCGCGCAGCGAGTCGTACAACTCGTCGGCCGCGTGCATCCACACTGGGGGCAGCCCTTGCAGAATAGGATGCTCGGGATGGCGCGCGACGATCTGAAAGGGCAGCCGGTTACCGTGATTGCCGGCCGATCCGGGAGTGCTGTCGCTGACCAGCTTGCCGTCGCGGTAGAACCAATGCGGGCCAGCCTCTTGCTTGCGATTGCGCCAGCCGCCCACGCCGATCATCTGGTTATAGGCGGGCCAGTCGGGGAAGGAGTTGTCGGCGGCATGAACCACCACCAGGCCGCCGCCCGCGGAGACGAACTGTTCGAACTGCAACCGCAACGCCTCGGGCCAGCCGGGAGCATCGTAGTTCGACACGATCACCTGATAGTGGCTGAAGGTGGGGCTGAAGTTGCTGAAGTCCCCCTCGCCTGGAGGCGCGGTAAGAACCGTAACCTGAAAGAGACCTGTCTCCTCAAGTTCCGCTTTGAGGACCGGGGTGGTCAGCTTCCAGTTATGATAAGCCCCTGAGCTTTGCCCATCGAGCAGCAGAACGCGGATGAGCCCCCCATGCGCTCCCTGGGCGCGAAGCCCGAGCACAGGCAACAGAATGACGGAGACCAGGACTGCAATTGTCGACAATTTCATTTCCGATCGATCCTCTCTTGCGAGCGAAGATGAACCGAGTTTACTGCACCAAGGCCAGGGCTTGCTCCCTCAGGAGCGGCTAGCGCAAGTTGGGACCGCGGGCGACATCCACATCGTTCACGTGCGAAAATGGATGCAGGACGCCAAGATTCGCAAGAATCGTGCGGATGCGCCATGCTGCGAATGTAAAATGAATATTTTCAAGAGAAGTTCGATTCAGTCGGTCGCCACTGGGGATTCTCAATGAAAGATGACGCTAGCCCACGGCACAAAAAGGAGTCCGGCCTGCCCGACCATTACCGGCCGGTCAGCCTCAAGGAACTGGCAGCGCATCTGGGCTTGAATCCGGCCACGGTCTCGGTGGTGCTCAACGATGTGCCGGGGCGCTCCATTCCCCAGGCCACGCGCGACCGCATCAAAGCCGCGGCCAAGGAGATGAATTATCAGCCCAGCCTGCTGGCGCGCTCGCTGCGCAACCGCCTCACCCACACCATCGGCATTCTGGTGCCGGAGCTGGGCGATGGCTATCACACCCAGGTGATGAGCGGCATCGGCGATCAGCTCATTCAGGCAGGCTATTTCTACTTCACCGCCCATCACCGCCATCAGCCCAACCTGATGGAGGACTACACGCGGATGTTCATCGGGCGGGGGGCGCAGGGCATCATTGCCATCGACACGGCGCTGGAGCATCCGCTCCCGGTGCCTGCCGTGGCAGTAGCCGGCCATCGCGCCATCGAGGGCATCACCAACGTCTCACTCGACCACGCGCGTGCCGCCGAGCTCACGCTGAATCATCTCTGCGCGCTGGGCCACCGTCAGATCGCCTTCATGCGCGGACAGACCTTCAGTTCCGACTCGGATTCGCGCTGGACCGAATTGCAGGCAGCTGCGCAGAGGATGGGCCTCCCCATCCGGCCGGAGCTGGTGATTCACCTGAATCGCGATAGTTGTTCCCCGGAGTTGGGCTATCCCGTGGTGCAGCAGTTGGCCGCCACCGGGATGCCCTACACCGCGCTGGTGGCCTTCAACGACCTCTCGGCGATCGGCGCCGTGCGCGCCCTGCAGGATCTTCACATGGATATTCCCGGCGACGTTTCGGTCATCGGCTTCGACGACATTCAAGCCGCGGCCTTTACCCTGCCCCGCCTGACCACCATCCGCCAGCCGCTGATGGAGATCGGCAGGATCGCCACCCGGCGCTTACTTGATTGCATTCACGAAACCTGCCCCCCCAGCGGCGACATCGTCGTCGAGCCGGAGTTGGTGGTGCGCGAGTCGACAGGCCCGGCCAAACACTCCTGATCTGCCCTGGGCACGGATCACGGGCATCTGGACGCCGCTGGGGCGGCGGTTTGGCTATAATGAACCCCATACCGGCTGCGCGAAAGTGGCGGAATTGGCAGACGCACCAGACTTAGGATCTGGCGGAGCAATCCATGCGGGTTCGAGTCCCGCCTTTCGCACCAATCACCTGTAGCATCGCGCCGAAACTGCGATCCATAGCATCGTTCAAGACCGCCGTCCGGATGGAATGCGACAATGAATTGCGTGAATGCTCCGGTGAAAATCCTCTCTTTCGCTCTGCTGTTGGCGCTGTGCTTGTGTGCAGCGTTGCCCAGTCACGCACTTTGGGGCGTCAAGGGCAAGGCCGCGGCCCAGGCTGGGGCGCTGCTCTTTCGCGACCGCGGCTGCGTCCGCTGCCACGGTGAAGCCGGCGTGGGCGGCAAGAAAGGCCCGGCGCTGACCAACCTGCGCCAGCAGAAACAGTGGACTCCGGCCAAAATCACCGCCCAGATCCAGAACGGAGGGCAGAGAATGCCCCCCTTCGGCGAAGCTCTCAGCAGCGAAGAGATCGCGCAACTGGTCGCCTATCTGCGCGCCCGCCATCGGCCTGTTGCACCGCCAGCGCCCTCTCAATAGGCACAGCGAAACGCTGGGATCTCCTCTCTTTACTTTGCCCGGCCGGATGCGCATGCAGATTGCTCCACAGGAAACCAACCCTGGAAGAGAAAAAGCAGATCCTTCGACTCCGCTGCGCTCCGCTCAGGATGACAATTTGCCGATAGAACTGACAACGATTTTCATCCTCATGGTTGGTCGCAGACCAATGTGTTCATCAGTAGCTCAACTCCAGCACATTGATGGAATACGGGGCGAAGAAAAGCCTGGAGTTCGCTCCCAGGCCTTCGATCTTCTGCTCGACGGGAACCACCTCATTGGGATGGGCAATGGTATTGGTGGCGTTGGGCGTTTTGCCGCTTAACGTACTTAACGTGGCCTCATGCTTGCCCTCGCTTGCGCCGTTGAGAGAAATATTCAACGGTAATTGCTCGGAAGAAGCATTGACGATCTTCACGTAGAGCTTGCGCTGTTTTTCATCGCGGGTCACCGAGGTAAAAACGTGCGGCCCGGCGCCGCTCAGCGTGGTGGCCACAACTTCGCTGCCCAGATGGCCGGCGAAGAGCGCCTGCGCCCAGTAACTCGGCGAACCATAGCTGCTCAGTGCGGCGTAGCCGATCAGGTCGGTCTCCCACTGCATTCCGCCGGGGTTCACGTTGACCAGGAGCGGCGCGTAGCTGGACATCACGATCAGGTCGCTGTTGCGCTCCAAGCCCGTCATCCAGGCGGCATCGCCCAGCGCGGCCTGCAAATTGGGCGTCGGCGAGCCCTCGCGCGTGGCCCACTCGCCGACAAAGATCTTGGGCCCCTTGCGGTCGGCCTTATCGTAGTGGCCGGCATCGGCAAAGGACTGCTCGGCAGCCATGTAGAAGTGCTCGTCCAGTAGATCCGGCTGTACGCTTTTCACCGGAGTCGTGGCAATCACCTGAAGTTCGGGGTATTTCGCCTTGATGGCCTTGAAGAACTGCGCGAAACGGCCGTCGTAGGAGCCGGATTTGTCGAAGAAGTCCTCGTTGCCGACCTCGACATAGTGCAGCGGAAAGGGCGCGGCGTGGCCGTTCTTGGTACGTTCGGCGCCCCACTGGGTGTTGACGCCGCCAGTAACGTACTCGATCTCATCGAGCGCATCCTGAACGTAGGGCTCGAGCGCCGGACCCGCATCCACATGCTCCTGAGCCATCGAGTAGCCGGCATAGACGGCCAAGACCGGCTCGATCTTCAGATCCTCGCACCACTCCAGGTATTCGAGCAGACCCAGGCCGTCTGAAGAACGGTAGCGCCAGGGGCTTGGATGGGTGGGCCGGTCGGTCCAGGGGCCGATGGTCTTCTTCCACTGGTAGCGCTCGCCGATGTGGTCGCCTTCAAGATAATTGCCGCCGGGCAGGCGCAGAAAATGCGGATGCATCGCCGCCATCTTCTCCATCAGATCGGCGCGCAGGCCGAGGGGGCGGTCGTGATAGGTGGGCGGGAAAAGCGAGACCAGATTGAACCACACCGTCGCCGGCTGGGTCAGAGTCAGCAGCAGATGGTTGTTCGCCGAAACCGGGACCTCACCGGTTTTCAGCGTGTAGGTGTAATTGCTCCACTTCTCGCCGAGTCCTGTCACCGTAGCCGTGGCGGCCACCGCGCCCGTCTGATCGTTGACCAGACTGACCGTCACCGCAACGCCGGTCGCATCGGTGCGGGCGTAGAACGATCCCGCATAGCTGGTCTGCGGACGCACCGGGAATCCCCAGAAGCCGTCGTTCTGCACTCCGGCGGGCGCGGCCTCGCTGGCCGCCGAGACCGTCACCTTGAGGCTGCGGGGCAGCGCGGCGCTGAGTCCATTGCTGTCGTCGGGGGAGACCTTCACCACCGAGTCGCCGCGTGAGGCCAGCGTCCAGTGCGCCAGCGCCTGCCAGTCGTGGCCCAGGGTGCGGTCGCGCACCAGCTCGGGATACAAGCCGCCGTCATAGGAGAAGTTGATCTCCTCGGTCATCAGACCGTAGAGCGTGGGACTGACCTTGGCGATGGGGCGGTCGGCCTGAATGGCCAGCGTGGGCGTCTGGGCGGTCAGGCCCAGCGGCAGCAGCGCGACAAAGGAAAGAGCAAGAGAAAAAGATCGTATTCTCATCGAACGCCATGGTAGACGCAGGATGGCTGTGTTTGCAACTGGGAGAACGTTTTCTTCAGGGCAAACGCATCTTAAGCGATCGACCGTTTTCCGAGTGAAACAGTTGTCACCATGGCTTTTGTTTGTTTTTTGCGGAGGGAGCAGGGGTCTTCAGACCCCTGAAGCAGCGGCAAAAACGACAGGCTTTAGCCTCGGGTCTTTGCTCGCAGTTGCAAATTGCCCCGTGCCTGAAGGCCTATCCATCTATCGCCCTATTCAGGGGCCTGAAGGCCCCTGCTCCCTCCCCAAACTACCCTTTGTTTCGATTCGCAATCCAAAACTGGTACGACAGCGGAATTAAGATGCGTTTGCCCTGACGTTTTCTTGCCTCCGCTCTCAACGGACGTCTTCTACCGGTGGATTGGGAACCGCGTCAAGCGCTCCCTCATCTCAGCGGAATCCCTCTACTGCCTGGATTACACCTCGACTGTTGCTTCGATCTCGGCGCGCACCGCCTCGGGCAGATCGGGCATGGCGCCCTGCTGCGAGGCCACCCAAGCGCCGCAGCGGTTCCCTGCCTGGTTGAGCGTGGACAGATCCGCGCCTTGCAGCAGTCCGTGGGTCAGGGCGGCGGTGAAGGCGTCGCCGGCGCCAACGGTGTCGGCAACCCGCACGGAAAAACCCGGATGCTCGTGCCACCGATCGCGCCGCACCAGCAGGCTGCCTTGGCTACCGCGAGTGACGGCCACCAGCGCCAGCGTGGGAAACCCGCCCAGCAGGCGCTCCGCGCCTTCGCGCAGGGAGAGATCCTGGGGGCGTTCACCCTCGACCGGCAGGCCCACCAGCGCCAGCAGCCGGGGCAGTTCCTCCTCGCTCAGCTTGACCACCGAGGCCAGTTCCAGCGACTCGACCAGCACCTCGCAGGAATAGAACGGGGCGCGCAGGTTCACATCGAAGACGCGCACGCAAGAGGAGCGGGTCTGCGCCACCAGTGTCTGAATCGTCTGCCGCGACTCGGCGCTGCGCTGCGCCAGCGACCCGAAGCAGACGGCGTCGGCGCGCTCCGCCAGTTGCACCCAGTGATCGGTCAATTCCAGAAAGTCCCACGCCGCCGGATGGTGGATGGTGTAGCTGGGCTGGCCCGCTTCAAGGCGCACCGTCACCCTTCCCGTCTCATGCACGGGATCGATCTGCAGAGCGCTGCGATCGACCGGCGTCGCCTCCAGCCGCTGAAGCGCCTCGCGGCCCATCTCGTCGCGCCCCACGCGGCTCAGGATCGCGGCATGATTGCCCAGCCGCCCGGCCATGACGGCAAAGTTGGCCGGAGCGCCGCCCAGTTGCCCGCCCTGGGGTAAAAGATCCCATAACAACTCGCCAATGCCCAGGATCAAATGTTGCTTTTGCACGGTTCTTCTCCTTGTCCCGTACTTCATGGCCTTTGCCGCCTGCTTCAGCTTCCGGCTGGCTCGCACCGGATCGTGTGGGTGAATCCCCCTCCCCGGTCTCAAAATCGAGACCGGGGGCACCCCGTGGAACAACATCAAGCGGTCAAAGGCCTAGTTCCCTGTCCAGCGCCAGACCGAACAATCCTCATAGTTGGACGAAGCATACTCGCCCTCCGGCTGATTGGCCAGGATGGCGTGGTCGGCGATGGCGTCAACGCGCGAACGCCGAATTTGACCTTCGAAGAGACGGGAGAATCCCTTCTCCATCTCCAGCAGATGCTCCTGCTCGTGGTTGACGTAGAGCAGGTCGAGCAGCCCCTCGCGCCCGGCAAAGCTCTGCGCCATGGACTTGAGCAGGCGGCGAAAGACCGGCGCGCGAAAAGGATTGAAGAGGAAAGCCACACAGGGGCCGGGCGGGAACTTGTACTCCAACACATCCTGGCAGAGCATCCGCATGGGAGCTTTGGCCTTTACCGCCGCGCGCCACAGACGAAGATTTTTGCGCGCGATGCCTGCCAGCGTCGGATGCAGTTCCACGCCCACCACGGCGCGAAAGGGATACTCGGCGGCCAGCAGCACTGCCCGGCCCATGCCCGCGCCCAGATCGATAAAGGTGTACTGATCCAGCGGCGCTTGCTGCGGAGTGCGCCGCCAGCGCGCCACCAGCCCTTGCAAGACCGAGGGCGCCACGCCGTAGTACGCCGTGTTGTGGCGATCGTGGCGATGGCCGCTGGCCAGATGTCGTCCGGCGATCAGGCCGCTGGTGCGCACCCCGTGCTGCACATCGAAGGGATGGCGGGTGAAACCGTCTTTCACCGACAATCCCGGCAACAAGCGGCGGCCGATTTTGACCGTCTCCGCTGCACTGGCCTGCTCCTGGGCTGCAACTTTCACGCATGAACCTTAGCACATGGCGGCCACGAAGCGCGCGGTCAGGGAGCGCAGCCAGGGCGGCCGGCGTTCCATTCAGGGCCTGCCCCCCGCGCTGAGCAGGTTGGCCAGCAGGCGATACGAACCGGGAACCAGCTCCGGCAACTGCCGGTGCAGCGCGAACGCAACATAAATATAGGTTCCATTACCGAAATGGCCCACCACCAGGCCGCCGCGCTGCGAGTCCTGACCAACGTCGGCGGTTTCGGTCAGAGCCGTGTAGCTGGGGTCCCAGGACTCGAGGAAGGAGTGGCCGCGCTCCTCGACCCAACCGTCGAAGTCCGCCGCAGTAATGCGGTTGGGCCAGTTGAGCAGGGCGTTCTCCGGCTCCAGCAGTTTCACAGGCGCTTGCTCCTCGACGACCTTCTCCGGCGAGCGGCCCAGATTCAGCGGTGCGGGCGCAGGAAAGTTGCTGGTCTGGTATTGCACCAGCAGCGTTCCACCCTGGCGCACAAAGGCCTCCAGCCGCGCCTCGGCCGCCGTCAGCTCCGGCCGCGTGGAGTAGGCGCGAATGCCGATGACGATCGCATTCCATTGCGCCAGGTTGCCCGTCGCAATCTCCTGCGTGGACAAAAGATGCGGAAGCACTCCCAGGCTGGCAATGGCCTGCGGCACCTCATCGCCCGTCCCCATCACGTAGCCGATCTTGAGCCCCGGCGTCAGCCTCACATCCACCTTGCGCGCCTTCACTTCGGCAATCCGGTAGAGGTTGTAGGGACGCAAGCCGGGGTAGCCCACGCTGCGCCAGCCGGTGGTGTAGTTCTGTGCGCCTACACGGGCTTCTGCGGCAATGGTGTAGGCCCCCGCTTCTACCGATTCCCAGACGCCGGAAACGGGCTTTACAGAGAAAAGAATTGGTTCGGAGTCGCTCGCCGCCTTGAGTTCGAAGGCTGCCTCAGCCGGCTCCGCACGCCAGCCTGCGGGCAAATTCAGAAGCACTGTCCCTGCGGCAGCCCTCTGCGCATGGAGCCGCACCCGCACCTCGAGCGGCTTGCCGTCGTCGGGCAGCAGCAGCGCCTCCGGCTCCATGCTCACGCCAACGGCCGGCGTCACCACCAGCGGTTCGTAGACTCCGCCGCGGCCTGGAACCCGCGCCAGCGTCTGCACAATCTGGCCGATGCGGATGGGAACGCCCCCGAAAGAAAACTCCGCCCAGGCCGCCAGCGGATCGGGCGCAAAGGACTCTCCGCGCAACTGGGCGGGAGAAACGTCATAGAAGGGCTGCTCGATCGAGGGCCGGGTGAAGTAGGGCTTGGTCGGCGCGGCGTTCTCGGCCACCTGCACCTTGAAATACCGCTCACTCACTGCGGCATTCGCATCGGTCTGGCTGGGTTCAGGGTCGCTCTTCCATGTGTCGCCCGTGGCGCTCGCCAACCAGACGCGTTCGAGGTGAGCCGCTGAGTTTGCCTGCGCGGTGTGCACCCGCACGCGAAAATCCTCGCCCGGTGTCACGCTACGCTGGGTCTCATCGGCCGATCCGCCCCGGCTGCCCGGACCGCCCTGCTGGCCCCCGCCCATATTGGCCCGGAAAGCCGCCAGATCCAGCCCCAGAAGCTCTTTGAGTGCGGCCTGAAACTGCACAGACTTCGCATCCAACTCAAAAAGCAGTTGAGTGCGGCCGTCTGAAGAGCCCAATTCGCTGGCGGCTCGGGCGCGCACTTTGAGGAGATGACTGTACAACGCGGCCAGCAAGTTGGCCTGCGCCGAACTGTCCAGCGTGCCGCGCTCCTTGTTGAAGCTCTCCAGGTCTTTGTCGAGGGCATCGAGATTCGAGACAAGCCAAGTGGGTGGATTCGCACCGGCCAGCGTGGCCAGTCCTGCAATCGTCGTGTCGATGTTGACCTTGGGGTTGTGGAAGAGATCGTTATTGGCTGCATCCGTCGCCGCTCCAGCCTGCGCTGCGGGAACCGCGGCCCACATATGGTAGCTGGAAGCCGCCGGCCCGCTCAGCGCCGGATTGGCCCCGCCGTACTGCGACTTCTGCTCGCCCCAGCCCTCGCGGGCAATCTGCACCGGACTGCGTCCCAGCGCCGGGTCGCGCCGGCCTACCTGAATCGTCACATCAGTTGGGAGTGTACCCTCAATCCACTCACCGGTGACATAGTTCTTGAAGCGCGCCGGCGCCCACTTGCCGGTGGCGTAGTCGAACATCTTGCCGTCTTCGATGCGGGCGAAGGGGGTCATGGAATAGACCGCCAGCGCTTGCCAAGGCAAAAATCCAGCTTTGATCTGATCGGGAAATACCGCCGGGTCGGCCGCCGCTTTGAAGGCTTCTTGCGCAATCTCGCCCGAGACCTGATGGTGGCCGTGACCGTCGGTCACTCCTCCCACAAAGGTGGAAAGAATGATCTGCGGACGCACCCGCCGCACCGCCAGCACCGCGTCGTAGAGCACCCGCTCATGGCCCCAACGGGCGAAGGATTCTTCTTGCGTCTTGGAGAAGCCGAAGTCGGCCTCCGTGCCCCAAAGCTGACGAACGCCATAGAACTCGCCCGCCCGCAGCAGTTCATTGGTGCGGATCAGCCCCAGTGCGTCGTAGCTCTCGCCGCCCATGGCGTTCTGTCCGCCCTCGCCGCGGGTTAGCGTCAGCAGCGTCACCCGCGCCCCCTCAACCCGGCTCAGGTAGGTGAGCAGAGCCCCATCCTCGTCATCGGGATGGGCGACGATGGCCAGCACGCTGGCGGTGGTGTTGAGCCGCCGGATGGCCTGCTCCAACGCCGCCACGCCACGGTCCTCGGGCAGAGGCAGCGCCGAGGCAGTGGGCTCCGCCAAGGGAACCGCCGCCAGCCCCTGACTCGTCGAGGCCGCCTGCTGGGCCGGTGTGCTGCAAGGAAAAAGGAGCACCCAACCGGCCAGAACTCCGGCCAGGGCTGCGACTACCGCTGTTCGTTTTGTTCCTTCGAGAAAGACCATATCTCCCGCCAGTGTACAATCCGGGGAGCGATTTCCCCTTCGCCGCCCAGGTTCGATGAGAAAATGCGCTTCCCTGGTTCTATGCGGTTTGTTTTTTCGCTGGGCGATTCGCGCAAACCTTCACCATAGTGGTGATAATATCGGTGCATCGAGGAAAAATGCGATGAGAGCAACCGTTGCACTTGACGACGATCTTTTACGCCGAGCCCAGGAATACAGCGGGATGAGTGAGAGAACAGCACTGCTGCGCGAGGCATTGAAAGCACTGATCGAGCGCGAGGCCGGACGGCGGATTCTCGCCTTGGCTGGAACAATGCCAAACCTCGAGGACATTCGGCGACTGAGGGTTGACGATCTATGATTCTCGCCGACACAACGATTTGGATTGACTTTTTCCGCAGCGGCGCTTGTCGATCCGAGATGGGGATGTTGGTCTACAACCACCAACTCGTCATGCATCCATATGTGATTGCCGAGTTGGCCCTTGGGTCGCTTCAGAATCGGCGCGAAACACTCGCAAATCTGGACTGCCTGCCCAAGATTCTTCCCGTTTCTCTTGCGGATGTTCGTCTCATGATCGAAGCCAGAGGCATGTACGCCAAGGGGATCGGCTTGACGGATGCACATTTGGTTGCCTCCTGTCTGGCCACGCCGGGCACTCAGCTATGGACGCTGGATGGCAGGCTGGGCAAAGTCGCCGAGTCCGTTGGCCTGCGGGCGGATCTTCCCCACGCTTAAGACACCACGCTTAAGATTGGTAGTATCCATGGAACAAGCCGATTGATGCCGCAAACTTCCCTCATCTCCTCCGCTCCCTTGCAGCGCCGCATCGGCCTGCGCTCGGCCGTGGCCTTCAACATGCTGGAGATGATCGGCGTCGGACCCTTCATCACCCTGCCCCTGGTCATCGCCGCTGCCGGCGTGCGGCTCAGCGTCTGGGCCTGGCTGCTGGGCGCGGCTATAGCCGTGGCCGATGGGCTGGTGTGGGCAGAGCTGGGCGCTGCCTTTCCCCGCGCCGGCGGTTCCTACGCGTTTTTGCGCGAGATTTACGGCCCCAAAGGCCCCGGCAACTGGCTCAGCTTTCTCTACGTCTGGCAGGTAGGCTTCACCGCGCCGCTCTCCATCGCCTCGGGTTGCATCGGTTTGTCGAGCTTTTTGGCCGTCTTCTGGCCGGGAATCATGCAGGCGCCCTGGGAGCTCTTCCCTTCCCTTCATTACTCGAATCTGGCCGCGGCGCTGGTCTGCCTGCTGGTCACAGCCCTGCTCTATCGCAATCTCAGCTCGGTGACGCGGCTGGCCTGGGTGCTCTTTGCCGGAGTGCTGGCGGCGCTGGCCGGGGTCATCGTCTCGGGATTCGTGCATGCCTCGGCGATGGGCGGCTGGCAGATGCCGCAGGCTCCCGCGCTGCCGCTGGCCATCGCCATCGGCGGACTGGCCCAAGCCACCCTCATCACCACCTACGATTACTGGGGCTACTACAACATCTGCTTTTTGGGCGGCGAGGTGCGCCAGCCGGAGCGGACGATTCCTCGCGCGATTCTGCTCTCGGTGCTCTTCGTCTCCTGCTTTTATGTGCTGATGAATCTGGCCGCGCTGCCCGCCCTGCGTGACGCCGCCACCCACGTCGCCGACAATGCCGTGATTCGCGTGCAACTGGTGGCCGACATCGCCCGCTCCGCCTTCGGACGCTGGGTGGGCTATGGCATCGCGCTGCTCATCGTCTGGACCGCCTTCGCCTCGGTCTTCTCGCTGCTTCTGGGCTACAGCCGCGTGCCCTACGCCGCCGCCCGCGATGGCAACTACTTCCGCTTTCTGGCCGCGGTGCACCCCAAGCACGGAATTCCGCACCGCTCGCTGATCGCCCTGGGAGCAGTCGCCGCCTGCTTCTGCTTCTTTTCTCTGCAACAGGTCATTACTACCCTGGTGATTACCCGCATTCTGCTGCAATTCTTCTTGCAGCAAGTGGGCGTCATGCTGCTGCGCTGGCAGAGGCCGGAGCTGCCGCGCCCCTTCAAGATGCCGCTCTACCCGCTGCCACCGCTCTTCGCCATGGCGGGGTTCATCTTCATGCTGGTCAACCGCGAACACGCCTGGACGGGCATTGCCGTAGCCGCCGCCATCGCCGCCGCCGGGACCATCCTTTATCTGCTGCGCGCCCGCAAGCTGAGCGAATGGCCCTTCGCACCTTCTCAGAGCGCCTCTGCAACAGAAATCTTGTAACTTTCCACCTTGCCCAGAGTCGAAGGAAGGTACACTTCCCCGTGCGAGGTCAACCATGCTCATCGGCAAACCGTCCGAGATCCCCTCTTCGGCAATTACGCCTCAAGGTCAGTACCTGAACCGCCGCCGCTTTCTGCGCTCTGCAGCCACAGTAGCGGGAACCGCCGCGCTGGGCGCGGGAGCGTTGGCCAGCGTGGCCAACCTTTTTGACCCGCGCACCGTGGCCCTGGCCGGAACCAAACTGCAGACCGTCCCCAGCCCGCTCACTACTACCGGCGAGCAGTTGACCAGCTACCAGGACGTCACCACCTACAACAACTTCTACGAGTTCGGCGTGGACAAGGACGAGCCCGCGAAGAACGCCGGCGGCCTGCCCACCCGCCCCTGGACCCTGCGCATCGAGGGCCTGGTGAAGAAGCCCAAGGTCTTCGACATCGAAGCCTTGCTCAAGCTGCGCCCGCTGGAAGACCGCGTCTACCGCCATCGCTGCGTCGAGGCCTGGAGCATGGTCATACCCTGGGTGGGCTACTCGCTCTCCGCGCTGATCGGGCAGTGCGAACCGCTGGCCACGGCCAAATACGTGCAGTTTCTCTCTTACTACGACCGGCACGTGGAGAAGTGGGCCTCGAGCAGCGCCATCAACTGGCCCTACTCCGAGGGGCTGCGCATGGACGAAGCTCAGCACCCGCTCACCTTACTCACCTTTGGCTTGTATGGCGAAGTGCTGCCCAACCAGAACGGCGCGCCGCTGCGCATCGTGGTGCCGTGGAAGTACGGCTTCAAGTCGGCCAAGTCCATCGTGGCCATGCGCTTTTTGGACCGCGAGCCGCCAACCACCTGGAACGACCAGAGCAGCAGCGAATACGGCTTCTACTCCAACGTCAACCCCAACGTGGACCATCCCCGCTGGAGCCAGCATACCGAGCGCCGCATCGGACTGCCTTTTTACGCCCAGCGCCGCACCACCTTGATGTTCAACGGCTACGGCGATCAGGTAGCCTCGCTCTACAACGGCATGAACCTGAAAAGGTATTTTTAAACCAGCAGAGTTGGCGGGGAGAGCGGAGTTAGCGGGGTTAGCGTCGTTAGCGGAGTTAGAGTCGTTAGCGCCATTTTGTGAACGAAAAACTGTCCAAGCGAAAGATGTCTCTCAGAAAGTCTAACCCGTGCTGAGTGCGGGCTAACCATACCAACCGGCTTCAGCCGTGCCAACTCCGCTAACCCCGCTATCGAGGCCTATGACCCGAACGAAAATGCTTCTGCTCAAGACCGCCGTCTGGCTGCTCTGCCTGGTTCCCCTGGGCAGGCTGCTCTATGCCGCCGTCACCAATACGCTGGGCTCCGACCCCACCTCCACCATCGCCCTGGTTACCGGCATCACAGCGCTGCGCCTGCTGACCGCTTCGCTGGCCATCACTCCGCTGCGCAAACTCACCCCGCGCTTGAATAGCCTGATCCACCTGCGCCGCCTAGTGGGGCTCTTCGCCTTCTTTTACGCCACGCTGCATCTGGCCACGTATCTGGCGCTTTACGCGGGATTCGACCCATCCACCATCGCCACCGACGTTTCCCGCCGCCGCTTTATCATGGCCGGCGTGGCGGCCTGGCTGCTGCTCTTGCCGCTGGCCGCCACTTCCACCCGCTGGGCCATCCGCAAATTGGGCGGACAGCGCTGGAACCGCCTGCACAAGCTGGTCTATCTGGCTGCCGCCTGCGGCGTCGTTCATTATTGGTGGCAGGTCAAGCCCGGCGTGCGCACCCCGCTCACCATCACTCTGGTGCTGGGGGTGCTGCTGCTGGCGCGCCCGCTGCTGGCGTGGATCAAGCGGCGCAGGCCTCTGCCTGCCTAAGGCCGCATTAGTAGAGATCGGGTGCCCCACCCTCGCCGCGTTTTTGTTTTTGCGGTTAGGGTGGGATGGCGATACAAGAGAAATGCTCTAATGCGCCGGCGGCGGCTCTGCCGGGGGCAGTCCTACATCGGCCGCCGGGGGCAGGGTGTGGGTGTTCCACCAGCCCTGCTTCACCTGCCGCCAACGATCGCTGCGCGCGACCCACAACTGCGTCGCGGCGTCGTAGCGGGCCAGATTGTTCTCGAGCCAATAGGGTCGATTGTCGGTGAGCCAGGCTTTCTCGTAGAGGCCGCGCAAGAGCGCATAGCCGTCGCGAATGTCTTCCAACCGCCCGTTGTTGGAGCCGATGGTTTCGAGCATCTCCTCGACTTCGTTCCAGCGGCTTTTATCCGAACTGAGCGCCTGCGCCTGGCTATAGAGGGCGCTGCAATCGTCGGCGGCCTGGAACTTGAGGCCCACAAAATCGATGCGCCGTGCGCCCAGTTCCAGCGCTTCGAGCGCTTCGGAATTCTCCAGCGTACGGTGCTCGGCCCTGGCCGCCGCACGCGCCTCGGCGGTCAACTGAATGGCCTTCTCAGCGTGCAGCCGCAGCTCGCTCAGCAGCGGACGCATCTGCGCCGCCACCGTGCGCCCTTCGGCGCTGAAGGGATCGACCCAGAAGTACTTATCCTGCGCGTCGTAGAGATGCGCGCCGCGTAGCAGGGCGTGCGCCGCCATCAGCTCCCGCTGCGCCTCGACGATCTTGCCCGTCGGGTCACGATGAAAGGCGAGTCCAAAGGAGTCCAGAAAAACCTGTTCGCTGCTTTCGCCCGGCTGCCAACCGGCCGCCGCTCCAAAGAGCACGCCCACCCAGTTCTGGTCAAAGAGGCCCTCGCCGTCGTCGTTCCAAACGGTGTTGAGCACCCCGGTCGAGCCCATCGCCTGGCCGTCGCGGACAAAGGCGCGGATGTTGGCCAGAGCATCGTTGTTATTGGGATAGAGGCGGTTCCAGTTATTCACGCCGGGCGAGACCCAGGTCTCCAGACCGGCCTTTTTGAAGGGCGCGATCAGCGGCTTGAAGTCGGGTCTCGCGTCGTAGGCCCAGGGCACGGCGATCATGTCTTTGGGCAAGGTGCCCACCAGATCCGGGGAGTTGACCGCGATGTCGCCCCAGAAGAGCAATTTTTTCTGGTTCGGAGCCAGGGTCTCATGAATCCTGCTCAAGAAGTTCAGGTAAACAGCGCCAAGTCCCTTTTCTTTGACCTCGTCGTGGGTTCGTCCGAAGCCCAGCTCGAAGGTCTCGTCGGCGCCGATGTGCGCCCAGGGGCCGGGAAAGACCTGCGCCAGTTCGTCGAACCAGCTCTTGATCTGCGGCAGCGTGGCCGCGTCCCCAGGAGCCAGCACCGCGCCGTGCGCCGTTTCGCCCAAATGGGAGTATTGCTCGAACTTCAACACATGATGCAGATGGCCGAAGGACTCTTGCTCGGGAATGATTGTGATGTGATACTGCGCCGCGTAGGCCACGAGTTCACGCGCCTCATCGGGCGTCATCGCTCCGCCGGGAAATGCGGCGAGCGGCGTCGAATCATAGGCGAAGGTGTGTTCGAAGTAGGGCGAGAAGATATTGATCTTATAGGCAGCGAGGGTGCGAACCTCGCGCTTGAGAAACTCCATGTTGGGCAGCGGCCCGCGCGACCAATCGTCGGAGAGCCCGCGATGCGCCATCGCCGGCCAGTCGCGGATGGTGGGAACATAGAGAACTGCGTCTTTGCCCGAGCCGTGGATGAGTTGCTTGACCGTCTGCGCGCCGTAAAAGAAGCCTGCGGGAGTTTCGGCAAACACAACTAAACCATTCCCACGGCGCGCGATAATATACCCTTCATCGTGCATTGGTGGATCAAAATGAAGCTTATTTCCTGCAAGCGTGGATTTACCAAATGCGCCGCTCGCATAACAAAAAAAGATGAAATTTTCACTGAAACTGTTTTCGTCTTTTACTCCAACATTTCTAAGAGCACTCTTTAGATCTTTCAATACGAAGAGATCTTCTTCCCTTTCTGCTTCGGAGATTCTCTCATCCTCTGGAGGAAAGAGATTCCCCGGTGCAATGGGACCGGAATAGTCCTGATCGTGACCAGGAAACGCAATAAATACGCCCATTTTTATCGGCGACACCTTCACGCTACCGCACTCCCGCACCGCGGGCACCAGATGCAGATCGGCGCAGGTAGGCACTGCCTCCTGCCCCATCGCAGACACACTCCCACAAAACCCAACCAAGCCAAGCAAGACAAAACGGAGACGCATGGTTCATTTTCTCCTTCGATCAGGAGCCAAGGCTACTGCATCCGCGCATTGGTTGTCACCGCTGGCCGGGATGGCTACAGCCCGAGAAATCCGCGCAACGCCTCATCGACCAACCGAAGAGTGGCGTCGTCTACGCTGCCGATGGGCGGCCCGATCTTGACGCGCGGCACGGTGGTGGCCTTATCCACCATGATCTGCGAGGGCTTGCGCAGTCCGGTCTCGGCACTCGCCGTTACGCTTACCCGGAAGAGCGGTGCATCGTGCACTTCGCTGGTCAGCGGCAGCACAATCACCGAAGGATGCAGATCGAAGGCATCGGCCTGCGCCACCAGCGCCGGGCGGGGCTTGCCGTAGTCGCCGGAGACGGCCACCGTGACCAGATCGCCGCGCCTCATCGGGCCGCTTCCCCGGATTCATCCTCCAACCCATCGATGTGCGGCGCGCTCACGTCCTGAATCCAGCGCATCACCTCGGCTTCTTCCTCCGAAGCGGCAATCAACTGCGACTGGCGGCGGGCCTCGGCGGCAAAGCGGCGCTGGCGGGTCTCTTCGACATACTGGCGCATCAGGCCGCGCAGCACCTCGGCTACCGGGCGGTCCGCTGCCGCCGCTGCAAACTCCGCCTTGAGCGCTGGGTCGATGCGCAGATTGAGCGTGGTTTCCGCGGAAGGGGCGAAGGTCTGAGGCATACTCACACTCCTGCGTAGATTCTGCGTCTACTTTGAATATATACGTTATGTAATTACGATGAAGAATTAATCTCTTTTCTGACAGGTCTGAAAACCGCGCCGTGAAATTGGTTTCGCGCTACAATCAGCCCATGCAGGTCACTGTCGAGATTCCCGATCCCTACGCTTCCTACTTGGTGCCCGAGGGCGGCGATGCGGCGCGGCGTTTTCTGGAAGACGCCGTGGCCTCCGCCTACCGCGAGCGCCGGCTGACCATGGAGCAGGTGCGGCAATTGCTCGGCTTCGCCACCCGCATGGAGGTCGATCCTTTCTTGCAGCGCTATGAGATCTATGACTATACGGTTGAGGATCTGGAAAAAGATATGGCCGCCATGGACAAATTTCTTGGCGCTCGACCTGCATGACCTATCGAATGAACATCGTCGCAAGTGCTGACCTGCGAATCCACAGGCAAGACGACAGCGGGCTTGGGTAAAGGTCTGTTCCCCTTCAACCAAGCCCGCCTGTTCTAACTGACCACTGATCACTGACAACTATCCACGGCCTACCGCAGCGTCTTCAACGCCGGATAGAGCTTGCGCCAAGCCGCGTAACCGGCCGCGTAGGCTGCCTTCTCGGCCGGATCGGGCTCGATGCGCTGGGCCACTTCGATGGCCTGGGCGCAGGCCTCTTCGAGGTTCGCCCAATGGCCCGCGCCCACGCCGGCCATAAGAGCCGATCCGAAGGCGCCGCCCTCTTCGGCGGTGAGAATCTCGACTGCCTGGCCGTAGACACCGGCCTGGATCTTGCGCCAGAGCGGTCCCTTGGCGCCGCCGCCGCCCAGACGGATGGCGCTGACGGGAATGCCCAGTTCGGCAAAGAGGGTGAAGGTGTCCTCAAGCGAGTAGGCCACGCCCTCCAGCACGGCGCGGGTAAAGTGGGCCGCGGTGTGGATGGAGCTGATGCCGGCAAAGGCCGCGCGCACCTGGGGATCGAGGTGCGGCGTGCGCTCGCCCAGCAGATACGGCGCCCACTCCAGACCCTGGCTGCCGGCGGGAATCTTCTCCGCGGCGGCGGTCAGCGCGTCGTACTCCTGGCCAGCGAAGAAGGTCTCCTTGAGCCAGCGGAAGCTCAAGCCCGCCGACTGCGTCACGCCCATGACGTGCCAAACGCCGGGGGTATGGCAGAAGGTGTGCAGGCGACCCTTGGGATCCTTGGTGGGGTTGGCGGTAGCGGCAAAAACCACGCCGCTGGTGCCGATGGTGGCCGAAACCGAACCGGGCTGAAGAATGCCCATGCCTACCGCGCCCGCGCCCTGATCGCCAGCGCCGGCAACAACAGGAGTGCCAGCCGCCAGGCCGGTCAGGCCAGCCGCCGTCTCGCTGATGCGCGCGCAGACTTCGGGGCACTCATAGAGCTTGGGCAGCCAGCTCTCGGGGATCCCCGCCGCCTCGGTCACTTCCTTGGACCAGCGGCGATGCGTAACGTCGAGCATAAGCGTGCCCGAGGCCTCTTGCACGTCGATGGCGAACTCGCCGGTCAGGCGGTAGCGGACGTAGTCCTTGGGACACATTACGTGGCGGGTCTTGGCGAAGATCTCCGGCTCGTGTTCCTTTACCCAAAGCAGCTTAGTCAGGGTGAAGTTAGGCAGGGCCGGGTTGCAGGTGAGTTCGATCAGCTTTTCGTAGCCGATCTTCTCGTGCAGCCAGTCGCATTGGGGCTGGGTGCGGGTGTCGCACCAGATCAACGAGGGGCGCAGCACGCGGCCGTTTTCGTCGAGCAAAACTGCGCCGTGCATCTGGCCGGTAAGGCCAATCGCGGCAATGGATTGCATCGGTTCTGGCGCATCCGCCAGGGCTCCGTGAATGGCCTCGCGCGCCGCCCGCCACCAATCCTCGGGGTCCTGTTCCGCCCAGCCCGGATGGGGGGTGCGGAAGGCCGCATGTTCACTCGAAGCGCCCGAGATCAGCTTGCCCTCGGCATCCACCAGCACGGCGCGCGTGCCGCCCGTGCCCACATCCATTCCCAGAAACCACATAACCGATGCTCCCTTGCGTAAATCGCTTTTCCCAGCGTTCGAAGAATAGCAGGACGAGGGAACAGGGAACAAGGGAACGAGGGAGCAGGGATTAGGGGTTAGGGATTAGGGGTTAGAAGAGGAGCGTCGCATTCTCATTCTGCGACGAATCAATATCCGCAGATTTTTAATCTCCCCTGCACAACCCCGCCGCTTCGCCAAAGAGCGGACGAGCTTTACCCTAATCCCTAACCCCTAGTCCCTGTTTTTAATGGATTCCCGCGGCGTTCAGATGCGGGCCGTAGAGTTTGTCGGTGCCGTTGATGTGCTCGAAGAGCCAGTCTTTGAGGCGGTTGATCACCTCCAGCGAGGGCGCGGGGAGCGTGCCTTGATGGAAATCCAATTCCGCCTGGATCGCCCACTTGGCCATGGCGTCGTGTTCGGCCTTGTGCGCGGCGGCATCGCTATATCCGGTCTGTGCGAAGAGAGCCTCCTCACGGGCAAAATGGAAGCTCGTATAGTGCACCAGCCGGTCGAGGATGTCGCCCACGACCTTCTTGCCCATGCCGGCGAGGATGGCGTCGTACATCTCGTTGATCATGGCGATCAATTTTTTGTGATCCTCGTCGATGACTTCGACGCCCACGCTCAATTTGTCGTTCCAAATCATGAAAGGCATTGGCGATAGATCCTCTCTTGTCGTTCTTGGGACGCCTATCCCGGCCCGGCGGGGAATGCTTCCCGCGGTAATGGCAAGTTGGATGGGGGAGCGAGGCGGCCACCCAAAGCTCGTTTTAGCCACCGATCCTGTTGACTCTTATCGGCACAAACAGGCGCGAGTGCAGCCCCTTTTTACAGGAAAGCCGATTCCGGCAGGAACGAGAGATCACTTTGGGAACCAGGGCCAGTTTATTCATGCTCCACCGCCTCGTCTCTTTATGCGATACACCACACCGGAGTGTGACCCATCGCACACCCCGCCCTCCGCCGCCGGGTTGAGAATAGAGGGGTGTGGCCCGCCAGCTCCTCCGCTGCGCCGGCCAGGAGAAAACATTTCATGAGCGATCTCGCCCCTTTGGCTGAATCCGTTACTATCGACCCTTTGGTGGGCCACCCTGCCGATTACCATGTCTTTCACCAGTTCATCGAGCGCTGCAAGGAACTGCCGGCGATCACCACGGCGGTGGTCTGGCCGCTCAGCGATGTGGCCCTCAACGGAGCGGTCGAGGCCGCGCAGGAAGGCCTGATCAACCCCACATTGATCGGCGATGAGGCCGAGATCAAGGCCCTGGCCGCTAAACTGGGCGTCGACATCGGCCCCTACACCATCGTCCATGCCGCCACCGAATACAAGGCCGCCGAACTGGGCGTAGCCATGTGCCGCAACGGCCAGGCCCAGGCCATGATGAAGGGAAGCCTGCACACCGACGAATTGATGAAGGCCGCCATGCAACGCGACACCGGCCTGCGCACCTCGCGGCGCATCTCGCACGTTTTTGTGATGGACACGCCGGCTTATAACCGCACCCTGCTGATTACCGACGCGGCCATCAACATTGTGCCGGAGTTTGAAGACAAGATTCACATCGTGCAGAACGCCATCGATTTGGCCCATGCGCTAGGCATTCCCGAGCCCAAGGTGGCGCTGCTCTCGGCGGTGGAGACGGTCAATCCCAAGATCAAGTCGACCATGGAGTCGGCGGCGCTGTGCAAGATGGCCGACCGCGGCCAGATCACCGGCGGCATTCTCGACGGACCGCTCTCCTTCGACACCGCCATCAGCCCCAAGGCGGCGCAGATCAAGGGCTTGGTCTCGCCGGTCACCGGGCAAGCCGACATCCTGGTGGTTCCCGATCTGGAGAGCGGCAACATGCTGGCCAAGCAGCTCGAGTATCTGGGCGGCGCGCAATTGGCGGGGATCGTGCTCGGCGCCAAGGTGCCCACCATCCTCACCAGCCGCGCCGACTCGGCCGAGACCCGCCTGACCAGTTGCGCGGTGGCCGTGCTGCTGCATTACGCGGCGCATCCCCTGATCAAGGCGTAGGTTTTTTTCATCGTCCGAACCAAAAGGCGCGATTCCCTATTGAGAATCGCGCCTTTTTTCTCTTCGAATGGCCGGAGACACCGGGCCGGTGGTGCAATCTCCTCAGCCACGCCTTACCGTTTTGGGGACCTCCTGCTCCCGAAAAGCGAGCTTTCCTTAATCCTTCCGCCCAAAACCGCCGATACAAGGGGAAAGGCTGTACATGCCGCTGCCCCCTGGTGCGGTGTGAATCTACGAAATCCATGAGATTGGGCCACGAGAAAAGCGCGATGGGCGAGGAAGAAAAAGCCGGAAACCCGGTTGAAAGCGACGATAGTGCAGATCTCATCTGGTCGGTCGACCAGGATTGCCGGCTGCTCTCATTCAACGAAGCGGCGCGGCGGCGCTTCGAGATCAATTCCAGCGTTCAGGCGGCGGTGGGCATGAGGCCGGAGGAGATTCTTCCCCCCGAGCAAGCCTCGCTGTGGCCTCCGCTGTATCGACGCGCGCTGCGCGATGGCCCCTTCAAGCTGGAATACGAATTACCTGACCACCGGATTCTCGAGGTCGCCTTCGACCCCATCGTCGGAGACGGCGCGAGCGGCAGCGTGCACGTGCGCGGCCGGGATATAACCCAGCAAAAGCGGGATGCGGAAGCGCTGCAAACAACGGAGATTAAGTATCGCGATATGGTGCAGGGAGCGGTTGCCGGCATCTTTCAGATCTCCCCGGAGCGCAAGATTCTCAGCCTCAATCCTGCGCTGGCGCTGATGCTGGGCTACGACTCGACCGAAGATTGCATCTCCTCGATTGGCGACGTAATGCGGGATGCATGGGCCAGCGCGGACGAATATGAGCAGTTGATGCGGCTCTTCCGCGCCCAGGGCGCCGCCAGGGGATTCGAGTCCCGGCTGAAGCGCAAAGACGGCTCCCTCTTCTGGGCCTCCATCACCGGCCGCCGGGTACACAACGGCGACGGCCTGCACCTGTACACCGAAGGCTTCATCGAGGACATCACCGACCGCCGCCACGCGCTGGAGGCCTTGGAGGAGCGGGAAGGACGCCTGCGCTCGGTCTTCGAGCAAAACGGATCGATCATGCTCATGGTCGACCCCAACAGCGGGGAGATTGTCGATGCCAACCGCGCCGCCGCGACCTTCTACGGCTACACGCAGCGGCAATTGATCGGGATGAATATCGAACAGATCAATGCCCTGCCCCCGGCCATGGTGGCGGAGGAACGGCGTCGAGCCGGACGCGAAGAGCGGAACTACTTCCATTTTCCGCACCGCCTGGCCTCGGGCGAAATCCGCGATGTCGAGGTCTATTCCTCGCCCGTTCAGGTGGCGCACAAACCGGTGCTTTTCTCCATCGTGCACGACGTAACGGATCGCGTCCGCATCGAAAAGCGGCTTCATGACAGCGAAGAGGCCTTTCGCGCCACCTTTGAGCAGGCGGCCATCGGCATCGTTCATGTCTCCTTTGAAGGCATCATTCTGCGCTCGAACGCCCGCTTTGCCGAAATCCTCGGCTACCGTGTTGAGGAGATTTCCGGCATGAGCGTCCTGCAGATCACCCCGCCCCAGGGCCGGGAGGATTCGATCCTGGCCATCGAGACCATGGCCAGAGTGAAAAGCGGGACCATCCATCGGGAAAAACAATACCGGCGCAAAGATGGAGCGCTGACCTGGGTGAAGATTTCCACTTCCGTGCAACAGGACTCGGAGGGAAAGCCGCTGCACCATATCAGCTTCGTCGAACAGATCGACGAGCAGAAGGCCGCCGCGCAGCGTCTGACGGCTGCCACCGATGCACTGCAGGCCAGTGAAGAGCGCTACCGGACGACTTTCCAAACCAGCTACGACGCCTTCGCTTTGATCCGCATGGAAGACGGCAATTATATCGATGCCAACCAGGCCTACCTGAACGTCTTCGGGTTTGAACGGGAAGAGATCATCGGCAAGACTGCCGGGGAACTCGGCGTCTGGAAGAACCCCGACGACCGGCAAAAACTGGTTGCGGAATTGTCCCGAACGGGCGCCTGCCGCGATCTGGAATTCGAGTATCGCAGAAAAAGCGGGGAAATCTTTTGGGGACTGGCCACGGCAACCCAGATCGAACTGGATGGCGTAGCCACCATTCTGGCGGTGATTCGCGACATCTCCGAAGCCAAGGCGAGTGAGGAGCGGATGAAGGCCTCGGCGGCCGCCTTGCTGGCCAGCGAGGAGCGTTACCGCACCGCCTTCCAGACCAGCCTCGACGCCATCTCCATCTCCCGCCTGGAAGATGGCTTGATCCTGGACATCAACCAGGCGTACCTGGATGTCTACTGCTTCGAGCGCGCGGAAATCGTCGGTCGAACCTCTGTGGAGATCCGTATTTGGGCAGATGCAGAGGCGCGCCTGCGGTTCGTCGCCACGATGAGAGAGAACTCCACCTGCCGGGATTTGGAATTCCTGTTCCAGCGCAAGAACGGAGAGAGATTCTGGGCGCAGGTTTCGGCTTCGCGCGTCGAGCTGGACGGTGTTCCCTGCGTCCTTTGCGTACTCCGCGACATCTCGGAGAAGAAAGCCGCCGAATTGCAGGTCGCGGCGGCGGCCAAAGCTCTGCAGGTCAGCGAAGAGCGTTATCGTACCGCCTTCCAGACCAGCCTCGACGCCTTCACCCTCTCCCATCTGGAAAATGGCTTTTATCTGGATGTCAACCAGTCCTATCTCGATATGCTGGGCTACCAGCGGCATGAGGTGATCGGACGCAGTTCCATCGAACTCAACCTGTGGAAAGATCCGCACGACCGCCTGCGATTGGTCGAGGCGCTGCAACGCGGCGTTACCTGCCGCGAACTGGAATTCGAGTGGAGGAGAAAAAACGGTCAGGTCTTCTGGATCGTCCTCTCCGCTACCAGAATGGAAGTGAACGGGGTTCCGGCTCTGATGGCCGTCATCCGCGACAACTCCGCCGCCAAGACCGCGGCCGAGGAGATCAAGAGTCTGGCCTTCTACGATCCCCTCACCCACCTGCCCAACCGTCGCCTGCTGCTCGACCGCCTGCAACAGGCGCAGGTTCTGAGCTTCCGCGGCAACCACAACAGCGCGCTGCTGTTTGTCGATCTGGACAGCTTCAAGACCCTCAACGACACCTTGGGCCACCACTGCGGCGACCTGTTGCTGATCGAAGTGGCGCGGCGGATGGTCGACAGCGTGCGCAAATCCGACACCGTGGGCCGTCTGGGCGGCGATGAGTTCATCGTCATCCTGGAAGAGTTGAACCGGTCGGACGAGTCCGCCGCGGCGCAAGCCAGGGTGGTGGCGGAAAAAATCCTCAACGCCATCGAAGAGCCCTACCAACTGGACGGCCATCCCTACTGCTGCACGGCCAGCGTGGGCATCTCCATCTTCGGCAGCTCGGAGCAAGACGCCGACGAGGTTCTGCGCCAGGCAGACATCGCCATGTACCAGGCCAAGTCGACCGGGCGGGGCAATCTGCACTTTTTTGCTCCCGCCTTGCAATATGCCGTCAACACCCGCGCCGCGCTGGTCGAAGACCTGCGCCAGGCCCTCGTTCACCGGCAGTTCGAGCTCTTCTATCAGCCGCAGATGGACGCCCAGCGAATCGTCGCCTGTGAGGCGCTGCTGCGCTGGAATCATCCCGCCCGCGGACTGCTCGCCCCCAGCGAGTTCATTCCCCTGGCCGAGGAGACCGGGCAGATCCTGGCCCTGGGCAATTGGGCGCTCGAAGCCGGCTGCGACCAGCTCGCCCTCTGGGCAAAACGCCCCGATGCCGCCCACTTGAGCGTTTCCGTCAATATCAGCGCACTGCAATTTCGCCAGCCGGGCTTCGTCGAACGGGTCATTGCAGAGCTGGAACGCTCCGGCGCCAATCCCAGGAAACTCTGCCTGGAATTGACCGAAAGCACCCTGCTGGACAGCGTGGATGAGACCATCCTCAAGATCGCCGAACTCAAGGCGCGCGGCGTCAGCTTCGCCCTGGACGACTTCGGCACCGGCTACTCCTCGCTCTCTTACTTGAAGCGCCTGCCCTTGGACCAGTTGAAGATCGACCGCTCCTTTATCCACGACATTCTGCTGGCGGCCAGCAGCGGCGCCATCGTGCAGACCATCGTGGCGCTGGGCCGGGCGATCGGCCTGGAAGTCATCGCCGAGGGCGTGGAAACCGCCTCTCAGCGCGACTTTCTCCTCCGCCTGGGCTGCCATGGATTCCAGGGCTATCTCTATAGCCCTCCGCTCTCCCTTGCAGTCTTCGAGGAACAGTGGCTGAACGCCGCATCTGTGTCCCAGATCAGAGAATGCGCCGCCACACCCTAGCGCCCAAGCGACTTCAATCGGCCCACCGGGTTGAAAGCGGATTCACGAAGCACTGTCGTCCGTGCTTTACAAGGGCCTTATTTCCTCCCATATGATCCTAAACCCGGCGATTCCTTCGCCATCGTCGGCCTGATCTGGGAGAATAAGCGATTCATAATCAATCAGTTGTCATCCTGAGCGAAGCGAAGGATCTGCGGTTTTTCTCTCTCCCATTGGGTGACGCCGGAAACACAGATCCTTCGCTGCGCTCAGGATGACAAGTACTTGGAACTATGGATGTTATAAGACAAAGAAAATCCTGAACATGGGGGATGCTGCCGAATTTAGGATGATTGATAAATAACAACTTATTCTACATATGCACGGTCATTCCGTGCGCAGCGAAGAATCTGCGGTTGCCTATCGAGAGGGTGATTTTCGACGCAACCGGGATAGCGTTTTCAAGGATCTGCATCTCCCTCTGGACAAAAAAAGCAGGTCCTTCGACTGCGTTGGACGCACAAAACGCGTCCAACTCCGCTCAGGATGACAGTTCTTATTCAACCAACTTCAGACTCAGGACATGAACCAACCACGCACCGCAGGGGCGCCGCGGTCAGTCCATGGCCATGCTGAGCTGGTGGCGCACATCGGCGCCGCGCACCCAGAAGATGACGTCGGTGGCGATATTGGAGGCGTGGTCGGCGATGCGCTCCAGGTTCTTGGCCACCAGGATGGCGCTCATCGCCTGCTGAGTAAACTGTGGCCGCTCCTGGATCATGCGCAGCAGATCGGCGTAGGCGCGGTGGTTCATGCGGTCGATCTCGTCGTCCATCTCGCGCACGGTATCGGCCAGGCGGGCGTCGCCGTCGAGCAGCGCCTGAATGGCCATGCGGATCATGCGCGCGGCAAATTCGCCCATGGCGGCAAAATCCACGGGCAGATCGACCACCTCGCTGGCCAGGAACGGCTTGGTGCGGCGGGCAATGTTGATCGACTGATCGCCGATCCGCTCCAGGTCGCCGTTGATCTTGATCACCGCCAAAATGAAGCGGAGATCGATGGCCATGGGCTGCTCCTTGGCAAGCAGTTCGTAGGCCATCTCGTCCAGCTCGCGCTGCGCGGTGTTGATGGCCGTCTCATTGCGCTTGACGTACTGGCAGAGCCCCTTGTCGCGCTGCAAAAAGGCGTCCACGGCAGACTCCACCGCCTGCTGCGCCAGCGCAGCCATCGCCAGAAGCTTGTCCTTGAGTTCTGCGAGCTGCAGATGAAAGTGAATGCGCGGCACGGTGGTTCTCCTCTATCAACGATTGTGCATCATTCTGGTTACTGAAATGCAAAAATCCGGAGGAGCATCCCATTCGTTATCTCCCACTCCGGTACAGCGACGCCGCGAGCGGGAGAGATTCGCTGCGAAAGACCCGTATTTCAAGCTCCGCATCCCACCCTTATCGCCTCCGGTACTGGCCGCGCTTGAAGGGAAGAATCTGAATATCGCCGTAGGGCTGGCGCTGAACGACCGGCAAGGGAACCGTGGCCCAGGGCGCGGGCGAGGCGACGCTTTCGACCGGCGCATGGGGCGGGGGAAACTCCGGCAGCGAGGTCACAGTGACCGGCGACGCATGCAACGGGTGCAGCGCTCACTCTGCCGTCATCTCCGCGCCCTTGACTTCCCTGCCCAGCATGGCCAGCGCCGCCAGCAGCAGCGCCACTCCAATTACGGTAACCGCCAGCACCGCCGGATAGTTGCCCCAGCGCTCGGCGGCCAGCGCCTGCGCCTTGCCGTTCCAAGAGGTGATGAGGCCGCCCAATTGATACGCCAATCCCGGCGCCGTGGCCCGCACCGGGGCCGGCGTCAGCTCGGTCAGATAAGCGGGGACAATCCCCCAGGCGCCCTGCACCATGAATTGCATCAGCACCGCGCCCATCCCCAGCGTTAAAGCCGAGTGCCCATACGCATAGAGGGGAATCACGGGGATCGCCAGCAGCGCCGCGGTCACGATGGCCCGCTTGCGTCCCCAGCGCTCAGAGAATGCGCCGAAGACAAAGCCCCCGGCAATCGAGCCGAAGCCGTAGAGCACGCCGATCAGCCCCACCGTCTCGGGCGAGAGCTTCATCTGCACCGCGAGAAAGGTGGGATAAACATCCTGCGTGCCGTGCGAAAAGCTCATGAAGGCCGTCATCAGCACGATCAAAAAGAGGAAGGTTGGGAAGAAATCCAGCAGCCGGCGAGAGATCGCGACTCCTGCGGTGGCCGCCAGCCGCCGCGCGCGGTTGCGCCGGGCCTCCAGCCAAACGGGTGACTCCGCCACCCTCATGCGCACATAAATCAACAGCAGCGACGCACCGGCTCCCAGCACAAAGAGTCCTCGCCAGCCGATGGCGGGAAGGCTTAGCCCGTGCCAGGTAAAACCGCGAAAGAAAAGAGCGAACGCGCCGGCGGCCAGAATCGACCCCATGGCGTACCCCTCTTGCAGCAGTCCGGAGATGGTTCCCCGCCCTTCAGCGGGCAGGCTCTCGAAGACCAGCGCCGCGCCCACCCCCCACTCGCCGCCCATGGCGATGCCGAAGAGCGCCCGCAAAACCAGCAGAACGCCCAGCGACGGAGCAAAGGCGCAGGCTAGCTCGATCACCGAAAAGCTGAGAATGTTGATCATCAACACCGGCTTGCGCCCGAAGCGGTCGGCCAGCAGGCCAAAGACCACCGCGCCCACCGGACGAAAGGCCTGGGTCAGGAAGACCGCGCCCATCACCGCCGAGGGTTTGGCGTGAAAGTCCGCGGCGATCGCCTTGACGCAGAAGATCAGCAAGAAAAAGTCCAGGGAGTCCAGCGTCCAGCCCAGAAACGCCGCCATGAAGGTGTGGCGCTGGGCGTGCGTGAGGCGGCGCAGATCGCTGACGGCGAACATATGCGGGAGCATAGCAGACAACTAGCTGATTTCGCCTGCTTTTTCTCGATAGAGACGAAGGGCCGATCTGGCGTAGAAGGTCTTCGGGCGCTTCGCCCACCGCGCGCTTTCGATCTTCCACCCCACAAATCAGGAACCGGCTGCGGGAGACCCGGTGTTTCACTACACGAAGCCGCGTCGTAATCTCCCGACAAACCCGCTCCCAGAGCAAAGGAATCTTCATTCCACTGCTCTACTTTTCTGGTTTGCCTGCGGAATGAAGAGGTGTTCGCCTTGGCCAGGAATCAGGACTTCGCAGCGCCATAGACCCCAGACCACCTGCGGACGAATAAGGTGTTCCTGCCCTCAAAGGGCTGTCAACTTAATTTCATGGACCCTTGTGCACAGGACTGGAAGAAAATCAGCCTTCGCACCCGCAAAGAACTGTCATCCTGCGCAAAGCGAGGGGTCTGCGGGTGCGCTTCGTGGGATTGTCCTTCACCAAAGCAATGCACAGAAATGCGAAACCGGGAGTTGGCGCCTGTGCGCGCAACTCCCGGTGTTGAAGCTGTGGATTGTGGGGTGGAACTAATACGACACTATGCAGCTGTCTGATGGGCTGCGGTTTGATGGGCCAGCTTGGCTCTCGCATGGCCGTTCAGCGAGACGGGTTGCAACCGGAATGAGTTCTCCCCAGCCGGGATCATCGCCAGGGAGATGGGAGCGCGATCAAACTGCTTGTGCAGGTGTCTGGATTCGAGCCAGGCGCAGAGCCGGGGATCGTAGATCTCCGGCTGGCTGCTCCAAAAATCGGGGCCCAGGCCGCACTGAATGGACAGATGATCGAGTTGCAACTCGACAACGGAGACGTTCTTCGGAAAATATCGCCGGACATTGTGAACGCCGATGTGCAGTCCGGTGATTCCGCGGGCCTTGGATTGCGTCTTAACCACCATACGTACCTGCCAGGAGAGATCGGGTGAGGTCAGTCTAGGGAGTCGCAAGGGGTTATTGCGCCACAGTGTGTGAAATTCGCAGTGCGGATTCCTCGTTTGTAGCTCACTGGGCCAGTGGTCGAATCAGATTGATCTTGGACTTATTCTTCCATAGTGTCAAGGTAGGCGGCAAGAGAAAACGATGAGGACGTTACCAGTGGCAGGCGCCGGCGGCGGGTCTGAAATAAATCCATAAACCTCTGCGAAATGGGCGAAAAACCTGATGAAAATGGCAAAATATCGAAGATCGCGGAGTGTCCAATTATCAGAAAACGATAGATTGAAGATGTACGGAAAAGGACATTCACGAAAGATTTACATGTTACACACCTGAATAAGTCCAAATAAGAATGAGTTAGACGGGGGGTAGGTTGCACGAGGCTAGGAAGTCGCTTAGCGCGGCGGCGGCCTCGGCCTGCTGCTCGCGCGCGATGCGGTTGAAAAAGGGCAGGGCCAACATGCGCGGCGCTAGCGTCTCGGTCAGCGGCAGGCGAGCGGCGCGAGCGCTGGGCCGGTCGCGCCAGGCGGGTTGTTGATGGATAGGTGCAAAGTAGCGGCTGGCGGCGATGCCGCGCCGGGCAAGCTCCGCTTGAGCCCGCTCGGCTTCCACGCCCAGCGGCAGGCGTACCACGTAGACAAACCAACTGATCGTCCGCCCCGGCAGGGTAAGCGGCGGCAACTCCAGCCCAGGAATCGAGCCGAGCAGTGCGTCGTAACGCTCGGCGGCCTGGCGGCGCAGGGTGAGGATCTCGTCGATGCGGCTCAGTTGCACCCGGCCCAGAGCGCAGGCCAGGTCGGAGAGACGGTAGTTAAAACCCTGCTCTGCATTGTTGAACCAGCCCATGCCGGGGGTGACGCCCTGGTTGCGCAGCGAGCGCAGATGGGCGGCATGGGCGGGGTCGCGAGCCAGCACCGCGCCGCCCTCGCCGGTGGTGATCTGCTTGTTGGGGTAGAAGCCGAAGACCGCCAGATCGCCGAAACTGCCGCAGCGCTTTTTCTCTTCTCCTTCACCGTAGTCGCCGCCCAGCGCTTCGCAGGCGTCTTCAATCACCAACAGATGATGGCTGCGGGCGATCTCCAGCAGTGCGTCCATTTCAGCCGGAACGCCGAAGGTGTGAACGACCAGGATGGCGCGGGTGCGGGGGGTTAAATTTTGTAAGACACTGGCGGGATCGAGGTTTAGGGTCACGGGATCGATCTCGGCGAAGACCGGAATCGCTCCCACCTGGTGCAGGGTGTTGGCTACGGCGATAAAGGCGAAGGAGGGGACGATGACCTCGTCGTCTGCGCCAATGCCCAGCGTCAGCAGCGCCAGATGCAGCCCGGCGGTTCCAGAGCTGACGGCGACAGCGTGTGGTACGCCAACGTAAGCCGCCAGCGCCCCTTCAAAAGCAGCCAGTTCCGGACCGAAACACAGCTGCGGAGTGCGCAGAACGGCGGTCACCGCCGCAATCTCGGCTTCAGTGATGTCGGGGCTGGATAAAGGTATGTGCATGTTGAGCAAGTTCGAAACGTCAAAAAATGCGAATTAGCGCGTCAACTAGGTCTCTGACTAAATGAAATGGAGTTTCAGCTCGTACTTTCCCCGGTCTCAATAACGAGACCGGGGGCACCCTCAGTGGTACTACACTACGCGGTCAAAGACCTAGTTAGCGGTGTTGACTCCGGCAGCGGCGAGGGCTGCTTGATGAGCAGGTTTTCCAAGGAAACGGAAGTCAGCACATGGGCGATGGTCTGGGCTGCTGTGCCGTTGCCGTAGGGGTTGACCATGCCACGCAGGGACGCGCGAAAGCCCGGGTCCAGCGCCTGGCGCAGTCCGGCCAGAATCGCGCAGGTTTCCGCCGTCACGTCGATCACGTTGCGGGCGCGCTCGCGGCCCTGCTGGCGCATTCCGACGTTGACCGCGGGCAGGGCAAAGGATGCGGCCTCCATGATGCCGCTGGAGGAGTTGCCGACTATTGCGTCGACCTGCCCGAGCAGGCTCCAATAGGTAACGGCGTCGAGGTTGACGAAGATACGGGTGTTCGGGCGGTCTTCCGCCAGCTTCTTGGTTCGTTCGATCAGTGCGTAGCTGCCGGCGTCGGCGTTGGGGTAGACAAAGAGGAGCTGGCCGGGCGCGGCGGCCAGGGCGGCGAAGAGGGCGTCGGCCTCGGCGGTGGTGTGGTTGAGAATCGTCACCGGATGGTAAGCCGCCAGCACGGTGGGTGCATTGAACCTGATCTGGAGCTTTGCCTCCAGCGCGGAGCGGTCGAGCAGCGTGGAGCGGGTGAGGTGGTCGAGAGAGGGTGCGCCGGCGGTGTGGACTCTCCAGGGCTCCTCGCCCAGGGCGATAACCCGGCGGCGGGCGGTCTCGTTGCTGGTGAAGTGAATGGATGCCAATTTGGTGAGCGCGTTGCGGATGGAGTCGTCGATGGCTCCCTGGCTGATCTCGCCGCCCTCGATATGGGCGATGGGAATGCGCAGAGCCAGCGCGGTCGCGGCCGGAGCCAGCATCTCATAGCGGTCGGCGATGAGCAGCAGCAGGTCGGGCCGCCAGTTGCTGAGCGCGTCGGCCAGGCCCAGGATGGCCAATCCGATGGTCTTGGCCATGCCGGTGTCGCTGTCGGAGCTGAGCAGGCACTCGATGCGCGCCTGGATGGGGAAGCCGTCGCGCTCGATCTCGGCGATGGTGACGCCGAACTCCGGCGAGAGGTGCGGGCCGAGAACGAAGACCCCCAGCTCGACGCCGGGGTGGGCGGCCAGTTCGCGCAACGGCCAGTAAAGATGGCTGTAGTCGGCGCGGCTGGTGGTGACGACGGCGATGCGGCGGCGGGCGTTCATGGTATCGGGGGCAGGCTCATCTGCCGGGCCAACTCCTCAACAGCGGGGCTGGGGCGGTAGTCCGGGACCAGCCAGCGCAGGTGGGCCAGCGCCCCGACCAGATCGAAGGCCGCCAGGGCGGTGTGCAGGTTGGCCAGCCCGGCGCCGAGTTGCTCGGCCGGCAGGCGGGGCGAATCGACGTAGACCAGCGCTCCGCGGCCAAACTCCGCCGCGGCAGGCTGAACGGGATCGGCGGCCGGCCAGAACTCTTCGTTCTCCTTGTCGCCGGGGCGTCTGCCGGTAAAGTCCAGGGCGATCTCCCGGCCGGGGGCCAGGGTGCGGATCATGAACTGCGCCAGATCCGTAACGAAGTGCGTACAGGGCAGCGCCGGGGCCAGCAGCGCCGCGGGAACCGGCTGCGCGGCGGCCATCAGGGTCAGGTTGACGGCCTCGTCGAGGGTCATAAAGTAGCGGCGCGCGGCGGGGTCGGTGACGGTCAGCGGGCCGTTGTGGGCGATCTGCTGGGCAAAAATCTCGTCCACGCTGTCGTGCGAGGCCAGCACGTTGCCCAGGCGCAGCACGGTGCCGCCGGCGGCCAGCACAATCTGCTCGGCGGCGCGCTTGGTTGCGCCCAGAATCGAGACCGGCTCGCAGGCCTTGTCGGTGGAGAGCAGCACCACGCGCGCGCCGTGCTGGGCGGCGGCCCGCACCAGCGTCTCGGTACCGAAGACGTTGTTGGCGATGGCCGCCAGCGGGTGCTCTTCCATCAGCGGCACGTGCTTGAACGAGGCGGAGTGAAAGACCAGGCGGGGCCGGTGCGCGATAAAGATGCGGTCCAGCAGGGGGCGGTCGGCGATGCTGCCCAGCAGCGGGACCATCGCGCCGGCCGCTCCCGCCCGCCGCCAAGCGCGCTGCACGGCGTAAAGATTGGTCTCGGAAGACTCCAGCAGCACCATCTTGGGCGGGGTCAGCATGGCCAGCCGCAGGGCCAGCGCGGTGCCCACCGAGCCACCCGCGCCGGTAATCAGCATCGGTTCGCGATAGAGCGCGTCGAAGACCTCGGGCTCAGGCGAAGGCAGCCGCGGCCGGGCCAGAAAGCCGCTCCAATCGAGTTGGTGCAGGGAATTCATGTCAAGGCCAGTATAAACGGGGGTGGATGCCGGGGATTTGCCGGCTCGCATACACTGGAAAGTCGGTGCTTTGCGCTTGGTGCGGGAGATGAGGAAGAGTTTGAGGCAATGGATGCGGGCGGCAGCCCTGGGGATTCTGGCGGCGGCAGCGGCGATGGCTGGGGCGCAGGCGCGTTCGGCCGAGGCCGTGCGGATCAACAATCGCGGCGTGGCGCAGATGGGCCAGCAGTTCACCGAGCGCGCCGCCGAGAGCTTCGCCGCGGCCTTCAAGATGGATCCCCGGCTGGCCCAGGCGGCCATCAACGAGGGTATCGCCCTGCTCTACCTGCAAAAGCCCGAGGAGGCGATGAAGGTGCTCGAAGAGGGCATTGGACTCGATCCCACCAGCGCCGCGGGCTGGTACAACCTGGGCCTGGCGCAGCACGGAGCCAACGACCTGAATGCCGCGCTGGCCAGTTTTCAGCAGGCGGTCAAGATCGATCCCCGCGACGCCGATTCCTTTTACTACCTGGGCGTCTGCTACAGGGACCTGAAGCAATACGACCAGGCCATCGAGAGCTTTCAGCGGGCGCTCTCGATCGAGCCGCTGCACACCTCGGCGGAGTTCTCGCTGGCCCAGGCGCTGCAGCGCGCCGGTCACACCCCCGAAGCCAAAGAGCACTTTAAAATCTTTCAACACCTGGCCAGCACCAAGATCACCGCGCCCATCGGGTTGGCCTACGGAGAACGCGGCCATTACTCGCTGGTGATGCCGGTCGAGGAGCCGGAAAAGGGCGCGAAGAACATGATTCCGGTGCGGATGATAGCGGAAGTCATGCAATCCCCGGTCTCAAAGACGAGACCGGGGGCACCCGCATTCCCCAGGGCGTGGACCACCACCGGCGGCGCTTGCATGTTGGATGCGACCGGCGAAGGCCGCATGGATCTGGTGCTGATGCAGAGCGGCGAGCAGGCCATTCACGTCCTCCACGCCAAGGGAGACGGCAGCCTTGCAGATTTTGATGCTGCGACCGCAGGTCTCAAGGTCAAGGGCCATGCTGTGGCCTGCGCGGTGGGCGACTTCGACGGCGGTGGGCTCAACGATCTGGCCGTGGCTCTCGACGATTCGCTGCTGCTCTTCAAGAACCTGGGCAAGGGCAAGTTCGAGAATGTAACGGCGACGGCGGGGCTGATTGCGAAAAACCGGCCCACCGGAATCACCTTTGTGGACTACGACCACGACGGGGACCTCGACATCTTGCTGACCGGTGTTCCTTTGCAGCCAGGCGGTCCATCCAACGTCCTCTGGCGCAACAACGGCAACGGCACCTTTACCGAGTGGACCTCCGAGGTGGGCTTTGAGGGCAGCGGAACAACACAAGCGGCCATTCTCACCGATTTCAATAACGATCGGGCTGTGGATTTAGCTGTCACCGGCGACGGCCCTACGCCGCTGCTGTACGTAAATCCGCGTGAAGGGAAGTATCCTACGCAACGGCTGTATGGAGCTGGTCAGCCGGGCGTGAATACTTTTCCGCTTCCTCCAACCAACGGAATCATCGCCCTCGACTTCAACAAGGACGGCTGGATGGATATTGCCGTCACTCACGCCGGCGCGCCGGGGCTGACGCTGTGGCGCAACGTCGAGGGACCAAACCATATTGGGCGGCAATTCGAGCGTGTCGAGTTGCCTCTGCACGATGCATTGCGCGGATGGGGCCTGACTCCCATCGACATCGACAACGACGGCTGGATCGATCTGGCCGTGATCGTCGAGACCAAAGCCGGGCCGCAGGTGCGGGTGCTGCGCAACAAAGGCGACGGCAGCTTTGAGGATGTGAGCGTTACTCTCGGATTGGATAAGGTAAAACTGAAAGCCCCGAGGGGCCTGATCGCCGCCGATGTGGATGGAGACGGCGTGGCGGATTTGATCGTCACACAGATCAACGCGCCGCCGGTGCTGCTGCGCAATGTGGGCGGCAACAAGAATCACTCCGTACGCCTCGACCTGAGCGGCTTCGCCGACAACAAGACGGCCATCGGTACCAAGGTCGAGGTCTTTGCCGGCGGGCATTGGCAGAAGTTTGAATTGGCTGGAGCTTCGGGCTATCAGACGCAGGGACCTCAACAACTTTTGGTCGGTCTGGGCGATGCCGAAGGGATCGACCTGCTGCGCATGTTGTGGCCCACCGGCGTGCTGCAGGACGAGATCGATCTGCCCCATCAGCAGGTGATCGCAATGAAGGAAGCCGACCGCCGAGGGTCATCTTGCCCGGTGCTCTTCACCTGGAATGGAAAGAAATACCAACTGGTCACGGACGTGATCGGCGCCGGCGTCGTGGGCCACTGGTTCACGCCCACGCGCCGCAACACGCCCAACCCAGGCGAGTGGATCAAGGTCGATGGTTCGCAGGCTGCTCCGGTCAACGGCAAGCTCAGCCTGCGCTTCATGGAGCCGATGGAAGAGGTCAACTACATCGACCAGTTGCGCATGGTTGCGGTGGATCACCCGCAGAACGTCGAGGTCAATCCCGACGAACGCTTCCTCGACGATCCTCCCTTTGCTTCCGGCAAAGTGGTGGCGTCGAAGGGTGCGCGTCTACCGGTGGGCGCGTGGGACGGTGAGGGCCGCGATGTGCTGGCAGCTTTGACCAGCCGCGATCATCAGTTCGCCAGCGGATTCAAACCGCTGCCCTACGACGGCTTCGCCAACCTCCACGCCCTGACCCTCGATCTTGGCCCGCTGGACGCGCAGTCCTTGCGGCTGCTGATGACGGGCTACGTGAACTACTTCAGCGCCACCTCGCTCTATGCCGCATGGCAGGCGGGGATCAAGCCCATCTCGCCCTATGCCGAGGCCGAGATGCCGGATGGATCGTGGCAGCGGATCGCGGGCGAAGTGGGTTTCCCGGCCGGCCTCGAACGCACCATCGTCGTCGATCTCACCGGCAAGGTTCCAGCAGGTGCGCATCGCATCCGCCTGATGAGCAATCTGGAGATCTATTGGGACCAGGTCCTGATCGACCAGAGCGCCGATGCGGAATTCAAAACGGCAGAGCTGCCGCTGAGCGCGGCCACACTGCACTTCCGCGGCTATCCAACACAACTGGAGGGCAAGAGCCCCGGCGATCTGGACTACGACTACGACCGCGTCAGCCTCACCGGGCCCTTTCAGCATCAGCGTGGCAACTACACCCGCATGGGCGACGTGACCCCGCTGCTGACCAAGATCGACGATCGCGCGGTGATCTTTGGCAGCGGCGAAGAGATCGCCGCCGAGTTCGATACAACCAAGCTGCCCGCGCTGCCCACGGGCTGGAGGCGCGATTACTTCTTCTACGCCAACGGCTACGTCAAAGACATGGACTGGTGGGACGCATCGCCCTACACCGTGGCGCAACTGCCTTATCACAAGATGAGCGCCTATCCTTACTCAGATTCCGAGGAGTTTCCGCTGGATGCCCAGTCCCTCGACTACCAGTTGAATTGGAATACGCGCTTCGACAGTGGTGAGCCGGTGCGCTCCTACCACTTCAACTATCGGCAATTGCCTTCCACGCCCGCGGATGACGGCGCTTGCGGTGCGGCAGACGGCGCTTGCGCGCCTCATGGGATGGAGAATCGATGAGCGGAAGCGATCTGGTTTTAAAGTCCGCCGCGCGGCAGTTGGATCTGCTGCGCTCGGGCGAACTCTCCGTCGTCGAAGTGGCCGAGGCGCACATCCATCAGATCGAAGAACTGAATCCCGTGCTCAATGCGCTGGTGGACTTCGACGCCGAGCGGGTGCGCGCCGATGCCCGGCGTTTGCAGGCCATTCCTCTCGATGATCGACAAGGCAAACTGCACGGTCTTCCGATGACGGTGAAGTCCTCGATCGCCACGGCGGGCTTCAAGTGCGAGATCGGCAGCCTTTTGCACGAGGGCGATGTGCCGCGCGAAGATGCGCTGGTGGTAGCCCGTTTGCGCGCCGCCGGGGCCTTGATCCTGGGCACAACCAATTGCCCGGAGTTCCTCATGGCCTATGAGACGGCCAATCTGCTGCACGGGCGCACACTCAATCCATGGGACCTGGACCGCACGCCGGGCGGCTCAAGTGGCGGCGAGGCAGCGGCCATTGCCGCGGGCCTCAGCGCTGCTGGCTTGGGTAGCGATAGCGGCGGCTCGGTGCGTGTGCCGGCGCACTTCACCGGCATCTGCTCGCTGAAGCCGACGCCGGGGCGCATTCCCGGCCGCGGTCATTTACCTGCTTGTGTGGGGCCATTCGCAGTGCTGGGCGCCATCGGACCCATGGCTCGCACTATGGAAGATGTGACGTTGCTCTTCCGCACGCTGAGCGGCCAGGACCCTCTCGATCCCGTTAGTCCCCCACTGCGCCTGCGCAAGCCCAGCGCCAAACTTCTGCGCGCCAACACCATCGGTTTCTTTGAAGACGATGGACTGGCTCCTTCGACGCCCGAGACGCGCGCGGCGGTGCAAGCTGCTGCTGCCGCGCTGCGTGAGGCGGGCTTCCGCGTCGAGCCCTTTCGTCCGCGCACGCTCGAACTGCTGCGCCAGCTCTGGTGGAAGTTTTTTGTGCAATGCGGAGCAATGTTCTATGCCCCGGCGATTCGCGGCCGCGAGCATCGGCTCAGCCCCATCTTCCTGGAGTTTTTGGAGTTTCAAAAGGCCGAATTGCCGCTGACTGCGCAGTCTTTATTGGACGCCTGGGCGGAGTTGGACATCATGCGCGCAAAAACTCTGGAAGAGATGAGTGAGCATCCTATTCTGCTCTGCCCAGTGGCCAGCCTGCCCGCCTTCAAACACAAGGAGCGGGTATGGATGATCGAGGGGCGGGTGGTGGAGTACCTGGATGCGGTGCGACATACGCAGTGGTTCAATGCGCTCGCCGCCCCGGCGGCGGTGGTTCCCGTAGGCAAATCGCCCGAGGGACTGCCCATCGGCGTGCAGATCGCCGGACGTCCCTATGAGGACGAAACGGTGCTGGGCATCGCCTCAGTGGTGGACGCAGCCTTCGGTTACAAGCCGCCGCCGCTGGTGCTCTAATTTAGCAGTTTCATCAAACTCGCTTCAAAAGCCAGTTCCCGCGCCTTTTTTCTGGCGCGGGCCAAGCGAAGCGGCTGCCCCACCGCAGGTGGTCAACCGAGAGGTGGAGGCGCACTTCAACCAAGAGGCGATACTCTTACATTTCCCCGGATTGGAGCGCTTGGGCGTGTGTGAAAGCTGGCAGGAACGATTTGCCGAAAGCCCGGATGTGCTGAAGAGCGCAGAGCGGCTCCAGACCACGGTGCCGGTGCTCGAATTCGAGATCGGCGCCGGCGCATTCGTCACCATGGCAGGCCCTTGCTCGGTTGAGACGGAGCAGCAACTCCTCGCGACCGCCGAGCATGTGCGCCGCGCCGGCGCCCGCATCCTGCGCGGCGGCGCCTTCAAGCCCCGATCTTCTCCCTATGCATTTCAAGGCCTCGGGCTGGCAGGCCTGAAGATGCTGGCCCGCGCCCGCGAGGCTACCGGGCTGGCCATCGTGACCGAAGTCATGTCCGAAGAGGATGTGCCCCTGGTGGCGGAATACGCCGACATTCTGCAGATCGGCTCGCGCAATATGGAGAATTATTCCTTGCTTGCGGCGGCTGCGCGCTCGGGGCGGCCTGTGCTGCTCAAACGCGGACTGGTGGCCACGGTTGCCGATTTGCTGTGTTCGGCGCAGGTTGTATTGGCGCACGGCAATCCGCATGTGATTCTCTGCGAGCGCGGCATTCGCACCTTCGAGACCTCGATGCGCAACACCTTCGATGTGGCTTCGCTGGCGCTGCTTAAGCAGATCTCGCATCTGCCCGTCATTGCCGATCCCAGCCACGCCTCGGGGCACAGCGATCTGGTGCCGGCGCTGGCGCGCATCGCTGTTGCGGCGGGCGCGGATGGATTGATTGTCGAAGTGCATCCCTGCCCCTCTGAGGCCTGGAGCGATGGTGAACAGTCGCTGGATTTTGCCGCCTTCGACGCCATGATGCACATGCTCGATCCATGGATTGCGCTGCACGAAATGGAAGTGACCCAACCCGCTGCGAAATACAATCGCCGACATGAAGAAGTTCTGCAGGCCGTGGAGGCAATGGGATGAAGACGCCTTTGAGAGTGCTGCTGCTGGCGGCCTCGATTGCAGGGTTTCTCTCTGTTTGCGGCTTTGCTCCCGATACGGCGCAGGCCCCGGCAGCAGATCTGATCGTGACGGCCGCGCCGGTCTACAAGCCGCTGGATTCTTTGCGCCCCATGCCGCAAAGTGAGGAACGCTTTCCCCAGGGCGCGCAGTTGCAATTGATTCATCAAGGCAAGGCCGAACCGCTGGTGAAGGGCTTCGTCGCCAGTGCCGATGCCGAGGTCTCCTTCGATGGCAAGAGCGTGCTTTTCGCCGGCAAGCAGAACGCAAGCGATCCATGGCAGGTGTGGGAGTTAACGCTGCAGGACCGCACGGTGCGCAAAGTGGTTGCGGGCGCAACCGATGTGGTGAGGCCTCTCTATCTCCCCTATGGACGGATTGTCTATGCGCGCCGCGGCCCGCAGGGCTTTCAGATTGAAGCCGCGGATATGGATGGAAAAAATGCTCTCCAGTTGACCCATCTGCCCGCCAGCGTGCTGCCCGCCGATGTTGTGCAGGATGGGCGCATCCTTTTCGAAGCAGGCTATCCGCTGGGCACGGGCGCAACGGCGGAACTCTATCTCATGTACTCGGATGGTTCGGGCGTCGAGTCCTATCGTTGCGATCACGGTGTGAGCCGCTGGGGCGGCAAGCAGTTGGCCTCGGGCGATGTGGTCTTTACTCATGGAACCACGCTGGCTCGTTTTACTTCGCCACTGGCCCACGAAGAACGCATCGTCGCGCCACAGGCCGAGTACGCCGGCGCACTGGCCGAGACCGCCGAAGGCGCATGGCTGCTGAGTGCGCGCAATGCAGGCTCTGTTCACTATGCATTGAAGGTGTGGAAGCCTGGCTCCCTCGCGATGCAAACGCTGCTTGCGAATCCCAATGAAGACCTCGTTGAGCCCGTTGTGGTCGCAGAGCATGAGCGTCCGCGGCGTCATCCCAGCGCCCTGCACGATTGGAGCTATGCCAACATGCTGGCTCTGGATGCGCGCGATTCGCGTCAGGGTGCGTTGAAGACCGCGCTCAGACTAGTGCGTCTGGAAACGCTCGACGCCGCCGGCCATGCGGTAATAACGGGAACAGCTCCGGTCGAGTCTGACGGCTCTTTTTTCGTGAAAGTGCCAGGCGACAAGCCGATCCGCTTCGCTTTGCTTGATGACAAAGGGGCGGTGTTGCGCCAGGAGCATGGATGGTTCTGGATTCGCAGCGGCGAACAGCGCATCTGCGTTGGCTGCCATGTGGGACCCGAGCGCGCTTCGGAGAATGTTGTGCCGGCCGTGCTATTGCGGACCACAACGCCAGCCGATCTGACTGCCGCGAAACCAATCAAAGCCGCAGGAGAAAAGTAGCATGTCGATTCGCCTTGTTCTATTGTTGAGCACACTTTCTCTTGCTGCGCTAGATTCCTCCGCTATGGGGCAAGCAGTTGTTGCCCCGGCGGCGTCCGCTGTACCGCAGGCGCCCGCCGCACTTCAGGCGCCGCAGGCGCCTAAGCAGAGTGTGATTCAATTCGAAGACGCGACAGATCGCTCCGGCATCGATTTCACACACAGCTTTGGGTCGCGGCAGTTGGGTTCGCTGCTCGAGGGCACCGGCGCGGGCTGCGTCTGGTTCGATTACAACAACTCCGGCAGGCCCTCGCTGTATGTGGTCAATGGCCGTCCGCTGGACGACTCCATGCACCCTTATCCGCTCAAGGAAAAGCCATCGACACCTCCGCACAATCATCTCTATCGCAACGACGGCAATGGGCGCTTTACCGATGTGACCGAGAAGTCCGGCCTCAATCCCGAGATGTACGGGATGGCGGTAGCAGCCGCCGATTACGATAACGACGGCAATGTCGATCTGCTTGTCACCGGATACGGGAAGACCATCCTTTATCACAACGACGGCAACGGCCACTTCACCGACGTTACAGAGAAGGCCGGCATCAAGGTGGATGGATGGGCTATCAGCTCTACCTGGCTGGACTACGACAAGGACGGCTGCGTCGATCTCTTCATCGGCCGCTATGTGAAGTTCGATCCCAAGTATCGCGCCTTTTACGCAGCAGACAACTATCCCGGCCCGCTGGACTACGAAGGCGAAACCAACAAGCTTTATCACAATAACTGCGACGGGACATTCACCGATGTAACCGAGAAATCCGGCATTGGCGCTTATGTGGGCCGCACCATGGGCGTCACAGCGGCGGACTTCGATAACGACGGTTGGGACGACATCTACGTTGCCAACGATCGCACCGAGAACTTTCTTTTTCACAACAAGCACGATGGGACCTTTGAAGAGATCGGCAACGAGTCGGGCACGGCCTTCGGGCAGAACGGGGAATCGACCTCTTCGATGGGCCCGGTCTTTACCGATCTTGAAGGCCGCGGCATGTTGGATCTGTGGGTTACCGACGGCCACTATAACCGCCTGTTGCACAACACCGGAAAGATGACCTTTGAAGACATCGGCGCGCAGACCGGCGTCTCGCAGGTGAATGCACAATATGTGAGCTGGGGAACAGGCGTCTACGACTTCGACAACGATGGCCTGCTCGACATTCTCATCTTTCACGGCGGTCTGATTCACTTGATCCCGCAAGAGCATACGCTCTTTCGCGGCTTGCCTGGCGAGCGTTTCGCCGATGTTTCGGAAACGGGCGGCCCGGTGCTCAGTGCGCGCACCACGGCGCGCGGCGCATGTTTTGCCGACTACGACAACGACGGCAAGATGGACGCCTTTGTAGTCAACCTGGGCGGCAAGGGGACGCTGCTACACAACGTTTCGACCAACACCGGCCATTGGATCGCCATCAAGCTCAAGGGGACCAAAAGCAACCGCGACGGCATCGGCGCGCGCGTCGAAGTGCTTGCCGGCGGCAAGCGCCACACCGCGGAGCGCGTAGCTGGATCGGGCTATCTTTCGCAAGACGAAGATCGTTTGCACTTCGGTCTGGGCGATGCGACAACGATTGACAAGCTGATTGTGCATTGGCCCAGCGGCCGCGAGCAGACATTAGAGAAGCTGAGTGTGGATCGAGTTCTTACTGTGGAGGAGCCGAAGTGAGCCAGCGCCTGCGCACTCAATGCGGCCTAACCTGCTGCCTTTTGGCCGTGGCGCTCATGACCGCCGCGCTGTGGAACGGCCGCCCTGTGCAGGCCGACGCGGTCGACGATGAGAACTACGCTTCGCCGCTGGAAGTGCTGGTCTCACCGGATGGTGCGCGCCTTTATGTGCTTTGCCAGCAGAGCGAAGAGGTGCGGGTTCTGGATGCGACCACAACCAAGACAATCGCAAAAGTTGACGTGGGCCGCGTGCCACGCGGCATTGCGCTCTCCACCGATGGACGTAGGCTCTTCGTGACCAACTCATGGGACGATACGCTTTCGGTTATCGATACGAACAAGCTGGCAGTGACGGCGACATGGCCGGTGGCCGCGGAGCCTACGGGGGTGGTTGAAGACAAGGCGGGCAAGCGGCTGTATGTTGCCAACCGCATCTCCAACGACATCGCGGTGCTCAACGCCGAAACCGGCGAGGAAGAGAAGCGTCTGTTGGCGGGGCGTGGAGCGAGTTATCTGACGCTTTCGCCCGACGGCAGCCGCATCTATGCCACGCATATTTATCCCAACCCGCCACGTGTGCGCAGCGAGTTGGACAATCGCATTGCGCCCGAGTCGGAGATCACGGTGATCGATACTGCGCGCGCAGTGGTGGTCGATCACATGCCTCTCCATCGTATCGCAGGCGTCTTTCATCTGGCCTTTTCAACCGATGGAAGATTGGGCGCGGTAGCGGAATATCATCCCAAAAACACCGTGCCGCTGGCGCATCTGGAGCACGATGGCGCGTTTGGTTACTCGTTGACGCTGTTTGGCGCGGATGTGGGCAAGACTCCGGTGGAAGTGCCACTCGACGAGTTGGAACGCTATGCTTCGCGTCCTTTCGGGGTGGTCATCACGCCCGACAAATCGCGCATCTATGTGAGTTGCGGTGGATCGGAAGTGGTGCTGGCCATCGATGTGCAGAGATTGCTGCGCTATGTGAGCCTGCATCCTGGGTCGAACATACGCGATCTCGCGGCCAGCGCGAACTACATGGTGGCGCGCATTCCCGTGGGTCACGAGCCGCGCGGTCTGGCGGTGAGCCGCGATGGGAGCAAGGTCTATGTGGCCAACCGGCTTGAAGACAGCATCGGTGTGATCGATACGCATACCGATCGTGTAGCCTCTACGATAACCCTCGATGGACCCAAGAAGATCTCCGCGCTGCGTCGCGGCGAACTGACCTTTTATACCTCGCGGCAATCGTTTCAAGGGCAGATTGGCTGCGCGAGCTGCCATATCGACTCAACCTTCGACGGCTTGGCCTGGGATCTGGAGCCGGACGGTTTCGGCCGCGACATTGTGGACAATCGGCTCATCGAAGACATCAAGGGCACCGAGCCCTTCAAGTGGAACGGCGGCAATCCCAGTATTCCCGTCGAGTGCGGCGTGCGCACGGAAAAATACTTTTGGCGCGCGGAGAACTACGACGACTTGACGCTAACAGATTTGACTCTCTACATTCGCAGCCTGCCGCCGCGGCCCAATCGATGGCGCTTGCAGGGCAGGGAGATGACGCTGGCGCAGGAGCGAGGCAAGGCGATCTTCGAGCGCAGCATGGACAAGTTCGGCAATCCCATTGCAGAGAAGAACCGTTGCTCCTATTGTCATAGCGGCCCCAAGGGAACCAGCCAGAAGAGCTTCGATGTTGGCACGCGCAAGGCCACAGACAACACCGGTTTGCTGGATACTCCGCAACTGACCAACATTGCGCTGACCGCGCCCTATCTGCACGACGGATCGGCGCACACGCTGGAGGAGATCTGGACGGTCTACAATCCTGAAGACAAACACGGACGCACCAACGATCTGACCAAGGACGAGCTCAACGACTTGATCGAATACTTGAGGACGCGATGACGAACTGTGCCAATAGGAAATCTCTGGCGATGATGTTGCCGATGGCCCTGGCATTTGCGATGGGGATCGCTGCGCTGGCGCAAGACAAACCTGCCGCGCCGCAATTGCTCGCGACACAGGCGCTGCCGCACTTCAAATTCGAGAACTTCACCACCGCCAACGGGCTTCCGGATAATCATGTGTTCACGGTATTGGTCGATGGGGAACGCATCTGGGCGGGCACGGAAAACGGGCTTGCGGTCTATGAAGATCATGTGTGGAAGACTTACACCACCAAGGATGGACTGGCTCATCGCGCTGTGCTTTCGCTGGCGTTGGACAAGCGCAGCGGCGATGTGTGGGCGGGCACCATGGCGGGGTTGAGCCGCGTCTCCGGCGGGCGCATCGACACCTATACACAGTTGAACTCGGGACTGAGCAACGATGTGGTCTACGGTGTATCGGTGGAGGGCGAACATGTATGGGTGGCCACCGCTGCGGGCGCCTGCATGTTGAATACGCGTACCGGACAGTGGACGCTCTACAACGAACGCAATACGCCGATGGTGGAGATCTGGGTCTACGGCGTATCCGCTACGCCCAGCAAGGTCTATTTCGCGGTGTGGGGCAGCGGGCTTTTGGAACTCGACCAGAAGACCGGGCGTTGGGACAAATATGAAGATCCCGATGGCGAGAACGAGATCGTTCTTTTCAAGGATCAGGGCCTGATTCACGAGATCGTTACCTCGGTCAACTATGTGGACAAGATCGTTTGGGCGGCCACGTACTTCGGCGACAGCCGCTACGACGGCCGCTACTGGCATAATTTTTTAACCAAAGACAGCGGTCTTCCGTCTAACTTCACCAACACCCTCAAAGCGGTGGACGCGAATCGCTGCTGGTTCGGCACCGACAAGGGGCTGGCCTACTACGACGGCGTGAATTGGGCCGTCTACCGCAATTCGCTGAAGGACGGCAAGCCGGAGATGACAGTCCGGGACGCGGCGGGCAAGATTACGTCCATCGCCGTGTCCAGCGCGCCGGCGCACAACTACATTCTCGGCATCGACTTTCAGGGCAGCGATCTCTGGGTCGCCACGGCCAAGGGTTTGAGCCACGGAATTCATCAACCGTAAGAGTCAAGCAACAAGGATCAAGGAGCAGTCATCATGAACGGAATTGCGGAACTTCTGGAGAGCATTGCAAAAGGGCCCGTTGAAAAGCGCGCCATGACCAACCTGGGCGTGTTGAACGAAGCCTTCCACTACGCCAAGCCGAGTTCGTTTTCGCGCGGCATGAGAATCGATCTGAATGGCCTTTGCATTCTCATCATCAGCGGCACGGCCTCGATCGATGAGAACGGCGTGAGTGTGCACATCGGCGATTTTCCCGCGCAATTGAAACGCACCTTCGACAACATCACCGGGCTGCTGGAGAGCGAAGGCGCGACGTGGAAGGATGTCTTCAAGACCAGTTGCTATCTGCGCGACATCGATCGCGATTACGACGTCTTCAATCAGATCCGCACCGCATTCTACAAGGAACAGGGGCTTGATCCCGTGCCCGCGTCCATCGGCATTCAGGCGCATCTTTGCCGGCCCGAGTTGCTGGTGGAGATCGAGGCCATGGCCATGTTCAAGACCACCTGCGGTGGGGCGGGCGCCTGCGGTGCGGCAGACGCCGCTGACGCGGCACGGTAGGTTTGGCGCACTGCTTTCGTACAAGGAGACGCAATCATGCGCAAGGGATGGATGGGGGTTGCCTGCGGGCTGCTGACTGTGGGATTGGCCGTCAGCCTCAGCGCTCAGGATTACAGTAAGAGTGCACCGCCGAGCGCGAATACGATTACCAGCACGGTTCAGGGCAAGTGTGCGTGTGGCGCGCATCCGCCGGGACCGGCGCGGGATCGCGCGGTTGCGCCGTATGCGGGCGAGCCGGCGGATCTGAGTCCCTACGCGAAGTTCGCCGCACCCTACGATCTCAATTACATCCATCCCAATATTTATTCAGGCGCGGGGCGCGATCTGCCGGAGCCCAAGAACTTGAAGGAAGTGCGCATCGGATTCTTTGGGCCGATCGAGCACAATCCGGAGCAGGTCTTTGGCTTGCGCATGTTGCACGGCGCGCAGTTGGCGCTGGAAGAAGCGAACGCGCGAGGCGGCTTTAACGGGCTGCCCTATACGTTGATGCTGCACAACGACTACGACAACTGGCAGGCCAAAACGGTCTATGGCGAGGACCGGCCTACCGATCCGACCATCTGGGGCTCGGCTTCCAATGAAGTCGTGAAGATGGTCTACGACGATCAGGACTGGGCGATCTTTGGCTCGATCAGTTCGGAGTCCACGCACATCGCTTTGCGCGTGGCGCTGCGCGCGGAGATTCCCATCGTCAACTCGGCCTCTACCGATCCCACCATTCCCGAGACCTATATTCCTTGGTTTTTTGAGGTTCTGCAGGACGATCGCGTACAGAGCCTGACGCTGGCGCGGCACATGTATAGCGAACTGGGATTGAAGCGAGTGGCGATTCTACGCGTGAACAGCCGCTATGGGCGCTTCGGGGTTCTCAAGTTGCGCGATGCATCGCGGCGTTTGGGCCACCCCATTGTGATCGAGCAAAAGTACCTGCCGGGCGAAACGGATTTCAGCAAGCAGTTGAATGTGATTCGTTCCTCGCGGGTTGATGCCGTTGTGTTGTGGGCCGACCAGGAGCAAGCCGCGATCATCTTGAAGCAGATGCGGGCGGCGGGAATGAAGCAGCGTGTCTTGGGTGCATATCGCACCTTGGGGCCGGAACTGCTGGCCAAGGCGGGCGATGCGGCGGAGGGATTCGAGGCGGTTTTCCCTTACGATCCCACGCGCAACGATGCGCAATGGCTGGGCTTCAATCAGCGCTTTGAAGCGCGCTTCAACGAGAAGCCGGAGCAGTTCGCGGCGCTGGCTTACGATGCGATGACGGCGCTGTTGCAATCCATCTGCAAGGCAGGATTGAATCGCGCGCGCATTCACGATGCGCTGGCCAACATCGAGGAGTTCGACGGCGTTACCGGGCACATGGTCTTCGATCCCAATCAGAAAAATGTTGCGCCGCTGTATCTGGGCACAGTGCACAACGGCGCAATCACATATCGGGTTGCAACCATGGCGCCTACGCCGCCTGTGGTGCAGCAGACGCCGCTGGCGCGGCCACCTGCGATTGAGCTCAGTCCAGTTCATGGTCCCGGCCCTGCAGAAAAGACTCCTGCCCCGCAAGGGGTGGCTGCCGCAACGCAGCCGCCGTATGCGCGGGTAGGCGAGGAGGGCGTGGAGTACAAAGGTCCGCATCTTGCCGATGCGCCAAAGGGGCCGGTGAGCGTGGTGCTCTTCGGTCCGCGGGCCGCGTTGATTGCGCACTCCGCGGAGATGCAGGCAGCGCTGGCTGCGGCTCCCGTTGGACGCGCCTGGCGCTTGGTGGCAGTAGACAGCGAGCAGAATTGGGGAGCGGCTTCCACGCAATTGGTTCACGCATTGATGGACGAGCACGCTCTGGCCATCCTGGCTTTGGATCGCAATGCGAGCCATCTGGCCGAGCAGTTGGCGCTGAAGGCTTTTGTTCCAGTGGTGGCGTTGAGCGCGGACAAGTCGCTGACCGCAACCAATGTGCCGTGGATCTTCCGTCTGCCACAAGAGACTGCGCCGGCAGCGGCGCTACTCGTATTGCAGACCGCGGCCGTAAGCAGCGGGGCCAATGCCGAGCGGCTGCGCGAGGTGCTGGCCTCGGGCGAAGAGATCGCCGGCGTCGCTTTTCAATCCACCGGCGAGCCGCGGGGACGTTAGAATTCCCGCAGGGCCCCGGTCTCTGACCGCATCCTTTTGCACTTTGGATTCGTGCTTTCCCCGGTCTCTAAATCGAGATTGGGGGCAACCGCAGCGGTCCATCACAATGCGATCAAAGACCCTGGATTGGCTGTTGCATCGGCTTGTTTCATCGCGCGCCACAGGGCGATAAAATGGAGATCGGGCCGATTTCAAGACGGTGCGGCAAAGGCGGTACGGGCAGTGGATTCATTGATGGCGGGTTCGGTGTTGGAGAGCGGCTTCCGTCCGGCAGCGCAGAGTGGAATTGCATCCATCGAGCGCAACTGGTATGCCGTTTTCACTCTGCCGCAAAACGAAAAATCCACCATCAAGCATCTGGCTTTGCGCGAGGTCGAAGCCTTTCTGCCCACCTATGAGACTCTGCGCGTATGGAAGAACCGGCAGAAGGTGAAGGTAGTGCTGCCGCTGTTTCCTACATACCTCTTTGTTCACATCGATCCCCGTGAGCGGGTCCGCGTGCTGCAAACGCCGGGCGTGATTCATATTGTCGGCAGTCATGGCAATCCGGTTGCCATCTCCAATGCCGAGATCGATCTGCTGCGTTCCGGCTTCTGCGGCAAGAAGGTCGAGCCATATGCGGATCTGGTGGTAGGCGAGCGAGTGCGCATTCGCAGCGGGCCGATGCAGGGGGTGGTGGGAACGCTGGTGCGCCGCAAAGGCGGAGTGCGCTTTGTGCTGGCCATCGAGATGATCCATCAGAATGCGGCCATTGAGATCGACGCCGACTACCTGGAGCCGCTGACGGTCTGATGCCGTGGGCTGTAGCCGCGCCTATTCTTCAAAGCGCAACAGGGCCTGGGTGACGGGCTGAAAACTTCTGCGATGCAGGGGCGTGGGGCCGAGGCGGTCAAGCGCGGCCTTGTGCGCGGGGCAAGGATAGCCCTTGTGGCGGGCCAGGCCGTAGCCGGGATACTGGCGGTCGAGTTCGACGATGAGCCCATCGCGATGTACCTTGGCCAGAATGCTGGCGGCGGCAATGGAGACGCTGAGGCCGTCGCCATGAATGACGGACTGCTGCGGTCCGTCCCATTCAATGGTGTCGCGGCCATCAATGAGCAGGAAGTCGGGGCTCAGCGCCAGTTGATCGACGGCGCGGCGCATGGCCAATAGCGATGCCTGGCGAATGTTGATGCGATCGATGGTCTCGGCATCGACGGCGGCGATGGCCCAGGCCACGGCGTTCGCGCGGATCTCGACATCGAGGGCGATGCGCTTCTTCTCGCTGAGTTGCTTGGAGTCGTTCAGACCTGGCAGACCGCAGCCGGGCGCAAGAATCACCGCTGCCGCAACCACCGGGCCGAAGAGCGGGCCGCGCCCCACCTCGTCGACGCCGGCAATGCGCATGGAGCCGCGCTGCCGGGCGGCGTCTTCGAGCGTCCATCCGCAAAGCTGGGATTTATGCATGAATCCAGTATAGAAAGACGGGATGCGCGCCGGGCAAAAAACAACCCCGGCCGGAGCCGGGGCTGTCGGGTGAAGCAGAACGCTGGTTAGGCCTTGGCCACCACACGGCCCACTTCCTTGAGACGGGCGGCTTTGCCGCGCAGTCCACGGATGTAGAAGAGCTTGGCGCGGCGGACCTTGTAGCTGCGAATCTTATCGATGCGTTCGATGACCTTCGAATTGAAGGGGAAGATGCGTTCGACGCCCTGGCCGAAGCTCATCTTGCGCACGGTAAAGGTGCCCTGCGGGCCGCGGTTAATGGCGATGACCAGACCTTCAAACGCCTGCAAGCGTTCCTTGTCGCCTTCCTTAATCTTGACTTGGACGCGAATCTGGTCGCCGGACTCGAACTCGGTGAGATCGGTACGCTTGAGCTTGTCAGCCAAGCGCTGCATTACGGGATGAATGGACATAGTCGTTTCCTGCTCTTGAACTCAGAAATTTCAGTTTATCAGAGAAGTCGAATTCCTGCCTAATTCATTTGCCCTCAATCTCGGGGATGGCTTCGATATAGTGGCAAAGAGGAGATTTCCGCATGGACGAGAAACGGGAGTTGCTGCGCCACCTGCTGGCCACCGTCGCCTACCGGGCGGCGCGGGCGCTGGAGAATTCAACCGAAACGTTTGCCGCCTTCGGCGGAGCGGGAAAGCGACCGGAGCAGATTCTGGCGCATATGGGCGACCTCTTCGACTGGGCGCTGAGCATGGCTGCCGGCCAGGCGCGCTGGCAGAACTCCGCGCCGCTCGACTGGGAGGCGGAACAGCATCGCTTCTTTACCGCTTTGCAGGCATTCGACGACTACCTGGCCGGCGAGCAGCCGTTGCACGCCCCGGCCGAGCGGCTGGCGCAGGGACCGGTGGCCGACGCGCTCACCCATGTGGGCCAGTTGGCCATGCTGCGGCGCATGGCGGGCGCGCCCACGCGGGGAGAGAATTTTTATGTGGCTTCCATCGCGGTTGGGCAGACGGGGGCGGAACAGCCTGCGCCGGTCAAGACGTTCTAGCGCTTTATGAACGGCAGTCCCTGGGATCGATGCATGTGGGGGGGGAGACTATGCTGCTGAGTTTCCTTCCATCCGGTCTAATCTCTCTTCATGGCGCAACACTGCTCGGGCAAGCACTCCGATCAATGAGGCGTTCTCCGCGGTGACTTTTTCCAATCGGTCGAGATTGGTTTCCAATCGGTCAAGATTGGTTTCTTGTCTGTTCATGGTGAACGCCATCCGTTCGACACTTTGAGTGAGTGTCTCATGGCGGTCAACCAGTTTTTCGAGTCTTTCGTCGATGGTCATTTTCATTTTCTCCATGCGGCTGGATACCGCTGTGTACAAAATGATTCCAAGTCGACCACCTGCATCAGTGTGTAACCCCTCCCAAAGCCTTTCGGCAATCGAGCGGGGATCAAAGGATGGAACCAGTCTATTGAACAACCGAATCTGCGTCAATCAGACGATTCGGCGCGCAGTTCGTCGAGGAATCTGCGGTCTTCCTTGCTGAGGGCGGCGCGCTGCAGCAGGTCGGGACGGTTGGCCAGGGTCTTGCGCAACTGCTCGCGGCGCCGCCAGCGGCGGATTTCGAGATGGTCGCCGTTGAGCAGCGTCTCCGGCACCTGCATTCCGGCGAACTCCGCGGGACGGGTGTAGTGGGGATAGTCGAGCAGGCCGCCCGCGCCGTGCTGCGAGCGGGGAACGCCGTCCTCCAGCTTTTCAATCTGGCTATCGTCCACCCCAAAGCTCTCGAACTCGCCCGAGGCCTGATTGCCCAGCACTCCGGGAATCATGCGCATGGCGGCGTCGATGACCACCGCCGCGGCCAACTCTCCGCCGCTCAGCACATAATCTCCAATGGACAGTTCCAGGTCGCAGTAGCGCTCGTTGATGCGCTCGTCCACACCCTCGTAGCGGCCGCAGAGCAGGACGACCCGGTCCAGCGCGGCCAGTTCCCGCGCCATGGCCTGAGTAAAGGGGCGGCCCTGGGCAGAGAGCAGCACCACGCGGGTGCGGTGAGTTGAGATCGGATTTCCCTCAGGGGCTAAAGCCCCGTCCGTATTGGAGGGTTCATTGTACGGGCTGAAGCCTGTACCCTTCTCGTCGAAGCCCGTATCCTTCCCGTCGAGGCCCCGACCCTCCACACCGAAGCCTGTTCCCTCCACCGAGCGTTGGGCCTTGGGGGTGATGCCGATGGCTTCCAGCGCCTCGGCGATGGGCTGGGGCTTGAGCACCATGCCCTCGCCGCCGCCGAAGGGACGGTCGTCGACGGTGCGATGACGGTCGTGGGTGAAGGCGCGCAGATCGTGAATGCCGATCTCCACCAGCCCTTCGGTCAGCGCGCGGCGTAGAATCCCGTTCTCCAGAAAACCCTGAAAGAAGCCGGGAAAGATGGTGACGATCTCAAAGCGCATGGTCTTTTGCAAACCCTTCTGCCGAGAAGCCATCTCAAAAACACCATCTCTTCTGGTCCAAGCCCCCCTCAGGGGCTAAAACCCTCGAGTTTTATTGAGCATTTGCGGCACGGCTAAAGCCATACCCTTTCAAAACCTGTTTTGAGATGGCTTCTAACCTTCTTAGGATAGAGGAAAGATTTACGCGCCTGCCCGCCGCGATGTGTTTTACTGGTTGCCGACAGTTATGGCCGACTACGAATCGCATGTAAATCGCTGGCTCACGGCCGGCGTTCTGGACGGGGAAGCGGCGCGCCGCATCCGCGCCTACGAGGCGGAGCAGCAACAGCCCGCCGGTTTGCGCTGGCAGGGGGTGGTGGCGCTGATCCTGGGCGGCATTCTGCTGGCCTGCGGGGTGGTGCTCTTCGTCTCCGCGCATTGGGACCAATTGGGCCCCGGCCCGCGCTTTGCACTGGTGCTAGCCATGGTGACCGTCTTCCACCTGGGCGGCGGCTTGGCGCGGGGGAGCTTTCGCGGCCTCTCGACGGCGCTACATGCCGTGGGAACCGTCTCCACCGGCGCGGCCATTGCTCTGGTCGGCCAGATCTTCAATATCCAGGAGCACTGGCCGGCGGCCATCCTGCTATGGGCCGTGGCCGCCCTGGCCGGCTGGATTCTGCTCCAGGACGAGGCCCAGCAGATCCTCACGCTACTGCTCTTCCCTGCCTGGATGCTCTCCGAGATCTCTTTCTATGCCCAGGGGCATATCGGCGCGGAGGTCTACCTCGGCCGCTTCCTTTTTGTATGGGCGGTGCTCTACCTGACGCTTTTTCTGGGATCGAAGCGCAAGGTGGCGCAGGGAGTGCTCTTCGCCGCTGCGGCCATCGCCGCTGTGGTGGGCGTTGTCTTCATGCTGGAGAGCTGGCGTTCCTGGTCGGGTGAGCAAAGCTTCTTGTCTCTGAAATTACGTGTGTGGGCCTGGTTGGCGATTGCGGCGCTGCCCCTGCTCTTCTCGCTCTTCCGCCTGCTCAAGAGCACGGTGCCGGTAACGAAGGCGCTGATTCTATCGCTGGTGCTGCCTTGGTGCGCCCGCACCTGGACCCAGCATTACGATTTTGGAGATGTGCATTCCTCCTGGGTGCGCACCGAGCCCAATCTCTGGGCGCATGGGCTGGTGGCGGCCTTTGCCGTCTTCCTGATTTGGTGGGGAGTGCATCTGGCCAGCAAGGTGCTGGTCAACTATGGAATTGTCGGCTTTGCCATTGCCGTGGGCTGGTTCTACTTCAGCGACGTCTTCGATAAAGTCGGCCGCTCGCTGGGGTTAATCGGTCTCGGCGTACTCTTTTTAGCCGGGGGCTGGACGCTGGAGAAGACCCGGCGCAGACTGGTCGCGCGCATGGGGAAGAACAATCTCGCTCTCAAGGAGGCGGAATGAAGCTCTCCCGGACCTCCGTCGTTTTGCTCCTGATTCAATTGGCGATTGTCTCGTCGATTGCCGCCAAATATCTCTACCAGCGCTGGAACTGCCCGCGGGTCTGGACCCGCACCGTGGCCTACGAACCGGAGTTGGTGATGCGCGGGCGCTACCTGAGCCTGCGCTTGAGGGTCGATGGGTGCGGACGCATCACACCCCCTTCTCCATTGCCGGAGAATGAAGGAAATCCCTTGCGGAATGCTCCCTGGTTCATTGCGCAGCAAGCGGATCGCTACCAGGCGCGGCTGACGATCGATCACGCCAAGCTGGTGGCGATGCCTCTCGCTGGCCCCACGATCCACCGTGGAGGCTTTCTGCCCATCGAAACGAACAGCGATGGGGCGACGATTCTGGCTGCGCCCGGTGACGCCTGCGACGCGCTCACCTTGGAGCAGCCGGTGGACTTCTATATCCCCGAGCACGCCGCCGATCCCTCCCGGCTTAAGGCCGGTGAGGAGTTATGGATTGAAGTGACGGTTCCGCCCAAGGGCCCGCCGCGCCCTCTGCAACTGGCGCTGAAACAAAATGGTGTGTGGAAGCCGCTGGCGTTTCAATAAACCTCTGAGCATGCTTCAAAAGCTCGTGCGAGAGGCAGTACGGGGATTGATATACGGCCACGCGCAGCCAAGGCCTCTGGTAGTTTCCAGGTAGGACTTCTGCTTTGAACGCTTTGTAACAGGGCACGACTTCAGTCGTGCCGCAAAAAAGTTGGAATGTGTGGGCTTTAGCCCCTGCATTTCGATTTTCTATGATTTACGTCTTGCAGCGGCTAAAGCCGGGTCTGTCTTGGGCGTTTTTCGGCACGACTAAAGTCGTGCCCTGTTACAAGACTTGTCCAGGTACGCCATTCCATTGGACTCGATCCTTATCCTGTACAAGCCAGCCCCTCTGTGGGTGTTCTTGCAGGCAGAAAGATGAGCAAGGATTTGCAGGCAAAAGGATGATAGGGAAATCGCAGACACAAAGATCAGGTGCAGTCGAGCGAAACCTCAGGCTTTTCCCGGCACGTTCAGATCCACCAGCCCTTCGGGCAGGGCCATTTCGACCTTCTTGGCTTCCAGGTCGAGAGTGCGCAGGAAGCTCTTGGCGAAGGGAACCAGTATCTCCCCAATAGCTCCGCGCACCACCAGCAAAGCCACGGGGCCGGCGTTGCGGTCCACGTCTTCGATGACTCCGATGGCAGACGGCTCCGCGGGAGTTAGGTCGATCAGCGTGCTGCCGATCAGGTCGCCAATATAAAACTCGTCTTCACCCAGGGGGGCGCGCTCCGATTGCGGAATGGCGACGATCTGCCCAGCCAGAGTCTCGGCCGCGGTGATGGAGTCGACGCCGGCAAAGTGCAGCACCACGCCGCCCTTGTGCAGCCAGTGGGCGTTCAGCTCGATCTCGCGCGGCGCGGCGGCCGGCCGGGCAGGCTTGGCGGCGTCAGGCTCGCATAGCAACCAGAGGTGCTTGCGTTCAGAGAATTTTTCAGGAAAATCGGTGAGGAGATCGGCAAAAACTTCGCCTTTACGGCCTTGCGGGCGGCGGATGCGGGCCAGCCACACCCAGGTGCCGGCATTACTCATCGACGCCTCCCGCGCCTGCAACCAGCGGGCATCTTAAGCTTCGTCTTCTTCCAGAATGTCGAGCGTGTAGCGGTGGCGCATCTTCATGCTGACGGCGCCCAGAATGGTGCGCACGGAGCGCGCCGTCCGGCCTTGCTTGCCGATCACCTTGCCCACATCCTGCGGCGCAACGCGGAGTTTGAGGATGGTGTTCTCATCCCGGCCCACCGCTTCAACCTCGACGGCGTCCGGATCGTCTACCAGCGCCCGCGCAATCTCGCGGACCAGTTCGTCTACTGCCACCATATCGAGTTGCATCATCAAGTCGCCCCTGATCGTACGCTTCATGAAATAGCTGCATGGCCCGGTGGGCGAATAGTAACACACGTCGAGCCATTGCTAACACCAATTGTGTGCGCCTGAGGAAAAACTTTGGCGCACACGCTGAGTGAGAAGCAAATTCAAGAGTTAGGCAGCTACCGGGACGGGAGCGGGGTTCTTGGCCACCAGCTTGGCCACGATGGGCGTGAACTGCGCGCCCACGCCGCGCCAATAATCGATGCGCTCATACTTGAGTTCCACCGAGGCGGGGTTGGTGCGGGGGTTGTAGGTGCCGACGACCTCGATGGAGCGGCCGTTGCGGGCGCGGTCCTTCTCGATGACCACGATACGATAGTAGGGCTGCTTGCGGGCGCCAAAACGCGCCAAACGAATCATCACCACGGCGATACGGTTCCTTTCAAAATCCGGTGCTCTGTTGCGGCTTTTTGGGGTCTTCCCGGCGGGCGCAGACAAAAATCCGCGCGCCTGTCCGATGCGGCCAGACAAGAACGCCCAGCCTGGCAAGACACAACACCTAAGTATCGCCGAAAACAGGGCGTGGAAGCAAATCGACGAATCTGGGAATCAGGGAACAAGGGAACAAGGGAACGAGGGACTGAGGGAACGAGGGACTGAGGGAACGAGGGACTGAGGGACTAGGCCGGGAGGGCTCGCATCGACAACGGACGCGAGACCTCCCGAAGATTCGGAGCGTCTCGACGCACGACATTCCTCTCGGCGGGGTGAATGTCCGTAGCGCCTCCCGGAGGGAGGCAACGAAAATAGCCCAGGGTGAAGCGCAGCGGAACCCTGGGAAAAATGCCAGAATCCGTCTCGCGCCCCGTAGGGGCGCTGCGAAAAGCTGCATTTTCGATCCTGTCCCTAGTGAGCGCCCAAAGCCGGGATGCGCTTCAGGCTTTGATCTTCTTCAGCAGCCAGGCCATGTTCTGTCCCAGCACCCGCATGGTCTGCATGCCCTCGACGTCCCGCTCCACGTCGCCGATTTCGCGGCCGATGGCCAGATTCCAATAGGTCGAGCCGGGCACGATCATCTCGCTGATGAGGAAAAAATGATTCAGCGAGTCCAGCGCGTGGATGGCTCCGGCGCGGCGCACGGCGCTTACGCCCGCGCCCACCTTGCGGCGAAAGATGCCGCCGTTGGCCTTCGAGACCAGGCAAGCGCGGTCCATCAGCGCCTTAATCTCCGGGGTCACGTCGGCCACGTAGGTGGGCGAGCCCAAAAGAATGCCGTCCGCCTCTTCCATCTTCTCGATATACGCGTTGCAGGCGTCGTGGGTCTGGCCGCAGCGATGGTCCTTGCGAGCGGAGCAAAGGCGACAGGCCTTGCAGCCGTGGATCTCGACGCCGGCCATTTCGACCAGTTCGGTCTGGATGCCTTCGTTTTCCAACTCCGTCATCACCGCGCGCAGCAGGATGGCGGTGTTGCCGCCTTTGCGGGCGCTGCCGTTGAAAGCTACAACTTTGATCTGGGAGGTGCTCATGGGTCGTTCTCCTCGTACTGTAGGTCCGCCGGAAGCGGGCGAGATTTGCTACTATTGTGCGCTTCGAGTGAGATTCAACGCCAAATCCCCCCAATTAGCTGAGCTGAAAGAACCGTGCTCCGCGTCTGGCCCGCAAAAAAGAGCGCCCCACGGACGATGTTCTGTCCGCGGGGCGTTTGGGGAAGTGGGGAGGCCGATGGATACAGAATGAATGCTAACGCCGCCAACCTCGCTAACACCGCTCATATGCTATGCCATAATCGCGGCCAGATCGGCATCGACGGTGGTGATTGGCATGAGGTTGAAGTTGTCGGCGAGCAGTTTGAGCACGGCGGGGGAGAGGAAGGCGGGCAGCGTTGGTCCGATGCGAATGTTTTTGACGCCCATCCACAGCAGGGTAAGCAGAATCGCCACTGCCTTCTGCTCATACCAGCTCAGCACCAGCGAGAGAGGCAGGTCGTTGACGCCGCACTCGAAGGCCGCGGCCAGGGCCTGGGCGATCTTCAAGGCCGAATAGGCGTCGTTGCACTGGCCCAGGTCGAGCAGCCGGGGCAGGCCGCCCAGGGTGCCGAACTCCTGCTTGTTGAAGCGGAACTTGCCGCAGGCGAGCGTCAGAATGATGCAATCCTGCGGGACTTTTTCGGCCAGTTCGGTGTAGTAGCTACGCCCGGAGCGTGCGCCGTCGCAGCCGCCGATGAGGAAGAAGCGGCGCAGCGCGCCACTCTTGACCGCATCGACGATGGTTCCGGCATGGCCCAGAACCGCTGCGTGGCCGAAACCGGTGAGGATCGTCTCGCCGCTGCCCTCTTCGGTAAAGCCGGGTGCCTCCAGCGCCGCGGCGATCACCGGGGCGAAGTTGGTTCCTTCAATGTGCTGCACGCCCGGCCACTCAACCGCGCCGGCGGTGAAGATGCGCGCTTTATAGCTTTCCTTGGGCTTCTGGATACAGTTGGAGGTCATCAGAATCGCGCCAGGGAAATCGGCGAATTCATCGGCCTGATCGACCCAGGCGCCCCCGTAGTTTCCGGCCAGGTGCTGGAAGGCCTTGAGCTTGGGATAGCCATGCGCGGGCAGCATCTCGCCGTGGGTATAGATGTTGATGCCCAGGCCCTCGGTTTGCAGCAGCAGATGGTAGAGGTCGTGCAGATCGTGGCCGCTGACCAGAATCGCCTTGCCCGCCAGCGGTTGCAGCCGGACGGGCGCCGGGGTGGGCGCGCCGAAGGTCTCGGTGTGCGCTGCGTCCAACTGCTCCAGCACCGCGTAGTTCAGCTCGCCGACCTTGAGCGACAGCCCCAGCAACTCCTCGACGCTGTGCTTTTCTGTTAGCGCGGAGAGAATCTCGTAAATGATGGCGTAGGAGGCGGGAGCCGCCGAGCCCAGCATCATGGCGTGATAAGCGTAAGCGGCCACGCCCTTCAATCCATAGATGGCCAGCTCTTCCAGGTTCTTGAGTTCCCTATTTTCGGGGATGACGCCGTTGCCGCTCAGATAGGTGAGGGGGATGAGCTGGGCGCGGCCCTGATTGAGAAGCTCCAGCCGGTCGGCTGCAGGCTGAAAAACGGCGGGGCCGCTGAGGACTTCGGCGGGAACACCGGCCTTGGCGGCGGCTTCGGTATAAAGTGTGCGGGCATGGTCGCGCACCGTGGCGGCCTTGTACACCAGCGCCGCGACAGCGTTCTCGTCGAAGTTGACGTTGGTGAGCGTGGCGAAGATGGCCTCGATGACGAAGGCGTCGATCTCGGCATCGGCCGCACCCAGCAGGCGGGCGCGGTGGGCGTATTGGCTCACCCCTTTGAGGGTGTGGATCAGCAGATCCTGAAGCGTGGCGGTGTTCTCGTCCTTGCCGCAGACGCCGATGGTCTGGCAGCCCTGGCCTTGCGAGGTCTGTTCACATTGATAGCAAAACATGAATGCGTTCCCTCCGGGGGTGAATAAAGTGTCTGAACGCAGAGTAGGCCGGGCCGCGCGAGCGGCGAAGCGACTAAAGTCACTAGGGCAGAGAACAAGGGAATAAGGAGTAAGTCTCCTCCGGCGGGGCCGAAGATTTTACGGTTGGTGCCCCTCAAAAAAGGGCGCCGCTGTAAAAGCGCTCCATGCTGCCCGTCGCCCGCGCCGTAGGCGCAGTGGATGCTAGCCCAGCGCTTCAGCGCTGGGAAAGCAGCCCCAAAATGCCTCCGGAGTCCCGTCGGGACGGCGCTCATGCTTCACCTTCTCTCAGATCAAAATCCCGGGGTGGTACAAAGTTGCGCGCCACGCCGCCCCGCACGCGGCGATTTTTCGATTGCATTGAGCGCTTTTTTCGCTACAATGAGCGCCATGAAGGGTAATCCGAAGGTCATCGAGCAGTTGAATCTTGCGCTTCGCGAGGAGCTCACCGCCATCAACCAGTACTTCGTCCACGCCGAGATGTGCGAGAACTGGGGCTATGTCAAGCTGGCCAAGCAGATCAAGATGAACTCCATCGGCGAGATGAAGCACGCCGAAAAGCTGATGGAGCGCATTCTCTTCCTCGACGCCACCCCCAGCATGGAGCCGCTGGCGCTCACCATCGGCGGCACCGTGCGCGCCCAGATCGAGTCCGATCTGAAACTCGAGATCGGCGCCGTGGCCAGCTACAACCAGGCCGTGCGCATCGCCACCGACGAGATGGACAACGGCTCCCGCGATCTCTTTGTCGCCCTGCTCAAGGACGAGGAAGAGCATGTGGACTGGCTCGAAGCCCAGATGCACCAGATCAAGGAACTGGGCTACGAGCGCTACCTGTCCTTGCAAACCAGGGACGAAAAATAGCCGGAGTTACGGTCTCGAAAGTGGGAGAGGTTCAAACTCCGCAGAACGCAGGCGCTTTGTTCCCGCCGGAGGGAGCAGGGGTCTTCAGACCCCTGCTAGGATTGTGCTCTGGACAGGGCTTCAGCCCCGGAAGCGGTTCGTGTGTGATCCGCGAGATGAAAACTGGTTCCGAGGCTAAAGCCCATGTATTTGCGCTGCTTTTCAGGGATCTAAAGACCCCTGCTTCCTCCTTTAATGGAATCCGCATGGGGCAACGTGACCTGCTTGCTTTCTCAAAATGCCATCCACAACTTTCTTTGTGACAACGGGAACCATTTTGCCCTCCGCGGGGTCCAAGAGAGTAGAGTGTCCGCTCGGATGCTCCGAGGAGGCAGTATGCGCCGTACGTTTGTCCTCATGAGTTTGCTTAATTTAGGAACACTCGCCCTCACACTTTCCGCACAAGCTCCGCTACTGGCGCCGGTCAAAACCAGACCGGCCGCCGCGCCCACAAGCGTTCCCGCGGTGATTAAAGACCTGCCGGTGCGCAAGGTCGTTCTCTACAAGAACGGCGTGGGCTACTTCGAGCACGCCGGCCAGGTCAGCGGCAATCAGCGCGTGGCCATCGACTTCACCTCATCGCAACTGAACGACGTGCTGCAATCGCTCACCGTGCTCGACGAGGGCGGCGGGCGCATCGCCGGGGTCAACTACAACTCCACCATGCCGCTGGAAGAGCAATTGAAGACGCTCTCTTTGGGATTGAAGGATTATCCCTCGACCATTGCCGTCTACCACGCCCTGCGCGGGCAGCGGCTGGAGGTGACCGGCGCGGGCGCTCCGCTCGCCGGCAGGCTGGTCAATGTCGAGTTCCGCAAAGAGACGGACAAGAACGGCCAGACCTCCGACGATCATTACTTCCTCATCGTCGCCACCGACGCGGGTGCGCTGCGCACGGCCGAGCTGACAGATGCGGTCTCGGTACGCATGGCCGACCCCGCGCTGCAAAAGCAATTCAACGCCTATCTGGAGATTCTGGCCTCGGGGCAGAATCAGCAGGGCCGCCATCTGACCCTCGACGCCCTGGGCCAGGGGCAGCGGCAGTTACGGGTGAGTTACATCAGCGCAGTGCCGGTGTGGAAGTCGACTTATCGCATGGTCTTCCCGCGCGTGCCCAACGGCCAGGCTACGGTGCAGGGCTGGGCGGTGGTGGATAACACCGTGGGCGCGGATTGGGACAACGTGCAACTCTCGCTGGTGGCCGGCGCGCCGCAGAGCTTCATCCAGCCGCTCTCCCAGCCTATCTACACCCACCGCCCGGAGATTCCCATCGCCACCCAGGCGATGTATTCGCCGCAGACCCATGAGGCGGCGGAATATATGTCACAGGCGACACTCAACGCTTTAATGCAAACTCCGCGTGCTGGTTTAACTCAAATTGAGGAAATGGGAAAGGCGAAGAAAAGCGACCGATTCACCGGTGGAATAGAAAATCTGGCGGCTATTTCCAACGGCGTGATGGGTTCAGTCTTTAGCAACCAAGCGAACGCTCCAGTTCAAGCCGGACCTGGCTATGGCGGCAATGCAGGCGGCGGCGTCTACCGCGCCAGCGACGCAATCCAGGAAGGCGATGTAGCCACCAACGCCTTCGACGACTTCTTCGAGTACGCGCTGACCCAGCCGGTGACCATTCACAAAAACGAGTCGGCGATGGTGCCCATCCTGCAACAGGAACTGCCCGCCCAGCACGTCACGCTGTGGAGTGAGCGGGAGAGCCAGCCGCTGCGCGCCGTCTGGCTGGAGAACAAATCCAAGCTCACGCTCGACTCGGGCAGCTTCTCCATCTTCGAGGGCGGCGAGTTTGCCGGCGAGGGGCTGCTCGATCCCATCCATCCCGGCGAGCGGCGGCTGCTCAGCTATGCCGTCGATCAGGCGGTGCGGGTCAAGGTCACCAACCGTGAGAGCAAGCGCACCCTGCACCATGTCGAGATCCACAAGGGCGCGGTGGTCGAGACGCACATGGATGTGGCATCGATTACCTACACCGCGGTCAACTCCGCCGATATGGATCGCGTGGTTTTGCTCGAGCAACCTCGCCGCACCAACGGCTGGTCGCTGAGCGATGGCATCAAGGCCGCCGAGACCGCACCCAATCTCTATCGCTTCAAGCTGCCGGTAGCCGCGCACAGCACGGAGAAGCTGGAAGTGCGCGAGCAGGGACCGGAAAAGACTTCAGTCAAACTGACAAGCGACGAAGATCAGCGGGAATACCTGCTCGATCTGGCCAGCCGCGTTCCCGATGCGAAGGAGAAGCTGAAGCCGGTCATCGACGCCCAGGGAACAATTGCCGACCTGGACAGCAAGATCGAGGAAGTGGCCGAGAAGGGCAAGACCGCCGCAGCCGACGAGGCGCGCGACCGCGAGAATCTGACCGCTCTCAAAGGCAACGACGCAGCCAAGCGCTTTGTCGACGAGCTGAACCGCGCCGAGGACCAGTTACAGGAGACGCGCAAGCAGACCGCCGACCTGGAAGCGCAAAAGCAGGCCGCCGTGGACAAGCTGGACGTGCTGATCGGCGGGCTGAGCTTCGATTGGGACGTGAAATAACAAGCAACACGGCCCCTGGGCCGAAGCTCAGCGTTGGCCCAGGGGAGAACCTCAATTGCCGGGAGCGTCTGCGTGGAGCCGTTCCTTCCCGGTCAGATACTCCTGCAATTTCTTCATGCGCCTGACCAGCAGATGGTCGTACACCGAGAAGAAGACCAGGACCAGAATGCAGAAGGCGATCCACACCCAATAGAAAGTGGTATGCGGCGATTCAAAATGCCAAATGCACAATGCCGCCGCGCACAGCAGGACAACCGAGGAGATCAGATGAGCGGCTGTCGATACCGGGTCGCGGTTCGCGCATACGGTTCTTTCCCATCGCTTCTCTTCTTTCGGTGTGCAGGGATTCAGAAGCAGGAAGCGGCCGGCACGTTTGACGGCGAAGTCCTCACCGGCGATGAAGAGGTCGAACACCAGCACCGCAAACGGAGTGAGATATAACAGCGGATAAGCAGACAGCGAATCGAACTTGATGCTGCCCAGTCCGAAGATCCCTATGATGGCTCCGAGCTTCAAACGAACAAAAGTTGTTCGCCGTTGTTGGCTGGCTGCGATTTCTAAACGCAGATCTTTAAGAAAATCTCCATCGTCTCTCATCCTTGGTCTTCCTTTAAAGAATTAGGGGAATTAAGTATGGCATAGGAATCTTTCTTCAGGCTAAGAATTTTTGTTCATCCTCAGAGCTGTCCGGTCATCGCATACAGCAGCACGCGGGCGGTGCGGTCTTCGTTCTCGCTAGAGCAGATCATGAGGTTGTAGAGCTGGGGATTGACCCAGTTTTTGCCGAAGCGCTGCAAGAGGAAGTCGGCGCGCTCCTGATCGACGGTGCGGATGCGCTGCTCGACGTTTGCGCCCGGCTCCAGGCGCAGTTGCAGGCGGTGCAATCGCTCCTGAAAGGGAGCATAGACGAAGGCGTGGTAGACATCGTCCTTGTGCTGCAGAATGCACTGCGCGCCGCGCCCGACGACCACGCAGTTGCCTTTGACGTGAGCCTCCTCGATGACCTTGCGAGTGAGTTCGGTCATGCGGTCGGCGTCAAAAAAGACGGATTTCTCCGCCACTGGCTCCAGGGGATGGATGGGGTTGATGGGATTGACCAGGCTGCGCGCCGGGCGCTGGGCCACGCGGTTGAGTCCGGTGTGCGTGCGCTCGTCATATTGACTGACCAAACGGGGATCGACGTGCGCGGCCTCGGCGATGGCGGCGACAATCTCGCCGTCCAGCAGCCGCCAGCCCAGCCAGGTGGCGATCTTCTGCGCAATGCGCCCGCCGCCGCTGCCAAACTCCCTGTCGATGGTCAAGACCCGGTATGCCATGATGCCTTTCTAGAGCGATCTTCTCCGTAAACGTGCGTGTCGCCGAGTGTGGCCGGCCGACGCCGCACACCCGCGGCGGAGCGATGCGACGCCTCTTCAGTATCGGCGATTGGAGCCTCGGCGGGTTTGAAATGCGTGGAAAAACTCGGCAGTATGGGAATCGGGGTAGAGCCCCAGTTTACTCCCGGCCGGCGGTGCGGGCCAGTTCGGCCTGAGCCACGGCGCGCTCCATCTCGGCCTGAAAGAGCTGCACCTGGGCCTCGGCCAGGGCCGCTTCGGCCTCCTTTTGCGCGGCCAGGGTCGCGGTTTTGGCTTCGACCTGGTTGGCGACGATGCGCAGCATCTCGGCGCGGGCGGCTACGCTCTCGCGGGCCGCTTCAAGGCCGGATTCGCTGCGGCGCAGCTTACGCTCCTGCTTTTCCACGTCGATGCGCACGCGGTTCTCGGTGTTGGCCAGATCTTCTTTGGCCTCGGCGAGTTGCGCGCTGCGTTCGCGGATCTGCCCGGTGCGCTTGCCGAACTCGCTCAGGGTCCAATCCATGCGCAGGCCGAATGCGCCGCTGCTCGACGGCAGGAGGGGAACACCGTTCTGGTAAATATGCTGGGCAAATGCGCCGATCTCGGGAATGAACTCAGCGCGGGCGGCGTTGAGACCGGCTTGCGCCTTTTTCTGCGTCTGGCGGGCAGCGGCCAGCTCGGGATTGTGGGCCACCGCATCGATCTCCACGGCGTTGCTGAAGCTCACAGTGACCGCCGGCGCGTTGGAATTCACCGCCGATTCGTCCTTCTCCGGCTCCTCGCTGGGAGCGGTAAGCTCGACCTCGGTGGCCAGCGGCAACCCCAGCAGGTCGTTGAACTCGATTTGCAGGTCGGCGATGGCGTCTTGCAGCGAACCCAGGGAGTGGCGGGCGTCGGCGATCTGCGCCTGGCCCTCCAGGACCTTCAGTTCCAGCACGGCTCCGGCCTCGACGCCGTTACGAGCCTCCGCCAGCCGCGCCTCGCCGGCCTGGATGCGCAGTTCCGCCGCCGCTTTGCGGCGTTGGGCGCTGAGCAGGTTGTAGTAGAGCTTCTTCACATTGAGCGCAACCTCATCGCGGGCGCGCTGGGCGTTGCTGCGGGCGATTTCGACCTCTGCGCGGGCTGCGGAGACTCCGGCGTGAATCTTCAGGAACTGCGTCAGCGGCTGTGCGGCGGCGGTAGTGCTGAGAAAAAAGTCCTGTTTGCCCAGTTGGATCGAGGCATTCTGGCCGGGAATCGGTCCGGCGCTGGGATACGTCCCGAGAATGCCCTGGGGAATCACCAGATTGTCCAACTCACCCAGATGAACGGCGTTGGTCTGGTTCGTCACCACCGGGAAGTAGTTGGCGCGGGCCTGGGTCAACCGCGCCTGGGCCTCGCGCACCTTCAGATTGGCCAGCCGGACGGTCGAGTTCTGCTCGGCGGCAAGTTGAACCGCTTCGTCCAGCGCGATGCGGCGGGGTTCAGCGTGGACCACGGTAGCGCACACCATCAACAGGACAGCAGCCGCGGCCTTGGCTTTGATCCGCGCCGCGCGGTGCTGGTGCACCGCTACAAAGAGAACCGGAATCACCACCAGAGTGAAGAACATGCTGCCCAGCAGGCCGAAGGCGATCACCGAAGCAAGCGGCGACCACAGGCTCGAACCGGAGAGGATCATCGGCGTCACGCCCACGGCGGCGGCCATGGTGGTGAGGAAGATGGGGCGCAGGCGGCGTTCGCCGGCCTCCAGCGTGGCCTGTTCCAGGCCCACGCCGTGCTTCATGCGCTCGTGGATGTAGTCGATCAAAATGATGGAGTTGCGCACTACCAGCCCGCCCAGGCTGATGATGCCGATAAAGGCGGTAAAGCCGAAGGGGTTGTGGGTGATGAAGAGCCCGAAGGCCGCTCCCGGCAGCGCCAACGGAAAGGCCGCCATCACGATCAGCGCATCCACCAGGGTGCGGAACTGGAAAAGCAGAATGAGGAAGATCAGCACCAGGCTGATGCCCAGCGCGTGTTGCATCTCGCCAAAGGTCTCGCGCTGATTCTCGTCCTCGCCGCCGTAGTCGATGCGGTAGCCGGCGGGCAGCGCCATCTGCTCGATCTGCTTCTGCGCGTCGGCCAGAATCTGGCTGGCCAGCCGCGAGTCGCCAGGGAAGGCGCGAACCGTCAGCGTGCGCACGCCGTTGCGGCGGACAATTCTGCCCGGCTGCCACTGCGGTTCGAGAGAGGCCACAGCACTGAGCGGAACTTTTGCGCCGGTCACCGGCGACGTCACATAGGTATCGGCAAGATTCGCAAAGCTCTGCCGGTCGGCTTGGTTGAAGCGCAGCACCAGATCGATGGCCCTGTCGCCCTCCCAGTAGGTGGCTACGGGATCGCCCTCGAAGCCGGCGGCCAGTTGCTGGGCGATGGCGGCGTGGGTCAGGCCCAGGCGGCTGGCTTCCTCTTCGCGCACGTTGAGCCCCGCCTGCCAGACCTCTTCGTGCCAGTCGGTGGCGATGTAGCTGGCGCCGCGGGTGTGGCGCAGGATCTCTTCGACCTGATTGCCCAGCGCGCGCAGAGTCGCGGCATCATCGCCCACAATGCGGATCTCCACTGGAGCCTCCATCACCTGGCCCTGCTGCAACTCCTTTACAAAGATCTTGGCCTCCGGCGCAAGGCCGGGGAGTTGCTCCCGTAACTGCTGCACCAGCTTGGGCGTCTCCTTCACATTGCGGGTGTTGACCAGAATCTGCGCGTAGTTCGCCGCCGGGGCCTGGGGATTGACGTTGTAGTAGAAACGCGGCGCGCTGGAGCCGAGAAAGCTGGCCCAGGTGCGCACCAGCGGCTCTTTGGCCAGCACTGCTTCGATGCGCTTGACCGCCGCGTCGGTGGCCTCGATGCGCGCCCCCTCGGGCAGCCAAACGTCCATGACGAACTGATCGCGCTCGGCCAGAGGGAAGAACTCCTGACGCACCAGGCGCAGAATCCCCAAACCCAGAATGAAGATCGCCAAGCCGGAGACCAGCACCGTGCGCCGGTTCTTCATGGCCCAGGTGATGATGCGGTTGTACTGCTTCTGCATAAGGTCGAGCGGCGTGGTCTTGCGGTGCGTCTGCTGCTGACTGTGGTCGCGCAGGCCCTTGCGGATGAAGAAGCGCGCGGTCAGCGGAGTCAGCAGCATGGCCACCAGAAACGAGACGCTCAGAGCCACCGAAACAGCGATGGGCAGGGCGCGAATGAACTCGCCCACCGAGCCTGTGAGCAGCAGCAGCGGCAAAAACGAGGCGATGATGGCCAGCGTGGCGGTCAGCACCGGAATCGCCATCTCCGTGGCGCAGCGCGAGGCGGCTGCTTCCACCGCCAGATGCCGGTCGAGCAACTCGACGTAGTTATCGGCGATGACGATGGCGTCGTCCACCACCATGCCCAGCACGGTAATCAGGGCGCTGATCGAGACCTGTTGCAACTCGATGCCCAGGGCGTTAAGCACGGCGAAGGTGATGGAAACAGTGACCGGAATGGCGATCGCCGAGACCAGCGCCACGCGCATCGGCAACAGCAGCATGGTGACCAGAATGACGGCGACGATGGCAATGCCGAACTCGCGAAAGAAGTCGCCGATGCGCTCCTGAACCACGCGCGGCTGATCGGCTACCAGCTCCAGTTGCACATCCGGAGGCAGCGTGGATTGCACCTGGGCCAGTGTCCGGCGCAGGTCGCGGCCAAAGCCGACGATGTTGTTGCCCTCGTGCATTTCGACAGCCAGCAGAATGGTGGGTTGGCCGCCGATGCGGGCGTACTCGCTGGGGTCCTGGTAGACGCGCTTCACCTCGGCCAGGTCGCCGATGTACACCGGCTGTCCGCTGGGCGCAACATCCACCAGCAACCGGCGGATCTGCTCTTCGCTTTGCAAGGGGCTGTTGGCCTCGACCGAAACCTTGCTCGATCCCGCGGAGAGACGCCCGGCGAACTCCACGTCGCTGCGCCCCTGCAATGCCTGGACAACGTTTTGCGGATTCACGCCGTACTGCGCCAGCTTTTCTTGCGAGCTGGTGATCTCGATCGTCTCCTGCTGATCGCCGATGCGCTTGATCTTGCTGACGGCGGGCAGCGCGCGCAGGGCCGACTCGACGCGCTGCGCGTAGTCTTTCAACTCGCGATAGCCGTAGGGCCCGCCGTGAACCGCCAGCAACACGGCCACGGTATCGCCGAAGTCCGAGTCCACCACTGGGCCGCGCACCCCGGCAGGCAATTCGGCGGCCTTCAACTGCGCCATTTCAAGCCGCAGCTTGGACCAGAAGGCGTCGGCGTCGGTGACGTCCTTGTTCAACTCGACATTGACGATGACCACGCCGTTGCGCGTGGTGGAGAAGGTCTTTGCCCGGCGAATCTCGGAGAAGCGGAAGAGCCGCTCCTCGATCTTGCGCGTCACCTGCGCCTCGACCTCCGTCGCCGTCGCGCCGGGATAGACCGCCGAGACCAGACCAGTGCGGATGGTGATCTTGGGATCTTCGCGCCGCGGCATGGTCAGCAGCGTGTACAGGCCGAGGGCCACCAGCATCGCCGCCAGCACCAGCGTGATCTGCGGATAGCGCAGCGAGGCGCGGACGGGGTTCACTGTCCGCCTCCCGCCAGTCGCACCGGCGAGCCCTCGCGCACGTTCTGCTGCCCGGCTACCACCACCTGGTCGGCGGGCGTCAGGCCGCTCTTGATCTCGACCTCGTCGCCGATCAGCGTGCCCAGTTCGACGCGCCGGACAAAGACTCGCTGCTGCGCCGGATAGTAGACAAAAACCTGCGCCACGCCGCGCGCATCGCGCACAATGGCCGCGCCGGGGACGGTGAGCGTGTCGACCCGCAGCTCTCCAAAGATGCGCGCCTGGCTGACCATGCCGGCGCGGAGAAGATGACTGGGATTGGCCACCGCGATCTTGGCCGTATAGGTGCGCGAGGCCGGATCGGCGGCCACCCCCAGCGCCTCCACCTTGCCCTCGAAGCTCTGCCCGCCCAGCGCAGGAATCGTGACCGTGGCGCGCGCCCCCTCGCTCAGCTTGCCGATCTCGGCCTCGGGAATGGCGACGCGCACTTTGACCGGGTCCAGATCCAGCACCGAAAAGACGGGTGCTCCCGCCGCCACCGTATCGCCCACATCCACCCGCCTCAAGCCCACAAAGCCGGCGATGGGCGCGCGCAACAGGCAATCTTCAAGCCGCTTCTTGGCCTCGTGCATCTGCGCCGCGGCGGCGCGGGATTGCGCGCTGGCCGACTGCTTTTCTTCTCCCCGTGTGCCCTGCCGCGCCATATCGTAGCGCTGGCGCGCGGCCAGCCAGGCGGCTTCATATTTGTGAAAGTCGTTGGCCGCCAGACTCTGCTGGTCGTAGAGAAACTTCATCCGCTTGTACTCGTCTTCGATACGCTCGAAGTCGATGCGGGATTGCTCCAACTCCTGCGGCCGCAATCCGTTCTGCGACTTCAGATCGACGGCCTGAGCGGCCTCGGCCTGACCCTGCGCGGCGTCGAAGGCGTTGCGGTAGTCCGCCGGGTCGAGTTCGGCCAGAATCTGTCCCTTGGCCACCAACTGGCCCTCTTCCACGTAAACTCTGGCCACGCGGCCGGCAATCTGGAAGGCGGTCAGCGCGGATACATTCGCCTCAACCGCACCGCCCACCGCCACCGAAACCGGCTGCTCGATATGTTTCGGCTGCCGCAGCAGCACCGGGACCGGCTGATCGGCCGCCAGCGTCGATTTGTGGCCGCAGCCCTCCAAAGGGAGCAGCGTGAGCAGGCAGATCGCCGCCAGCGCCGCCGTGCGCAGGGCATGAAAGAAAGAATGAAGTTCGAAGCGTCGCACGTTGGTTCCTTTCCGCGATTCGCTGCGGCGAAGAAGATCCACAACTCACAGCAAAATCGAGGTTGACAAACAAAGAATGACACGTCATTCTTTTCTTGACAAGAGGATTACAGTAAAAAGATGGTGTATCGCCAGACAGCAGCGACCGAGGGGCGGAAAGAGGCCCGGCGGCGGACGATTCTCGACGCGGCCACGCGCCTCTTCGCCCTGCACGGCTACCATGCCGCCACCGTGCCCATGATCGTGGCCGAAGCGGGCAGCTCGACGGGTAGTTTTTACGCCTACTTCCGCAACAAGGAAGACATCTTTGCCGCGGTGCTCGAGGCGCTGGGGCAAAAGCTGCTGGAGGTGCTCGATCTGGCCAAGGCCTGTGAGATCGACCCGCAACAGGGAACGCCCAGCGCCATTCAGGGACTGTTTTTGCACCTGGCCGGGAACCCCGGCGAGGCGCGCATTCTGATTGTCGAGTCGTCGGGACTGAGTTCGCATCTGGAGCAGGTGCGGCGGGGGATTCTGCGTCAGCACGAGGAGTTTGTGCGGCAGCGGCTGGAAGCGGCCCCGGAGGTCTTTCATGTGGAGAATCCGTCGATCACGGCCCGTTGTATGGTCGGCGCGGTCTTCGAGGCGCTCTATAGCTGGCTTGAGGAGCCACCGGAGTCGCGCCTGCCGGCCACCGAAGTGGCGCGTCTGGTCAGCGATTACAACCTGCGCGCCCTACGCCGGGAATAAGTCCTTGTATCTGCGTTCGGCCAGAAAGAAAGAACAGCCCGCGGGTTAGCGGGCTGTTCAAAGCAATGCAGCCAGGCTCATTTAGGTTTGTAATTTAAATAACTCTTCCTCAATAAGTGACCTTCAATCCGAACTGTACGATGCGCGGCTCGAAGGTGCCGGTGATGGTGCCGCCACCGATGCTGGTGGGGGCCGAAGTATTGTTGTCGGTTCCGGAGACGGTGCCGCCGCCCGAGCCGCCCGGCAGGTAAAGGTTGGTGTGGTTGAAGATGTTGTAAAGCTCCGAGCGGAACTCGATCTTGATTCTCTCCACCGGAGTGTTGAAGCGCTTGTTGAAGGCCATATCCGTCTCATAGAACTTGGGGGTGCGGCCGTAGTTTTTGGGCAGGTTGCCGAAGGGGCTGGAAATGGTGCCGCCAGCGGTGAGAGCGCTGCCGGTGGTGTACGTCGCGGGCAAGGTCAAGGCCGAGGCGTTGACATATTGCACATAGCCGTTGGCCAGCTTCGATTTCACAATATAAGGGGTGTTGGGAACGAGGTTGGGGCGATAGAGATTCTCGCCGCGCCAGTTCTGGGTAAGCATGGGCGACACGGCATTGGCCGCGGCCGGCGAATAGGTCAGGTTGAAGGGCGTGCCGCCCTGGGCGGTGTTGATGGCGCTGATCTGCCATCCGCCCAGCACCGCTTCGGTGGCGGGGTTGGCGCTGCCCAGGTATTTGCGGCCATGTCCCACCGGCAGGTCGTAGACCAGGGTGGTCACATTGGCCAGGGGCAGGTTGTAATCCGACTGCCCATAATCCGCGCGCAGGTTGTTGCCGTCTTGCGGGTCGGGAGTGTTGGCTTCCAGCGTGGATGAGGCGTTATCCATCGCGTGCGACCAGGTAAAGGAGTTGAGCAAGGTCAGCCCGGCGACAAAGCGCTGTTCGTAGCGGGCTTGCAGCGCGTTGTAGTGGGAGTAGAACTCGTTGATGGCGGCAGTAATGTCGCCGTTGTGGAAGGTGGGATAGAGGCTCGGGTTATTGAGCAAATATCCCCCCCAGTTGGGATAGGGACGAACCCAGCCCTGGGATAGATTCGACGGATTGGCCAGACCCAGAGCGGGATTTTCCTGATTGGCGTTGATGAAGCCCTGCAGGTGAACGCCATGGTTGCCCACAAAGGCCACGTCGACCAGGATGTTCTTGGCCAGCGCCTTCTGCACGCTCAGGAAGTAGCTTTCGGCGTAGCCGTCCTTGGTGTTTTGGGGGATGGAGTCGATGTTGTCGGTGCCGGGGCTGAAGCTCGTGGCCAGGCCGCTGGGAAAGCCCTGCGAGAGCCTTACGTAGCCCGCCGTGTTGGTCAGGCTGCAAGAGGGAGCGGGGCTGCACGTCGAGGCCGCCGCGGGTGTCGGGTTGGTGACCGAGGTATACATCGCAAAGGGCGCGTTGATGGCGATGTTGTTGCCCGATCCGGCGCGCCAGTAGTGGATAAAGCTGCTGCCGTAGCCGCCGCGGATGGAAATGCTGGGCGTGACTGCATAGGCAAAGCCGATGCGCGGGGAGTAGTCGCCGAAATCCGGATTGACCAGAGTCTTGCCGTAGACGCCGCTGCCGCTGTAGGAAGAGATACACGGCGCTCCGCCGCAGAGCGGGGAGTTGGCGGTGTTGTAATTCGGCTGCAGGGTGAGCATGGTTCCGGTGGCGGGGTTGAAGTTGGAGATGTAATTGTCCCGTTCCGACCAGGGCGAACCGTACTCCCAGCGCAGGCCCAGGTTCAGGGTCAGCTTGGAGTTGAGCTTCCAGTCGTCCTGCGCGTAGATGCTATCGGTGTTCTGCAAGACGTGGGTGATGTAGTAGGTGGCCAGGGAGAAGGTCTTGCTTGCGCCGAAGAGAAAGTCGGCGAAGTAAGTGTCGGCGGCGTTGCTGGTGTTGGGGCAGGCCGATCCCGCCGCGGCCGGGCACACCGAGTAGCCCTGACTGTAGGCGAAGGAGCCGTAGAGGGGATTCGAGTCCTCGATCTCCTGCCAGATCTGCTCGAACTCGTAGCCGAATTTGAAGGAATGCTTGCCCTTGATCCAGGAGAAGTTCACCTTGGGGTCGAGCAACGAAGGGTTCTGCCACTGCGGATTGGTGCTCTGGCGTCCAAACGAGGTAAAGCCGCCGGAGATGGCGATCGAGGGCAGGCCGCCGGAGACTCCGGCGATGTTGGGCAAGCCCGGAATGTCGCTCGACGGGAAGGATGTATTGCCCACCGCGAAGGTCCACTTGCCGGCCTTGGTGCCGCTCAGCGCCAGACGGGCGTCGAGAACCTTGTTGGAGCCCATCAGATGGGTGTAGCCGAGCGAGACCTGCTGGTCGTGAACCAGAATATGGCCGTTGGTCTGCATATCGATCGGCTCCGGCAGGAGGTTGAAGTTTTTACCATTCTCCTTGCGATCGCTGACCTTCAAAAACCAGGAGCTGTTCTTGCTCTGCTGGAAGTCGAGGCGCAGGTCGCCCTTGTCGGCGTCGTCGGTAAAGGGCGCATTCAAAGGGCAATTGTTGGTTGCTACGCCCGAACCGGTCAGGCCGGCGGTTACCGTGCACTTGCCAGGCAACGCGTTGGCGTACAGCGTTGCAATCGCTTTGGCGGTGGGGTCGATGTCGGCAGCCGCGGCAGAGCTGAACAACGAGGTGCCGGCGGGAATGTAGGTGCCGGGATTCCACGGGTCCTGCACGGCGACGGCCAGGATGCCGCTCAGTTCGTTGGTGGTGGGCACGGTATCGACCACCGTAGGCGTGAGCGTCTGGCGGAAGCCCTCGTAATCGATGAAGTAGAAGAACCGGTTGGGGATGATCGCCCCGCCGAAGTTCGCGCCGAACTGGTTGCGATTGAATACCGGCTTGAAGAACGGGTACTGGACGCCGGTGAGGGCGTTGACAGAGACCGGCTTGATGTAGCCGAAGGCGTTCAGATCGGTATTGCGGATGAACTCGTACAGCGTGGTGTGGAACTGGTTCGATCCGCTGCGCGAGGCCACGTTGATGGTGGCGCCGGAGGAGTGGCCGTATTCGGCGCTCTCGTTGTTGGTCACCACCTCGAACTGGGCGATGGAGTCCGGCGGAGGCGCAATGATCTGGTTGTCGAAGCCCTGATTACTCTCGCCCCAGGCGTTGTTGTCCATGCCGTCGAGCAGAAAGTTGTTGAACATGCTGCGCTGGCCGTTGACGTTGAAGGAGCCGGCGCGGGTCAGGCTGGTGACGGCGGTGGTGGTGGCATCGGCCGGCGCCGGGCGCGTGCCGGTGACGTAATCCACCAGATCGGAATAGTTGCGGCTGACCAGCGGCAACGCTTCGCTTTGATATTCGGTGATGGTCTGGCCGCGCTGGCTGGATTCGGTCTCCAGTTGCAGCGCCACATCGCTGACTTCAATGGTGGTGGCGTCGGCCTGGCCCACTTTGAGGGTCAGATCGATGCGCTGGCGTCCGCCCACCGAGATGGTAATGTTCTTGGCCACGGCTGGAGCAAAGCCGGGCGCGGTGGCTTCGATGGTATACACGCCGGCGCGCAGTGTGGGGATCTGATAGTCGCCCGAGCCGCTGGCCGCGGTCTTGACAGCGATGCCGGTGTTTACATTGGTGACGGTGACGGCAGCATTGCTCACTGCCGCGCCGGTGGCGTCGTGGATGGAGCCGATCAGACTGCCATCCTCATATTGCGCTCTTGCCAGGGTGCCACAAAGTGCGATCAAGAGGCCTGCGAAAAGAAGTTTGCTGCAGATTCTGTGGAAGTCTCTCATGCCTGCGAGGCTACAGAGCGTTTCTCACTGCGCCGTGAAATCTCGATGAATGCACAATGAATTGCGGGCTGTTCGCGCGGGGCAAGCGCATGACGGAACTGGCCAAAAACTCCGGCCTTTCCCGTGAAAGCCTCTATAAATCGCTGAGTCCCTTTGGCAATCCCGAGTTCGCCACCGTCCTGCGCGTGATCCAGGCGCTGGGCTTCAAGCTCTCTATCGAAAAGAAGGAATCGGAAACAGCCGCCTGAATTCTGCCAAATAGATTCCTCTTCAAATCAATCCGAAATTGGAGTCCTTCTTGCGCTTTTCATCCTCTTTGTCGAGATCGGGAAGCTGGTTGAACCAGCAATAAAAGTCTTCGTCGAAGTCGTAGCATTTTAAAAAATCGAGCATCGGGAGGCGATCATCGTTCGGTATGAGTTGCAGATGTCGATTCCTCGACTTAGAGCCCCGTTCAACATACTCCCGCCTCCCCTTAATCCCGCTCAGAGGGAGATTTTTCGTCTCGAAAACATTGATCAAAGTGATTGTCTCATCAGAAAGCTCGATTGTCGTATTGAAAACATAAAAGGTCCAGAATGCTCCCCCGAGCGGCAATACCACTGACAATAGGATGCTCAACAAAGAGGCCCCGTCAAATTCGTTTTGAGCATTGATCCAAAACGTGAGTGCAAAGGTGCAACTAGAAAGCAGAAAAAACAAAGCTATAGCCTTCTGCCACCATTTCAAACGGTAGATTCGAGTTGTGGATGCAGCGTTCCCCATGAGTGGACGATTCTCCCGACTAACCGTTGTATCACAAAGTCGGGATGAACACGAAAAGCAACCGCAGATCCTTCGCTGCGCTCAGGATGACAAGCTTGTGGGCTGTCAAAAGCCAGCCGATCGCAGGCCAGCCGTTCGCAGCAAGGATCAGTATCCCAGTTCGCGCACCACGGCGCGGATGCGGTCGGCGCTCGCGTTGAGGCCGGCTTCTTCGTCCACTGTCATGGGGATGGGCAGGGGCGCTTCGATGCCCTTGCGGCTGACGATGCGGGGCAGGCTGAGGCAGACGTCCTCCATGCCGCGGAAGCCGCGCAGCAGGCCGCTGACGGGCAGCACGCGCCGTTCGTCGTAGAGAATCGCTTCGAGAATGTTGGTCACCGCCAGACCCACTGCGTAGTTGGTGGCGCCTTTGCCCTGAATCACCTGGTAGGCCGCGTCCTTGACGTTGTGCACGATCAGGTCTTTGTCGGCCAGGGTGAGCCGTCCATGGCCCTCGACAGCCCACTGGCTGAGCGGAATGGAGCCGATCGTCGCGCTGGACCACAACGGGATTTCGCTGTCGCCATGCTCGCCGGCGATGTAGGCGTGCACGTTCTGCACCGCGACCTGGCAATGGCGCGCCACCAGGTAACGGAAGCGGGAACTGTCTAGCACCGTGCCGGAGCCGAAGACCCGGTCCCAGGGCTGGCCGGTCAGTTGGATGGCGACTTCCGTCATCACGTCTACGGGATTGGTGACCATCAACAGGATGGCGTCGGGCGCCACGCGCACCACCTCGGGCAGCAGCTTGGCGAAGATACCGGCGTTGACGGCGGCCAGATCCAGCCGCGTTTGGCCGGGCTTCTGCTTGGCCCCGGCGGTGATCACCACCACGTCGGAGCCGCGCAGCACTTCGATGTCGTCCGAGCCGTCGACGGTGGCCTGGGGGGCGAAGAGCTGCCCATGATTCAGGTCCAGCACCTCGGCGTCGACCTTGCTGCGGGCGATGTCGAAGAGACTGATCTGGCGGGCGACGCCGCGGATCATGGCGGCGTAGGCGATGGTCGCCCCCACGCTGCCGGCGCCGATAATTCCAACCTTTGCGGTTCGATCTGCTGCCATAACCCACCTCTGGGAAAGATTCTCTATGCTTACTGGATGCCCATGCAGTGACAAAAGTGGCAGCGTGCGCAGATTCATCTGCGCAGGAGTCTTCCGCGGTTCATGGATTGGAGATGTCTCGGCAAAGTTCAGGGGCGCAGGATGAGCAGGGCGGCGTGCTCGGCGGAGCCTGGGGGAGCGAGTGCAGCCATGCGGGTGTCGAAGGTGACCAGCTTGCCCTTGTTGTGCAGGGCCAAAGCCAGCAGATAGGCATCGGTGATCTGCTTGGGGCCTTGCCGGCCCCGCCATCGCGCGCCGATCGCGGAAAGGGGAAGATCGTCGTGCCAGAAGCGATGGCTGGTTGCCGATTCGGCGGCAACTTGCAGCAGCCGGATTGCGGCTTGAACCGAAGGTGGGTTAACGGTGAAAGCGGGCGTAGAAAGAACGCGCACAAAGCCCGACTCGGTGATTGGACAGGTCGCCCATCCCGTCTTCCCCGCGCCTGCAAACCACTCCGCACAGCGGCGATGAAAGGGGTGTTCATCCCATAAAAGAGCGATCAGCGCATTGACATCCAACAGGCCTGCGCTCACGGAAGTTCGCTCTCCATCTGGTCGATCAGCTTCTGTACATGCTCCGCCGTTACCGCGCCTTCCGGCCCCGGCGAGAAGATCAGAATGCCGTTTTCCCACTTGGTCGGCACCTCGGCATTCAGACCCCGTTCGATCATGTCGGAGGCTGCCGCGCCGCGGCTGATGGATCTGGCGGCAGCATATTCCTTTACCTGCTCGAGTACGTCGTCTCGAATATCCAGCGTGGTGCGCATGGCTTTTTCCTCTCCACATCAGAATCTTACCATGATGACGATTGCAATAATGAGCATCAAATGCGCAAAGTGATGCGCTGAAACCAACGCGGATGCGTGCGACTTCTTGCAGCCCCAAGCCCCGGCGGTGCATCTTAGAGACGTGATGACTACGAACGCTTCAAACACACTGCGCACGCTGGGCAACTCCGGCCTGGCATTGACCGCCATCGGCTTTGGCGCCTGGGCCATCGGCGGCGGGAACTGGGAGTTCGCCTGGGGACCCCAGGACGACCATGCCTCCATTGCCGCCATTCATCGCGCCCTCGAACTGGGCGTCAACTGGATCGACACCGCGGCCATCTACGGGCTGGGCCACTCGGAAGAGGTGGTCGGCCGCGCGGTGAAGAGCTGGCCGGGAGCCAAGCCGCTGGTCTTCACCAAGTGCTCGATGCGCTGGCACGAGGACCGCTCCATCTATCGTTCCCTCAAGGCAGCTTCCGTGATCGAGGAGGCGGAGTCTTCGCTGCGCCGCCTGGGCGTGGAGGCCATCGACCTCTACCAGATTCACTGGCCAAATCCGGAGGAAGAGATCGAAGAGGGCTGGGAGGCACTGGCCAAACTCCGCGAACAGGGCAAGATTCGCTGGATCGGCGTCTCTAACTTCACCGTCGCGCAACTGGAGCGGGTGCGTGCTTTCGCTTCAGTAACTAGCCTGCAGCCGCCCTACTCGATGCTGCGGCCGGCCGCCGCAGCCGAGCTTTTGCCCTATGCGCAGGCCCACGGCATCGGCGTCATCAACTATTCGCCCATGGTCTCGGGGCTGCTCACCGGCAAGATGACGGCGGAGCGGGTGGCCGCCTTCCCAGCCGACGACTGGCGGCGTAAGGCGGTCGAATTCAATGAGCCGCGGTTGAGCCGCAATCTCAAATTGGTTGAAGTGCTGCGCGCCATCGGCCGCGGGCACGGCGTCACCCCCGGCGTGGTGGCTGTAGCCTGGACCCTGCACCATCCGGCCATCACCGCGGCCATCGTGGGCGGGCGCAGCGCCGCGCAGGTCGAGGAGTCGGCTGCCGCGCTCAACTTCCGCCTCAGCGATGAGGAGTTCGCACAGATCGAGGCCTTTTTAGCCGCCCATCCTGTGGCCTGAAGAGGATTTGCCGAAAACAAAAGCCCCGGTCCAAACCGGGGCATTTTTCAGATCCCTGATACCTGATACCTGATCCCTGTTTCACATCGCGGCGACAAAATCGGGCAGGATGGAGGCGGCGTTCTCCTGCAGCAGTTGGGTCATGCGGGCGGCCATGTCGGTGTAGAGGCGGGCGGCGCGCAAGGCATTGACGCGCACTCCTTCGCTGGCGTGGGAGAAGGCATACTGCGCCAGGGCCATCAGCACGCAGAGGCGAATCTGCATGGCGTCGCTGCGCAGGTTTTCCAACAGCAGGCGGTCGATTCCCTCGCCGTTCCGGTCGGCGTAATCGGCCATCTCCAGCAGTACGCGGGAGTTCTGAAAGATCACCCACAGGCCTTTGGGGCCCTCCAGGCGTTGCCAGACATCGTCGCAGGTGGCGTCAAGGCCCTCTTTCCAGAGGAATTGATCGCTCACGGCGTGGGCGCTCCAGTCGGGGCGCAACTGGGCCAGAAGGGAATCCCAGGATTGAGCATTGTGCCGGTGAGCACGCCTGTGCCAGCAGCCCAGGTACCAGGCCAGCGCCGCGACGGTGGCAATTTGCAGTAGGGAGAGAATCATCGCCGATCCTTGCGCCGGAGATTCCGGTCGTCGCGCCAGAGCCACTCACCCGGACGAGACTTTTCCGCATTTAATAAGTAACACAAAAAACTGTACTTTTGTGTGGGAAAAAGCGCACTAATTTTCAAAACAGAAAAAAACGCTGACCCAATAGACCAAAACCCCCAAATAACTGGCTGCGGCCGCCTCGTCCAACAGATGATACGCGGTTCCCGGCGTTTGCCGGGTGTGGATAAGATGGACGGCCAGCGAGACCAGCGCATAGAAACCCAGGCCGCTGGCGATGCGCAGCGAGGGCGGGGGCCAGCGCACGGTTTGCAGGCTGCTCCAACAGATCAAGGCCAGCACGGCGGCCAGAAAGACCACGGCAGAGAACTGCTGCAGGCGAACGAGAATAAGGCCCAACAGGGTGAGATCGCTGCCGATGCCCCAGTGCGGTACGCCCCAAAGAGAAACCAGGGCCAGGGCGAAGAGCAGGAGGTAGATGCTGCGGTGGGGCAGGCGCCAGCGGTTGTGGCGCTGCAGGGATCGGCCTAGCTCGACCAGAATTGCCAGGCGCAAGAGCAGGTCCAGGCTGGCCTGAAAGAGATAGATTTCCAGGTACGCGCCTGGCCAGAAGCGCTCGAGCAGGATGGCCGCGGTGTCGGAACAGAGGCTCCAGAGGATATAAAAGACGAAGACTGGATGGCTGCGGCCGACACGCCTCCCCAGCAGCACCAGAGCCAGCAGCGCCTCCACTCCGAGCCCAACCGATTCCAGGGCGCTATCCACGTTCACGCCGGCCCGCCTTCCCGCATTTCTCGCAGATTCTCACTGCTCCGCCCATCCACCTGTTCATGGGCGGGAACGCGGGCGCGGTTTCTCCGCCAGCACCGAGGCCAGCGCCAGACGCCCGGCGTGCGCGTTTCCGGCAACAGCCAGCAGGAACTGCTGCATGCGCGGCGTGAACGGCCTCCGCTCCGGCTCCTCCTGGGCAAAACAGAAGATCCAATAAGCCAAGGAACAGATGTAGCTGGCGACAACGATTTCGTTCAGTTGGCCAAAACCGGTTTGAGTGGTTTGGCGAGATTGAAGAAATGCCACTGTTAGGCTCACAAAAGAGCAAAAACCGAGACCTGTTGCGACTTGTAATTCCCGATTTCGCCAACCAATAGCAAGCATCTGACTGCAACCAGTCAACACAAGAAAGACAAGTAAGCGTAAAATTGCGTCAGTTTGCTCCATGTGAATCAGGGTCTGTCCACCCCGAGAAAGGATGCCGAGGTGATTACCACCGGTTATCGGCCAAATTACCGCACCCGCGATAAGTATCGCAGAGACCAGAATAAACATCATTTGACGAGTAGCAAAAAACCTGAATGGACGTAGGATCGACCATGCAAGCTCGATCAGAATGAGGATCTGCAAGACAGAATCAAAAAGGTTGGCGCAAAGATAAGCAGTTAAATAATGGCGTGGTAGGTAGCGCAAAACGAGGAAGCTTCCCAGATCGGAAACAAATGCCCAAGCGCAATAAAAGCAAAAAAACGGCAATACCCTCCATGTCCGTTTCATAATCAACGGAACAAGGATAAGCGCTTCGCAAGCACCACCCAGAAGCCAAAGCAAGTTGCTAAGAGTCATTACTTCTTCCTGGCGGCATCAAAGGAACCTCTGAATCAGCCAATTCTGAATGGACAAGACTTCAGTCGTGCCTATAACGGCCGCAAAAATCAATGGCAATTTAGCCCCTGAGAGCATTCAGGGCCGGAAGAATTTACCGAATCATAGCTCCAATAGACCTCCATGACAAATCGATGCCAGAGAGCGAACCGGGAACGCGCGCTTCTCCGCCTCTCCGTATTGTTCGCCTCATCTTGCGCAAGAACCAGATTGTGGGAAGAGTTCGCAGGTCACCTCGCCTGTGGGCCAAGTGGCGGAACAGGTCCCATGGGGATCGATGCGAAGGAGTGCTGTGGGCCAAGTGGCGGAACAGGTCCCATGGGGATCGATGCGAGGGAGTGCTGTGGGCCAAGTGGCGGAACAGGTCCCATAGGGATTGCGAATGCCGCTTCGGTGGCAAACAGAAGAATTGAAACGAGGAGGAACTTGTTCAACATGTTGTTTTTCATCGTTGGCTCCAGATCAAAGGGAATAAAGTTTTGCAACGAAAGATTACCCGAAATGCACAGATCTCGCTACCACAAAATACACAAATGTGTAAGTTTTTTGGACACTCGGGCTCTGTTCGAGGGCTGAAAGGGGAATCCGGAAGCGTGTCACTCCCGAAATTGCCGGGGAAATACGCGGCAATTGGTCCCTGGGCGCAGGCTCACCGGGGCGGGCAAGGCGAGGGTACCAATTGGGTTCCGGGCAGGGTGCATGGTGGATTCTCCGGCGCGCGGCGTGTTCGGTACGATGATTTTGATGCCTGTCTTGCCTCGGCAGGTTGTTCCAGCTTGCAGCGTACTATAGAATGGATTACTTTGAAACAACCCCGGTGGGCCGTAATGAACGGGAGTGGCCGTTCTCGCGGCGGCCGGACAACCTGCACTTTTGGAGATCGGGCCATGCTTACTGCGAATACCGGGTCCCTGTCTTCTGCTCCTCCCGCTGCGCCCGTGCCCAGCCGGCAGGAAGTGCGTTGCGCGGTGCGCTTTCCGATCGAGTTGCCGGTTTTGCTGGCGGCCAATCGCGAAGAGTTTCCCGCCCGCACCGAGAATGTCTCCGCCAGCGGTGTGCTTTTCTCTTTGGACCGGCCGCTGCAGGCCAAACAGGGCATTCGTTTCTCCCTGCGTATGCCCGGTGTTGTATTGGGTACCCCCCGCGATGTTCTGGTTCACTGTGCGGGGCGTGTGGTACGCTGCTCTCTAAGCCAAAAACAATATCTGGCTGCTGCCACCATCGACGAGTATCGCTTCGTGGAACAGTGACAGCGCAAGGTGGCCGGGCAGTAGCCGACATATGGAATTCTTGGACGAAACATCCGAAAGCGAAGTACTCGATGCGGTGACGCAGCCAGGGGCGGTCAGAATCATTCTGGCCGACTCGCAGGCCATCTATCGCGTTGGCATCCGCAAGGTGCTGGCGCTGGAAGACGATCTGCGCGTTGTGGCGCAGGCGGATTCGCTGGAGAACCTGCGCGCCGCCATCGAACGCTTTCCCTCCGACATTGTCCTGCTCGAGGGCGGACTGCTCACTGGCACAGCCAATGCGATTCCCGAGCTGCTGCGTTTTGCGCCGGACGTCAAGCTGATTGTGCAGGCCGCGGTAGCCGATGAGAACCAGACGGTGGATCTTTACCGCCGCGGGGTGCGCGGCATCATCTCCCGCTCCATCTCGCCCGACCTGCTGGTGCGCTGCATTCGCCGCATCGCCGCCGGAGAGACCTGGATCGACAATCAGGCGGTGAATTGGGTCATCGAGGCCTATCGCGCCCAGGCTGCGGCCTTGGTCAGCCCCCGCACCCAGCCCAAGCTCTCGCCCAAGGAGATGGCCATTATCAGTTGCATCACCCAGGGCAAGCGCAACAAGGAGATCGCCTTCCAACTGGGCACTACCGAGCAGGTCATCAAGAACTATCTGCGCAAGATCTACGACAAGCTGGGGGTCAGCGACCGCCTGGAACTGGCGCTCTATTGCCTGCACAACAAGATCATCCAGACCGACGCCGACGAGGAATCCGTAGCCCAGAAGCTGGTCGAGCAGTAGAACCGATTCTCCCTCGAAAGTGCAAATGAAACCCCAGGCCATTCAAGGCGCTGGGGTTTTTCTTTGCCGTCTGTCGCGGTCATCCAGAAATGAGTGAGGAGCACCGGGCAGTCTCGACAGGAGCCTGAAGGTGGGGCTTGCGCGCCGCTTCCAGCAGTTGGATCAACACGGCCACCGCGCTGTCTTCCATGTGACCGAGCAGTTCGCCGGGGATCTCTTCGATCACCGGGTCCATCCGCCCAAGCAGATCCAGGCCGGCGGGGGTGATCTGGGTCCACACCACGCGGCGGTCGGCGTTGTCGCGCTGCTGGCGGACAAAGTGAAGAGCCTTGAGACGGGCGAGCAGGCGGGTAATGTCGGGAACGGCGGTAATCATGCGGCAGCCAATGGCTGAGCAGGTCAGACCGTCCGGCTGCGCGCCGCGCAGAATGCGCAGCACGTTGTACTGCGTCGCGGTCAGGCCCCAGCCGCGCGTCTTCAGGTGGAAGGCGCGTTGTAGGCAGTCGGCGCTGCGCAGCAGGCTGAGAAAGGCTTCCTCGCGCGGGCTGGAAAAGGGGCGCTCCTGCACGATTTCAAGTTTGAGGCTGGTCATCGGCAGTCTCCCGGTTCTAGCACTGTAACTGCATGAATTGGTCAAGCCAGGATTGTAGCTCTGGCCTCCCGGCCGGCCATCGAGCGGACGTCTTCGCCCGCACTTCTCCAAGAGCGATTACCGGATCACGCGGTCTGGATACTCGTTTGTTGCAGGCGGCAGGCAGGTGCAGCCTTCCGCCCTGGATTGAAGGTGCTTTGCCGCGCTCAGCCTGCGCTCCCCTCCTCCGGGTGAGGAAGGAGGGGCGCGAAACGTTCCTGCGCAGCGCCGGAAACGGCTTTACTGCTTGACGACATCCAGTTCGATGGTCAGTTTGACCTCATCGCTGAGAATCGCGGCGGGAAAGCTGGAACCGACGGCAAAGGCCGTGCGGCTAATGGTGGTGGTGGCGGAGAATCCCGTGTGCAGTTTGTGGTCCATGGGGCTCTCGACCGGTGCGCCGTCGGTTTCCACCTCCAGAACCACGGGCTTGGTGACGCCGTGCAGGGTGAGAGTACCGGTGACCTTCAAATTCGAGCCGTCGCGGGTCACGCTGGTGCTGGTAAAGGTCGCGGTGGGGAATTTGGCTACATCGAAAAAGCTGTCGGTCTTGAGGTGGTTGTCGCGGGCCGGCTCGCCGGTATTCACCCCGCCCACGTCGATGGTGGCGTTGACGGTGGACTTGGTTACATCCGCATCGTTGTAAACGATCGTCGCGTCCACCTTGCCGAAGCGGCCATGGACGTTGGAAACGCCCAGGTGCTTGATGCCGAAATCGACTTCGCAGTGGGCGGGATCGGACTTCCAGGTGGAGGTTTGAGCCATAGCCAGGGGAGCGACCAGGGCGAGAACGGCGGTAGCAAGGACAAAACGTTTCATGGAAAATCCTTTCGGTGCAGGGCACGAGGGCCGGGGTGGTGTGGCAGCCGGGGGGAGGAGCGGCTGAGCGCGGAGGATACGGGGAAGCCGGCGAATCTCCGCGAAATCTCTTCTGCACATAGGATGCGGAGGAAAAGTATTCGTTGCAACAAATATTATTGGGAATTGAAGAGGCCGTTTTCGTCTGGTGGGCGTGAAGCGCTGTCCCTTGTACGGGGCTCCGAGGGCGTCTTCTGCCTGCATTCCCAGTGCTCAAACGCCAGGCTAACCAGCATTGCGCTTACCATGCGGTGTTAGGGCAGACCCACGGCGCGGTGTTTCAGAAGACCCCGGACTAGTCACAAGTCCCTCGTCCCTCTCTTGATACACTCGAAGTGCATGAGCAGCCTCCAGGAATCGATCGAACGCCACTTTGCCGCCGGCGCCGCAGCCGTCTCCGACCCTACTGCACTGACCGGCTTTCTCGCCTTGCGCGCGGCTCTGGAGTCTGGAGAACTGCGCTCGGCCTCGCCCGACGCCGCGTCACCCACCGGCTGGAGGGTCAATGCCTGGGTCAAACGCGGTATTCTGCTCGGCTTCCGCCTGGGAGTACTGGAGGCGCTGCCTGCCGGTAGCCTTTCCTTTGTGGACAAACACACCTATCCGGCGCGGCAGTTTACCGCCGCCGACGGCATTCGCGTAGTGCCCGGCGGCTCTTCGGTTCGCTCTGGAGCGTTTGTGGCCCGGGGAGTGGTCCTCATGCCGCCCATGTACATCAATGTTGGCGCGTATGTGGACGAAGGCACGATGGTAGATTCGCACGCCCTGGTGGGCAGTTGCGCGCAGATCGGCAAGCGCGTCCACCTGAGCGCGGCGGCGCAGATCGGCGGGGTGCTGGAGCCGGTCAACGCCAGCCCGGTGGTGATCGAAGACGATGCCATGGTGGGCGGCAATTGCGGCGTCTATGAGGGAACCATCGTCCGCCAGGGCGCGGTGCTGGCTCCGGGGACGATTCTCACCCGCGGCACACCGGTCTACGATCTGGTCAAGGGAGAGGTTTTGCGCGCCACAGCGGAGCTGCCGCTGATCGTGCCCGCCAACGCCGTGGTGGTTCCCGGCTCGCGCGCCGTCAGCCGCGGCAAGGGCCAGGAGTGGGGCTTGAGCCTCTACGCTCCGGTCATCGTGAAATATCGCGATGAAAAGACCGATCTGGCCACCACGCTGGAAGACCTTTTAAGGTAATCATCGACATTTTCAATCAATTCCACATCCATGCGCCGCCGTCTGGGTGCAAGAGGCGCACGCCGTGGATGCTCAGGCGGCCATAGCGTCGCCGACGCGAATCTCCACGGCCGCTCCATCCGCTTTCTGAAGATAGGCAACCACTTCCAAAAGACCGCGGGCTTGGGGATTCCCTTCCTGGCTCAACATGCGCATCAAGCTCTTGGGGGAACGTCCCAAAACTCCGCCCAGTTGGATGAAGCCCATGGTGCCGTTGATGTACTCGCGCAGCGTCATTTTGGCGGAATCCAGATCCCCTGCCAGCATGTCCTGGATGGCTTCACCGAGGAAGGCGCGGCGAAATCGCTGGTCCCGCAGATCCTCCATCACCGATTCTCTAAAGCTCTTCGTGAGCGGCATCTTTCCTCTCCTTTTGCGCGGCTCGCTTGCGCTTTTTGTACTCTGCCCACAACCAACGCGCCCGTTGAATATCGTCGTCCTGTCGCCGCTTTGTGCCGCCAGCCAGCAGGATCACGAGTTGTTCCCCATCTTGCCCGAAGTAAACCCGGTAGCCTGGCCCAAAATCGATCTTCAGCGCCGAAACGCCTTCGCCCTCGGGTTTCACTCCGGAGAAGTTTCCGCCGCCCAACCGCAACACCGATTTAGCGATTCTGGCTTGAACAACCAGATCCAACTGCACGACCCATTCCCGGTAATGGTTGTGTCCGCGCGCATCGATGTATTGTTCCAGTTCGATGTTCACATCAACATGGTGGCCCCGGCGTTACCATTCGTCAAGAATAATCCAGTGAGGTGCGATGGATTTCCATCCATCGCCTCCTATTTCCCGTTTTGCCCAATCAACCCTACCCCTTGCTGGGTGGTTTGAGGCCGAGTTCGCGCATGGCGATTTGCAGGTCGGCCCAGGCTTCCTTTTTCTGGCGGGGGTCGCGCAGCAGGAAGGCGGGATGGTAGGTGACGATCAGCTTGCTGCCGCGGTAGGAGTGAATCCGACCTCGCAGACCGGCCAGCGGCTGGCGCAGGCCGAGCAGCCAGGTGGCCGCCGTCGCGCCCAGCGCCACCAGCACCTCGGGGCGGATCACGTCGATCTGGCGGAAGAGGAAGGGCGTGCAGGTGGCCGCCTCCTCAGGCTCGGGAACGCGATTGCCGGGCGGGCGGCATTTGACCACGTTGGCGATGTAGACCTGATCGCGGCGCAATCCCATGGCGGCGATCATGTTGTTGAGCAATTGGCCGGCCTTGCCCACAAAGGGCAGGCCTTGTGCGTCTTCGTCGGCTCCGGGGCCCTCGCCCACGAACATCAGGCGGGCCAGCGGATCGCCGTCGCCGAAGACGAGCTGGTTGCGGCCGGTGTGCAGGGCGCAGCGGGTGCAGTCGCCGATCTCGTCGCGAATCTGTTGCAGGGCGGCGGCGCGCTGGGCGGGAGGAACGGCGGCGGCAATGGCGGGCGGGGCGGGAAGTGGCTTGCGCGGCGGAATCTCAGCCTCCTGAAAAAACGAGGGTGGGGATGCAGGCGAAATATTCTGGTAAGAATCGAGAGGCACAAGATCGTCGTCCGCCGAAACTGAGACGGGAACTGGTGGCGTGGCGTGTGGGGCGGCGAAAAAGGGCGAAGTCTCCGCAGAGCTGCCCTCAGGGGCTGAAGCCCGGTCGCTTGTTTGGGCCTGATCGGCACGACTAAAGTCGTGCCCCTTCAAAACCCGACATTCATCCACATCGCCCGTTGGCTTGGCCTGATCGGCACGACTGAAGTCGTGCCCTTTCAAAACCCGGCTTTCAGTTGTATCTTCCGCAGGCACGGGTGGGTTCTCTTCTGTGGCTTGCCGGGCGGCCTGGCCAGCCGCCTCCCATTCCGCCACTTTGGCAGGGTCCAGCGGCCGAGCGTAGAAATCCGTCAGCCCGAGTTCGCGGTAGAAGCGGACGCGGTCGAGCAGAGCTTCACGGGTTGCGGTGTCGAGCGGCAAGAATTCTGCTCCCTTACTCCCATTACTCTATGATCAACTGCCGGCGATCGGCTTTGGTTTGCTGCAGAACACGGTCCTGGCGGGTCTTTTGGTCTTCGATGCCGCCCAGCTCCACCATCAGCGTGCGGGGGCGGCGCAGGGTCAGGATCTCGTCGAGGATGCGGTCGGCCAGCTCCCGCTTGGGCATCTCGGGCAGCTCGATGGAGGTAGACAGCGTGAGGAAGGTGGCGGCGTTGTTGTCGCTGTCGAAGCCGATGCCGTCGCCCGAAACGTCGTTGACCACAATAGCGTCGGCGCCCTTGCGCAGCAATTTGGCGCGGCCGTTCTCCATGCTGTTTTCGGTCTCGGCGGCAAAACCGACGATGAGCTGACCGGGACGGCGGCGGCGCACCACTTCAGCCAGAATGTCTTCGGTGGGCTCCAGTTCGAGGGTCAGCGGGCCGCTGCGCTTGAGCTTCCGGCCGCTGACGGCGGCGGCGCGGTAGTCGGCCACGGCGGCGGCCTTGACCACCAGGGTGGCTTCACCCATGCGTTCCAGCACCGCGGTGCGCATCTCATCTGCGGTGGTGACTTTGATCGCCTCGCAGTGCGCGGGAAGGTGCAGCGACGAGGGTCCACTAATCAGAATTACCCGTGCTCCGCGGCTGTGCGCGGCCTCGGCCAGCGCGTAGCCCATCTTGCCGCTGGAGCGATTGCCCAGAAAGCGCACCGGGTCCAGCGCTTCGCGGGTGCCTCCGGCGGTGACCAGCACCACTTCACCGGCCAGATCGCGGCGGTTGCCGACGACGTTGAGAACGGCTTGCACGATCTCCGCCGGTTCGGCCATGCGTCCCGCGCCGACCACTCCGCAGGCCAGTTCGCCCACCCCCGGCTCGACCACCCGCACGCCGCGCCGGCGCAAAATCTCAAGATTGGCCTGGGTAGCGGGATGCTGCCACATATTCACGTTCATCGCCGGCGCCACCAGCACCGGAGCCTGAGTAGCCAGATAGAGCGTGGAGAGAAAGTCGTCGGCGATGCCGTGAGCGAATTTGGCCAGAATGTTGGCCGTTGCCGGCGCTACCACCAGCCCATCGGCCCATTGCGCCTCGCCGATGTGCTCGATGGCCGAATCGTAGGCGCTGGCGCCGTCTTCGTCGAAGAGGCCGGTGATGACCTTGTGGCCGGTCAGCGAGGCAAAGGTCAGCGGTTGAATGAACTTGCCGGCGGCCTCGGTCATGACCACATGCACCTCGATCGCCTCTCGCTGCAAGGCGCGCACCAGTTCCGCCGCCTTGTACGCCGCAATGCCCCCGGAAACACCGACTGTGACTCGCATAGAGAGATTGTACTTGGTTCGAGAAATAGGGAACGAGGGAACAATGAGGGAACAAGGGAACGAGGGAACAAGGGAATAGGGGATAGAAGAGAACGAACAGAGGGCGGAGTGCGCGAATCTGCGCAAGACGGAGTCGCTCCGCCAGAGGACCGGGCGGACAGAGCGGAAGAACGGTGCGGCCTTAGCCGAGAATAGGAATGCCGGCCTCGCCCACCAGGGGCTTGACGACCGGTTTGTCTTGCTTGACGTAAGCGATCTTGCCCGCTTCCACCTCTTCCTGGGCGATGCGGCAGGCCTTGGTCGACAGGGTGGGGATCAGCGACTTGGAGCCACTCTGCAACTGCCGGGCGCGGCGGGCGGCGACCAGAACTTTGCGATAGTTGGAGTCGAATCCGGTCTCAATCGTCATCGGAATCCTCGTCGAAGTTAAGCTGCTGCTGGGGATCGTCCCCTAGAATACCAAAAGCCTCGAGGACCGGTCTGAGCCGCTCCTGCGCGTTGGCCTGACGGCATCCGGCGGCAACCTCCAGCACGCGGTGCGAACGGTAGGCGATGGCCTCGCCGTTGCGATAGAAGCGCTCGGCCAGAACGATGGCCTCCAGTTGCGCGACCGCGCGGTCAAGAATGTCGTTGACCAAAATATAGCTGTACTCTCTGTAATTCTCAATCTCCTTGCTGGCTTCGCTGAGGCGACGATAGAGTTCGGACTCGTTGACATGACCTTCGGCGCGGCTGCGGTTGCGCAGGCGGGTGCGCAAGACCTTGGGAGTGGGGGGCAAAACAAAGATGCTCACCGCCTCGGGGAGCGTGGCGCGCACCTGCGCAGCGCCTTGCACATCGATGTCCAGCAGCAGATCGTGGCCGGCCAGACGCGCCTCTTCCAGGTTGCGCCGGGCGGTGCCGTAGTAGTGGCCGAAGACTTCGGCGTGCTCCAGAAATTCGCCGTCCGCGACCATGCGCTCGAACTCCTCGCGGGTGGTGAAGTTGTATTCGCGGCCATGCTGCTCCGAGCCGCGCGGGGGGCGGGTGGTCCAGGAGACGCTGAACTCGATGCCGCTCAACTGCTTGCGGACCTCGCTGACGAGTGTGCTCTTGCCCGATCCGGAGGGCGCCGAGATGATAAAGAGAATGCCTGCCACGGTGCGTATGTCCTCAAAAGGTTCTATCGGCCGGTTTGCCGTTTTTATTGAGAAACACCGGCTCGATTTGCTTGGTTAATTCGGCCCAAAACCGGGCGGCGCTGTGCTCTCAGTTCTCAGTTGTCAGTTGTCAGTTGTCGGTTCTCAGTTCTCAGTTCCCTGTTCCCAGTTCCCTACTCGAGGTTCTGAATCTGCTCGCGGGCTTTTTCGATCTCCGACTTCATGGCCAGACCCAATTCGGTGATGCGGGTTCCCTTGCCGCTCACGCTGCCGGTTTTGGAGAGCATGGTGTTGGCTTCGCGGTTCATCTCTTGCAGCAGGAAGTCGAGCTTCTTGCCCATCTCGCCGCCTGCGGTGAGCAGTTCGCGGAAGTGGCCGATGTGGGTGGTCATGCGCGCCAGTTCCTCGGCGATGTCGCTGCGCTCGACGATCACCGCAACCTCTTCGAGCAGCCGCTGGCGGTTGAACTCGGAGCCAACGGCCGCCTCCAGCCGCTGCGCCAAGCGCTCCTGGTGGCGCTGCTCGACCTCGGGCCGCAGCTCGGCGACGCCCGCGGTGGCCTCGGCCAGACGGTCCAGCGTGGTGTGCAAGACAGCTTCCAGCGACTCGCCCTCGCGGGCTCTCATCATCTTCAACTGCTCGAGCAGCGGGACGATCTGCTCGCGTACGCTGGCGGAGAGGATCTCCGCATCCTCGTCGCCGGTCGAGCGGCTGTCGGGCTGCAAGGCGCCGGGCAGGCGCAGGGCGGCGTTCAGGTCCGGCTGGCCCTCCAGGTTGTAGTCGTAACTGGCGGCGTTGAAGGCCTCGACATAGGCGGCGATCAGTTCGCGATTGTAGCCGGCCTTCTGCGGACCCGCACGGTCGACGGAAAGCGTCAGCTCGACGTGGCCGCGGATGAGGTTGTCTTTGAGCGCCTTGCGCAGATCCATCTCCAGCGCGTCCAGGCCCGAGGGCAGGCGCAACTGCACGTCGAGAAAGCGATGGTTCACGCTCTTGATGCTAAGCGTGTAGCTGAGCTGATCGTTGACGCGCACCTGCGAGCGCGCAAAGCCCGTCATGGAGTAGATAGACATTCTTTTTCTCTTCCTCGTGCTCTACCTGACTGCTTGGAACCTATCTCCATGAGTATATTCCGGCGATGGGGAAGCGCCTGTGACGGCGGCGCAGCTGATTGGTTCCCATCAAAGCAGGATGCGTTGATTGGGTTGCAGGGTGAACGCCTGCGCAGGCTTGCCGGCAACGCGCAGGACGACCTTTTGCGGCTCTTCTACGATGCCCAGCAGCGCTTGCAATTTGCCGGTTTTATCGGTAACCAGCCGCGCCGCGCCGCCCTCGATGCGAGCCAGCACTGCGCCCGCCAGCGTAATCTCCGCACCCCGCATATCGTAGTGCAGCCGCGCCTCGCGGCCGGCGTCGGTCTTCACGCGGAAGCGCGCCGACTCCGCCGCCGGATGCTGGGGGCGAACATTCCAATACAGCGCCTCCGGCTCTTCGCAGACTCCTGCCAGACGCCAGGTGGAGTCCATCATCACCAGCGCGCAGGGCGAGTAGTTAGGCGCATCTTCGACGGTAAATGTTCCCGTCAGTGGGTCGATCTGCTGGCGGAAGGTCCCATCGCGCGAGATCGCCTCGCACCAGCGATCGAGCAGCACGCCGTATTCCGCTGCGCGGTTGTAGTGATCGAACCAGCGGCCCGCGCGCAGCGCCGTCAGCGCCTGCGCAGCACCGCCCCAGGAGTTGCGCGGAATGGGGCGTACGAAGGCCGCATCGTCCAGCGCCACCGAGGGCAATGGATACGGCGCCCAGAATGCCTTGGGGTTGTGAATCTGCCGCTGCCACAACTGGTCGAAGAGCGCTTGATCGGGAACGTGCTCGGCGCAGACGCGGGTGAGGATCTCGCTGCGAATTCTGATGAAGCGATTCTGCGCGTCAAGATCGTAGAAGGCAGCATCCTCCGCCGCATACAAACGGGAGAGGATCAGGCCGCGGATCTTCTCCGCGCTCTCGCTCCATCGCTCTGCATCCGCGTTCTTTCCCATCGCCTTGGCCATCGCCGCCAGGGCCCGGCGCGCGCCATAGACCGTCGCTGAGAGGTCGGGACAAAGCCGGGGCAGCGAAGGCAAAGGTGGACACTGCTTGGCATCGCGATTGGGGCAGCGGTCGGGAATGCCTGCCCAGCGCGGGCTGTTGTCGTTGCCCGTGTCGTAGGTGCAGAAGCCTTCGATCAACCCCGTGCCGCGGGTGCTCCGGTAGCGCATCAGCCACTCGTCCCAGCGGGAGGATGCGCTGTAGGCGGCGTGCAGCAGCTCGTCGTCGCCCGTGGCCTGGGCCAGTTCCCAGGCGGTGGCGGCAATCGGCACGACCATCTGAATCTGCCCGAAGCCGCTCTCGGTGACTTTGATGTTGGCAGGGATTTGCCCATCGGCGCGCTGCAGAGCGAAGAAGGCTGTGTGGCTGTTGCGAGCCACGTCGGGACGAAACTTGCGATAAACCAGTGCCTCGTGCGGGCCGCACTCCATCCAGATGCCGTTGTACGACGATCCTTCGATGAGCACCGGCCGGTCATATTGCGGCATGGTCCGCACATTGGCGGCAAGCACCGCCAGGGCGCGATCGTAGGCGCTCTGCCAGCGGAGGTTGGCGGTGGTGAACTGCGGCGCTGCTTCAACGTGAGACGAAGACGCCAGCACGCCCGCGGCCCGTGCCGCCAGCAAGGCCCCCGCGCTGCGCGTGATGAATTGACGCCGATTCATTTCCGTTCTCTTCTCTGCGCGCTGCGCATATCCAGGACCACTAATCGCATTGGCACGTACAACAAACGCTTCTCCGGTAAACGGTATGAGTCCCTAGGTCTCTGAGCGCATGAACTTGAATTTCAGTTCCTTCCATCCCCGGTCTCAAAATCGAGACCGGGGGCACCCTCAGTGGTTCAAGATTATGCGGTCAAAGACCGAGTCCCTTAGTCCCTTAATCCCTTAGTCCTTAGTCCCTAGTCCCTCAGTCCCTGTTCCCTTGTTCCCTCGTTCCCTGCTCTTCCGGCACGTTCATGAACTGCAATTGATAGAGGCGCTGGTAGGTGGGCGAGGTGGTCAAAAGCTCTTCATGAGGGCCGATGGCGGTGATGCGGCCGTCTTCGAGCACGGCGATGCGGTTGGCGCGGCGAATCGTCCCCAGCCGGTGGGCGATCACCACGGTGGTGCGGTTCTGCATGAGGTTGGCCAAGGCAGCCTGCACCAGCGACTCGCTCTCCGCATCCAGCGACGAGGTGGCCTCGTCCAGAATCAGGATGGGCGAGTTCTTGAGGATGGCGCGGGCGATGGCCAGCCGCTGCCGTTCTCCGCCGCTGAGGCGGAAGCCCTTTTCGCCGATCACCGTATCGTAGCCCTGCGGCATATTCAGAATGAAGTCGTGGGCCAGGGCGGCGCGGGCGGCCGCTTCCACCAGCCCCACGTGAATCTCCGGCTGGCCATAGGCGATGTTGGCCCGCACTGTGTCGTTGAAGAGGATGGTCTCCTGGGTCACCTGCGCGACTTGACGGCGCAAGGAGCCCAGCGACAGTTCGCGCAGATCGTGGCTGTCAATGAGAATGCGCCCCGAGGTCACATCGAAGAAGCGCGGGATGAGATTCACCAGGGTTGACTTCCCTGCCCCGCTGGGTCCCACCAGCGCCAGCACCTCGCCGGCCTGCACCTCGAGATCGACGTGGTGCAGAATCTGGTGCTCGCCCTCTTCGGTCGAGTAGGAAAAGCCCACATCCTCAAAGCGGATGGAGTCGCGGAAGGTCTTCAGGACGATGGCATGGGGCCGCTCCTTCACATCGTCCTCGGCGTCGAAGAAACCGAAGATCGATGCGGAAGCGCCCATGGCCTGCTGGAAGCTGTTATAGAAGTAGGCGAACTTGCGCACCGGATCGTAGAGCTTGAAGAGCAGGATGATGAAGGCGCCGAACATGCCCATGGTCATGCGCTGGTGCAGGATCTCGTTGCGGCCGATCAGCAGCAGCAGAGCGATGGCGATCGCTCCGATCGAATCCATCAGCGGCGAACTGATGGACTGAATGCGCACATTGCGCAGGTTGGCGCGGAAGAGCCGCTTGGCCGCCTTTTTGAAGCGCAGAATCTCCCATATCTCGGTGTTGAAGGCCTTGACGATGCGGTTGCCGGTGACCGTCTCATGCAGGATGTTCTGAATCTCGGCCAGTTTATCCTGGCCGGTGCGGGTGCGGGTGCGCACCTCGCGGCCGATCTTGCGCGCGGAGGTGACCACCACGGGAATGAAGAGCAGCAGCGCCCAACTGAGGTGCCCGCCCATGCGGATGACGAAGAACAGGCCGACAACAAAGGTGAAGAACTGCTGCAGGAACTCGCTGATTACCGAACTGAGCGCAACCTGCACACGGTCCACATCGTTGATGAGCGTGGAGAGGATGGTTCCGGTGGGATGCTTGTGAAAGAAGCTCGAGGAGCGGCGCAGCGTGGCTTCGTAGAGGTGATTGCGCAGATCGGTGATGGTGCCGAAGCCGGCATAGTTCACCAGATAGGTTCCCAGGTAATCGCAGATCCCCTTGACCAGCGTGGCGATGACCAGAGAAAAGGCCACCACCGTCCAGGCGTTGTGCATGTGCAGAAACGGAGGAATCACCCGGCGCAGATCGAAGTGCCAGGGGCTGTTGAGCACGCCCAATGTGATGGGGCCTTCAGGCGCGTCGGGCCTGAGCACCTGATCGAAGATGGGCTGAAAGAGCAGGGTGCGGAAGGTGTCCAGCACCCCCACCATGGCCAGCAGCAAAACCCCGGGCAGGGCTTGCAGCCAGTAGGGCAAGACGTAACGCAAGAGGCGAACAGAGCGCGTCATGCCGGTTGACCTGCCTGACGGAAACACATTTTCGCGGCAAATGCCGGATCAAACCACGGGGATGGAGCGCGGAGCCTCATCCCCATATTGTATCTGGCCCCTGCGCTGCAACAGGCGGGTGGTGGAGTAGCCGGCGACGGTGGGAACGATGCGCACCTCACCGCCCCAGGAGAGGACCTCACCAGCGCCCACGACCGTCTCGATCTGGTAATCGCCGCCCTTGACCAGCACGTCGGGTTGGATGGACCGAATCAGTTCCAGCGGGGTAGCTTCTGGAAAGACGACGACGGCATCGACGGCGGCCAGCGCAGCCAGCACCCGCGCCCGCTCCTGCTCGCCGACAATGGGCCGCGCCGGGCCCTTGAGAGCGCTCACCGAGGCGTCGCTGTTGATGGCCACCACCAGCCGGTCGCCCATGCGGCGGGCCTGCTCGAGCAGAGTGATGTGGCCGATGTGCAGCAAATCGAAGCAACCGTTGGTGAAGGCGATGCGCTCGCCGCCGGCTCGCCACAGCGCGGCGCGGCTGGCCAGTTGAGAGCGGGTCAGCACCTTGTCCTCGCCATGCAGGGCGATCTGTGGCTGGAGCGCGGCCAGCAGTTCGTGCTTCTCGACCGGCACGGTACCCACCTTGCCCACCACGATGCCGGCGGCCACATTGGCCAGTTCGACGGCGGTTTCCGGCTCCAGGCCGCTGGCCAGAGAGAGAGCGAGCACGGCGATCACTGTATCGCCCGCGCCGGAGACGTCGAAGACCTGGCGGGCCACCGACGGGGCCAGAAAGCGGCTGCCGGAGCGCAGCAGCGCAATGCCCCGCTCGCTCAACGTCGCGGTCAGAAACTCCAGGTCGAGGCTCTTCACCAGCGCCTGCCCTGCCGTCAACACCGGTTCCAGTTCATGAGTCGTGCTGTGCAGCGCCGCGGCAAGTTCGTGCAGATTGGGGCAGATGGTGGTGGCGCCGCGGTAGCGGGAGAAATCCGCACTTTTTGGGTCCACCAGCACCGGGATGCCCTGGCGGCGGGCCGCCTGAACGATTTGCCGGCAGATGGTTGGCGTGAGGCCGCCCTTGGCATAATCGCTGAGCACCACCGCATGGCAAGCGGGTAGATGTTCATAGACCAGATCGATCAGCCGTCCGTAATCGTAGGGGGAACGCTCTTCCGGTCGTTCGCTGTCCAGGCGCAGCATCTGCTGACGGCCGCCCAAGATGCGCAATTTGCTAATGGTGGGGAAACCCGCGCTGGCGACAAAGAGCGGCGCGATGCCATTTTGACGCAGGCTCTCTTCCAGCAGCCGCCCGTCTTCGTCGCCGCCCGCGAAGCCGGCCACCAGGGCCTGCGCGCCCAGGCGGGTCAGGTTCATGGCCACATTGGCTGCACCGCCCGGCTGCGCGCTCCGGTGCGTGGCGCGCACCACCGGCACCGGAGCCTCGGGCGAGATGCGCCCCACCTCGCCCCAGATATAGCGATCGAGCATGACGTCGCCCACCACCAGCAGCCGCCGGGTGGACCAATCCTGCTCGATCTGGCGGATCGCCGCGTGCAATTGCCGGATCACAAGATCTCCAAAACCTGCATGGCCAGGTTGGGCGTCTCCCCCATCTCCGGCATCTCGGCCATGGTGAGCGCGGCCAGGGCGATCTCCCGCACCCGCTCTTCGGCCAGCAGCCAGTCCTGCTCGATCCAGTCGCAGAGCATGTGGCCGGCCAGGATGTGCGCCTCCTGGATGCGTGCGGTGTCGTGCGAAAAAACGCTGAAATGATGGTCGGCCAGCGGCGCCACTTTGCCGCCGTTAAATCCGGTGAAGGCCACCGTGGTCATGCGCATCGAGCGCGCCATCTCCAGCGCCGCAACCACGTTGGGACTGTTGCCGGAGGTGGAGATGCCCACCAGCAGATCGCCCGCCGCGCCCAGCGCTTCCACCTGCCGCGCAAAGACCTGCTCATAGCCATAGTCGTTGGCCACCGCGGTGAGAATCGATGAGTCGGTGGTCAGGGCGATGGAGGGAAGGCCGCGGCGCTCATGGCGAAAGCGGCCCACGATCTCCGCCGCCAGATGTTGCGCGTCGGCCGCACTGCCGCCGTTGCCGCACCAGAAAATCTTGCACCCCCCGCGTAGCGCCGTGGCCATGCTGCGGGCGATGCCCAATAAGACCAGTTCCTGCTCCAGCACCCGGCGCACGACATCGAGATGCACGGCGATGGCCTTGGCAAAGACGCTCTCGGCTTCCGGCGCATGAGACATGCTTCCTCCACTTTCTGCTGCCGGATTAGAAGGGAGTAGACATGGTTTGGTTGTCTGAAAAACTGTTTTGTGGCGCAAGAAAGCATGGCTGGAAACGTCGCGAGGCAGATAACTCCCCGGTCGCTGACGGGAGATTGCGCACGCGCGCGCCCGCTTCTGTTGCTATCATGGCGGAGTGGACCATCGAACTGAGTTTTCTTTGCCGGCAAACACGGAGTTATCCCCCCAAAGCTCCCTGCAAACGGTCTTTCTCGACCGCGACGGAGTCTTGAACAAAAAGATGGCGGAGGGCTGCTATGTTACCCGGCGGGAGGATCTCCATCTTCTCGACGGCGTACCTGAGGCCATCGCCCGCTTGAATCGCGCCGGGGTCAGGGTGATCGTGGTCAGCAATCAGCGGGGCGTAGCCCGCGGCCTGATGACGGCAGCGGATGTGGAACTGATCCACGCCGCCTTGCAGGAGAGATTGAAGCCGCACGGCGCCCATGTGGACCGCTTCTACTTTTGCCCCCACGGCAAGGGCGAATGCACCTGCCGCAAGCCGCTGCCGGGGATGTTCGAGCAGGCCAGGGTTGATTTTCCGGAGATTGAAGCCGCCGCCAGCGTGATGATTGGCGACTCGCTCAGCGACATCGAGTTCGGCCGCCGCCTGGGCATGAAGACCGTCTTCATCGCAGGCAACCCCGAGCAGCAAAAGCCCGGCGCCGCCTCCGCGGGCGAGCGGGCCGACCTGCGCTGCGACTCGCTGTTGGAGGCCGTGCAGGGGCTGCTGCCGAAAAGCTAACCGCCCAGCGCGCGCATCGTGGCGAAGGTCTCCTTGATACCCTCTTCCAGACTGGTCATGGGCAGTGCGCAACCCAACTGCCGCAGTCCGCTCAGATCGGCCTCGGTAAAGTGCTGATAGCGGCCTTCCAGGTCGGCAGGCATGGGCGCATACTCGATGGCCGCCTCGCCCTGCAGCGACATCAGGCAGCGCGCCACATCGTTAAAGCTGCGGCTCACGCCTGAACCCGCATTGACCACACCTTGATAGAGCCGACGCTTCTGACCCGCAGCCGGCGCAAACGGCCCAAGCTGCGCGAAAAACATGTTGAGTTGGGCCAGATCGCGCACATAGACAAAATCCCGCCGCTGCTCGCCGTCGCCATAGCCGCCGCTGCCGGCAAAGAGCCGCACTTTGCCAGTCTCCTTCATCTGCCGGGAAAAGTGATGAATCACGCTGGCCATGCGTCCCTTGTGCTGTTCGCGCGGCCCGTAGACGTTGAAGTAGCGCAGGCCGGCGGCGGTGACCGGCGTCTGTCCCGATTGCAGACGGCGGCGCAGAAAGTGATCGAAGGCCAGCTTGGAGTAGCCGTAGACATTGAGCGGCCGCTCGTTCTCCAGGGTGGGCGTAAAGCGCCCCGGCCCACTCAACCCGTAGACCGCCGCGCTGGAGGCATAGACCAGCGGCGCATTCCAGCGGCAGGCAAAGGCCAGCACTTCCTTGCTGTACTGGAAGTTGTTGTCCATCATGTAGACGCCGTCGTCTTCCAGGGTGTTGGAGCAGGCGCCCTGGTGCAGGATGGCGTCGATGCGATTGACGCCCAGGGCGTTGTCGGCGATGGCGCGACGGAATTCGCGCTTGTCCATGAAGTCTGCATAGCGCGCCCCGTACAGATTCTCGAACTTGTTGCCGCTGGCCAGATGGTCGACCACCAGAATGTCGTCGAGGCCATGCCGGTTGAGTTCATGAACCAGGTTGCTGCCAATAAAGCCTGCGCCTCCGGTGACGATGATCATCTCGGTCGAACCTTCCTTTCCGCCGCCAGGTTCCCTCGTTCCCTATCCCAACACCCGCCTCACTGCTGCCTCCATCTCTTCCACGGTGATGGAGGTCAGGCAGCGGCGGGCCTCGGCATGGCATGTTTCCAGATTGCAGCCATGACACTCCGTTCGATGGTATTGGATCTGGTGGTGTTGCCCGGCGGGGAACCAGACGCCGGGCCGGCCGGCCGCGGAGAAGGCAATCACGCAGGGAACAGCAACGCTGGCGGCCAGATGCATCGGTCCGCTGTCGGGGCCGAGAAAGACCGCTGCCCGCTCGATCACTGCGGCGGTTTGCCGCGGGCTGAGTTTTCCGCAGAGATTGATGGCTGCTCCGGCCCACGTTGCCCCGGCGTAATCGGCAGCTTCCCCATCCTCGCGTGCGCCGACCAGGACCAGGCCATGTTGCGGATAGCGGGCGCGCAAACGCGTCAGCAGCGCGCGCCAATTCTCCTGTCCCCAGTCCTTGGCCTGCATCTTGGTGCCGGGGCCGCAGGCCATCAAGGGCTGGCCCTGCAAGGACGCCAGCGCCTGGGCGGCAACGGACTTTTCCGCGGCGCTCAAGCGCAAATCCCAATTGGCCAGGTCTTCGGGATGCGCATCGCCCAATACAGAGATTGCGCGCGCCAATCGCGCCGCTTCCGCCTCATAAAGTCCACTGGACGCATCGAATGGAGCGCGATAATCCCGAATCGAGGCGCCATAGCATCGATCGATTTCCTCCTTGCCGGGAAGACCGGCGATTCTGGAAATGCCGCACAGCCAGCGAAAAAATATGTGATCGCGGCGAACAGCCGTCTTACCGCGCACCATCGACAGATAAACCAACAGGTCGGGATGAAAGCGGCGAATCTCTCGCGCCAGCGCGCACAGTTTGCCAGGATTGCGGGTACCCACGGTGTAGCGCAGATAGCCATGCACCAGGCCGGAATCGCCCAGCACCGCAGCGGAGGCCGGCGCCTTGGCATGGACGGAAAAATTGGTCAACAGAAACCGTTCCGCGTCAGGATAGGTGCGCGCCAGCAGATGCAGGCAGGGCAGCGCCACAACTGTATCGCCCAGGCTGCCGAGACGATAGATCAGTATCCTGCGGACCCGCATGTCGGCGGGTGATTCTGGCCCTGGCGCAGTCGCCCCGTTCGGCGTTGTCAGGACGGAGTCCTTTTGCAAATCCGGCTCCTTGGTTGTTCCTTTATGCACCGCACACCGAAGCTGTGCCATAGAGGGCGCTGGCGTCACGGCTTCGCCTCCAACGGCCACTGCGCACCGAAAAGGCCATCGAATCCGCGCGGGTCAAACAGTTCCAATCCTGCGCCTGGATAAAAGGTGACTTCGCCGAATTTCACCGCCCCGGCAAGCGCGTAGAGATCGACACGAACGTAGGAGAAACCAGCGCCAATCAGTTCGGCTGTCGCAAGCATCTCGGGTAGCAGAGGTGGAGGGGGTACATCGAATGGAGCTTGGGGGTAGAGCAATCCAAAGGGCATCCGCTTCCACTGCCCGTCGTAAAAATTGCGGCGATGATCGGTGAACCGGTCCACATCCACTTGAATGGCAAAAACTTTTCCGGCAAAGGTATGGAACTTGTAGTCGACCAGTCCGTGCTCGCCGCCCTCGATCAACGGTTCGACCAACAGACGCGGTTGCACCTGGGAGTAGGCCCACTCCTCAGATGCCCGGTAATGGCGGTAACGCAGGAAGCGGCGCAGTTTACGGCGAATTCTCGGCTCGTCCTCGGGACGTCGTTCCATGAAGAGATTCGTCCCCGAGGCATGATTAGCCTTCACCACGCAGGGATAGGGAAGAGCGGAGAAATCGATCTGCTCCGGGTTGTCGAAGACCGCCAGGGTGGGAATGACAAACTCCGCGCCGAAGTGCCCCGCCATCTGCTCTTTGACGGCGATCTTGTCGATCAGGGCAGGCATTCTGGGGTCGCGATTATGGAGCTTGCTGTATGCGATTTTTTCGCTGAAGGTCCGGGGGTGCTTGAGATTGGGAAGCTGTCCATGGTAACGATAATGATCCACGACCACATGCCATCGGGTGGGAAGCGCGTCCCTCAATACCGTCCAGCAGGCTTTGAATAACGATCTGATCTCCATCTTCACAGTGCATGATCCTTTCAGCTACGGATCGCGCCCGCTGGCAGGCTGCGATCTTACGGGAAGATCGCGCCGATCCCTGAAAAGTTGGATTCACTGCCACTGCGAACAGTTGCCCGGCGCAGCCGCCCGCAAAGAAAGGAAGCCTGTGAGGTTTGATGCGGTCTCTCAGATCAAGACGCAGAGGTGCAACAACAGGTCCTTCGACTCACTGCGCTTGCTTAAGATGACATCGTTTTCGCGATGCTATCGTTTTGGCTCCGGATCAATAGCCACGCAGATCCACGATGGCCTTGAGGAGGTTCTCCGGCTGGGGCAGGATGGCGTCTTCCAGCAGCGGCTGATAGGCGACAAAGGTATCCATCGCCGCCACACGCCGGACCGGTGCGTCCAGATCCTGGAAGAGTTCGTCGCCGATGCGGGCGGCGATCTCCGCGCCGTACCCCCAACTGAGCATGTCCTCATAGGCCACGATCGCCCGGCTGGTCTTGCGCACCGAAGCGGCGATGGTCTCCCAATCGTAGGGACTGAGGGTGCGCAGATCGATCAGTTCCACCTCGATGCCGTGCTCGCGGTGGGCCCGCTCGGCAGCCTGCAGCGCGCGTGGCACCACCGCGCCATAGGTGATCAGCGTGATGTGCGCGCCGGGGCGAACGATCTTGGCCTTGCCGAAGGGGATGGCGAAATCCGGTCCGGGATAAAGCGCCCGCCCATAGGTCTCGCGGTAGAGCCGCTTGTGCTCGAGAAAGAGCACGGGATCGTCGCAGCGGATGGCGGTGCGCAGCAGTCCGTTGGCGTCCAGCGCATTCGAAGGAAAGACCACCCGCAGGCCGGGGATGTGGGTAAAGATGCTCTCGCCCGACTGGGAATGATAGATCGATCCGCCGGTCAGGTAGCCGCCGATGGGCACGCGAATCACCGCCGGCGAGGCCCAGCTTCCGTTCGAGCGCCAGCGCATCAGCGACAACTCATTGCGAATCTGGTGCATGGCGGGCCAGATGTAGTCGAAAAACTGGATCTCGACCACCGGCTTCATGCCCCGCACCGCGTAGCCCACGGCGCGACCCACGATATTGGCCTCGGCCAGTGGGGAGTTGAAGACGCGCTCGGAGCCGAACTCGGTTTGCAGGCCGTGGGTGAGCTTGAAGACGCCGCCCTTGCCCTTGACCTCGCTGAGCGCCTCGGCGCGGCTGGCGTCGGCCACGTCTTCGCCGTAGATGACGATGCGCGGATCGTGGCGCATCTCGTCGCGCAGGCAGGTAGTGATAAGGTCCGCCATGGTATGCGGCGCCTCAGGCTTGACGGCGGCTTCATCGGCCTTGACGGCGCTGGCTACCAGCGGCTGCTCGCTGGCGAAGGTTGCGCTGGTGGGGTCCAAATCTTCGGAGTAGACGTGCTTGGCGATCTCCGCCACCAGCGGCAGCGGCGCGGTCAGGGCGTGCTCGGCGGCCTCGGCCACTTCGCGCTCGACAGCGTGTTCCAGGGCGTTGATCTGCTCTTCGTCGAGAATGCCCTCGCGCAGCAGGCGCATCTGCATCTTGACCAGCGGATCGCGCAGCCCGTCGGCCTCGCGCTCCTCTTTCCCGCGATAGAGCTTGTCGTCGTCGGAGAGCGAGTGCGAGTAAGGCCGTACGCAGTGGCCATGGACAAAAGCCGGTCCCTGGCCGGAGCGGCAATAGGCCACGGCGGCCTGAAAGGCCAGCAGGCAGGCCTCGGCATCGGTGCCGTCCACCTCGGCAAAATGGAAGTTGGGGAAGTTGGCCACCAGGCGTGAGATGTTGCCTCCCGGCGTATTCACTTCGACCGGCGTGCTAATGGCGTAGCCGTTGTCTTCTACGCAGAAGACCACCGGCAGCTTCTGATTCGAGGCGGTGTTGATCGCCTCCCAGAACTCGCCCTGGGAGGTCGATCCCTCGCCCAGCGCGGTAAAGACCACCTCGTCGTCGTGAAATTCGACCTCGTGGAAGGCGCGATAGTCGCCCTCGGCCCGCGCCGCTGCATCGGGATGGCGGCTGAAGAACCGACCGGCCTCGGCGCAGCCCACGGCGTGCAGCAGTTGCGTGGTGGTCGAGGAGGAGGTGCTGACGATGTGCAGCGCACGGCTGCTCCAATGGGTCGGCATCTGGCGGCCGCCGCTGGCTGGGTCGGCGGAGGAGCCGACGGCCTGCAAGAACATCTCGGCCGGCGTCACGCCCAGCGCCACGCAGAGCGCGCGATCGCGATAGTAGGGGAAGAACCAGTCGTAGCCCGGACGCATGGCCAGCGCCGCACCCACCTGCAAGGCTTCGTGTCCGGCGCCGGAGATCTGGAAGAAGATTTTTTGCTGGCGCTTGAGCAGGATTTCCCGGTCGTCGACGCGGCGGGCGGTGTACATCAGCCGGTAGATCTCGATCATCCGTTGCGCGCTCAGCCCGCTGGATGCGGCTTTCGTTTCGGCTCCCTGCCTGCTTGAAAGTGCTGCTTCCATCCGGTTACTCCAAAAAATGCAATTTCTACCGTAAAACCATCCCTGATTGTACAACCGCTCCCATTCAAACGAAGGAGGGAAACCCGACGCCGATCCCACACTGAAAGACACAAAGACGCATCAGGGGTACTGTGGAGCCGGGAATTGCTGAAAGGCCGGGTTGGGGCGCACCGAAGTGGCCATCTTCTCCTTTACACTATGCGCCAGTTTCTCGATCTCGGTCAGCTTGCGCAGTTGAATTGGGGTGAACGACCCGGTGTTGGCGGCGGCGATCTCCGCATTGAGTTCATTGGCCAATTTGAGCAGTTTCAGGGTGTCGGCCACCAGCGCCTTCTGCCGCGCCTCGTTCAACCGGCGCAACTGCTTCTCCTCGCTCATCACATTGCTGTTGTATGTGCCCACGTCGGTCCCCACGTCAGGCATGCGTTGGTTGATTTGCGCTGGCGGCGGAACTTGCCCCCATGCAGCCTGTTGTGCACCGGTCAATCCACCATAAAGAAGCAGCATCGAAGCCAGAGCCCATCCCCAGAGCAGAAAAGCCGCCAGCCTCCGTTTGCATCGAGGCGCGGGTAGAGTCCGGTCCGCCAGATCCTGTGCAGTTGTTCGTATGCAATTGCGGTCCATGCTCAATGCTCCTCCGCCGGCGGTTTCAATTTCTCTTTCAACGATCGAGCCAGGCGTTCGATCTCCTCGGCCTTGCGGATGACAGCCACGGAGAGCATGTCTTTATTGGTCTTGTCGACCTCGGCCTTGAGATCGTTGGCCAGTTGCAGCAGATGGGCGCTTTCGTCGGCCAGTCGCTTCTTGCGCTCGGTATCGGCGCTTGGCGGCGGGGCAGCCGGCTTATCCGTCGAGGCGGGTTGGGTTGGGGACGCCTGCGTAGACACCGGCTGGTTCGACGCGGGCGGCGCTGCCTGGCTGCTCTGCGCCGTGGCGGAAACCGCCGCGCACAAACACAAAACCACACCACAGGCCGCCATCCGCAGCGTCCTCCATCCAGCACCGGCACGGCGATCCGGACGCGGCGTTTGCATCTTCCCAGAGCGACTCTCGCGCATCTGCATGGAAACCTCCCAGGGGGTTGCCGTTTGAAGCGAAGTCTTGCTGGCCGTCCGTTCTAGCTGGAAATGAAGTGGGACGCGAGCCTGCCCCCTCGCTCCATCTCGATGAAAACAGTCTAGTCTAGGACAGAGGAGAATTGCCATGCATGGGATGCTGGAACCGGCATTGTGGGCGCTGCGAACAGGGATCTTTGCCGAGGGCCGCTTTCTGGGCCGGATGCTGGACGCATGGGCAGCCGATGCCGAGGAGTTCCTCCGCTCCAAGCTGCCCCATCTGCTGATGGTGGCGCTGATCGCCTATGTGCTTATTCGCCTGTTACGTCTCATCACCAACCGCATGATCTCCCTGGCCGAGCAGCACGCGCCCGAACACAACCGCATCGCCCAGGTGAAGACCATGGCCGGAGTGATCCGCGCCACCGGACTGGCGGTCATCGGGGCCATCGTCGGATTGCAGTTTCTGGCCGCTGTGGGCGTCAACCTGGCGCCGCTGCTCACCTCGGCCGGCATCGCCGGCGTGGCGATCGGCTTGGCCGCGCAGAATATCGTCCGCGATATGTTCAACGGCATTTTGATCCTGCTCGAAGACCAGTTCAATGTGGGCGACACGGTGCGGGTGGCGGGCGTGGCCGGCACCGTCGAGGCGATGACCTTGCGCAAGACCACGGTGCGCGACGCCGAGGGAACGCTCTATGTGATTCCCAACTCGCAGATCGCGACGGTAGCCAACCTGAGTGCGGGATTCTCGGTGGCCACCGTGGCGGTGAGCGTGGATTACGCCGCCAACCCCGACACGGTGCGCGAATTGCTCGGCGCCATCGCGCTCGATGTGCGCAACAGCGAGGAGTTTCACCCGGACTTTGTCGCCGATCCTCAGGTGCTGGGCGTAGACGCCATCAAGGGCTCGGAGATGATCTTCCCGGTGGTCTTCAAGACCCTGGCCACCCGGCAGTATGCCCCGGTGCGGGAGTTCAAGCGGCGGGTGCGGTTGGCGCTGGAAGAACACCATCTGCTGCCCGGCGACCCGCTGCGCGTCTTCACCGCCTTTGACGAGCCCAGCGCCGCAAGCGGGGGAAGCCCGGCGCAGCAGGCAGCGTTGGCCCACGATCCGACCGTCCTGCAACCGCAGAGCGGCAATCCCTTCGCCGGGGAATAACCATAAATCCGCTAAACTACATCGGTCTGGATACTCTGAGTTGTCAAATAAGGTATTTAATATCAAGTGCTTGTCATCCTGAGCGCTGCGAAGGGTCTGTGTTTCCGGCATCGCCCAATGGGAGAGCGTTAAACCGCAGATCCTTCGCTGCGCTCAGGATGACAATTCATTCGGGGAACGAGGGCTGGTTTTCATTCAGTCCCGTGGCGCCAGGGTCCCAGAATGCTCAGGATGACAATTCATTTTTTGAAAACCCCATCGAGTACAAGCCATGCGAGCGTTTTACGCCTGCAGCGGAGGGTCGGTGTCGATCTTACGCAGGATCACGCGATTGCGGCCCTTGGCCTTGGCTTCGTAGAGGGCCTGATCGGCGATGGCCAGCACCGCCTCCAGCGAACCGCAGCCGGCGGCATCGACGACGACGGCGCCGATACTGCAGTTGATCTTGAACTCGCACTCGCGGGTGTGGACGTGCAGGTTGGTGATGGCTGCGTGCAACCCGGCCAGCCGCTGTTCGGCAGCCCCACCGGGAATCTCCGTGAGTACAATCAAAAACTCTTCCCCGCCGTAGCGGCCGGCATGATCGTAGGAGCGCACGGCTGCACCCACCGAGGCGGCAAACCAGCGCAACGCCTCATCCCCGGCCAGGTGCCCATGGGTATCGTTGATGCGCTTGAAGTGATCCAAATCCACCAAGGCCACGATCAGGGTGCGGTTTTCGCGGCTGGCGCGCTCCATCTCCTTGGTCACCGCGCGGAGGATGCCGCGGCGGTTCAACATGCCCGTCAATCCGTCGTGAGTGGCCTGCACGCGCAACTGTTCGCGGCTGAACTCGAGTTCGCGGGTGCGCTCGCTGACCAGATCCTCGAGATGGCGGCTGGTCTGGCGCAGTTGGCGATCGCGCAGGCGAACGGCCAGCCCCGTCAGCAATCCCAGGAGCAGTACGCACAGTGCATAAAACCAGTAGCTTCTCCACCAGGGGGCGAGCACTCTCAGGTGCACCCTGACCATTCCGGAGTAGGCATTCAGGCCGTAATTGTAGGCCATCGCTTGCAGGGTGTACTCGCCCGGAGGCAGCGCGGGAAAGGTGAAGAGACCCGCCCGGTTTTCGTTCCAATCCGTTTGCAGCCCCTCCAGCCGGTAGCGGAAGACCAGCTCGCTGCGGTTGCGGATGGTGGGCGAAGAGATCTGGACCTCGAGCGGCAGCGCCGACCAGGGAAGGGTCAAATCCTGGCCCAGCGGGAAGTTGCGGATACCGCGATGAATCCCAGTCACCGCGGCGGTCATCGGCACGGGATCGAAGATTCGCTGGGGATGAATCAGATGGGCCAATCCGCCGCTGGTTCCCACCCAGAGCGAGCCATCCGCACCCCCCATGGTGACGCCCTGGTCGACGTCGTTCCAGAGCAGGCCACTCTCCTGGGTCAGATGACGCCAGTTGCTGCCGTCCCACACCAACATTCCCTGATCGGAACCCAACCAGATCCATCCGCGGCGGTCGGCAAAGATGGACAAGGGCGCCAACAGGCTTAATTCGCCGGGCAGTTTCAGCTCCCAGGCCTGCAGATCTGCCCCACTGGGTGTGAGTTTCCAGGTTCCGGTGCGCTGACCGGTGACCCAGACGGCGTTATCGGCTGCGCAGGCCAGCGCAATGAGCGATCCATCTAAAGAGGGCATTCCCTTGATTGGCGGTTGCGACCAAGCGCCGCCGGCAAAGCGCAAAAGGCGGTTGTTGGCCAGAAACCATCCCACACCGTTGGGCGCAACACAGCCGGCCTCGACCAGGCTTTTCTCCCCCAGGAAGAGATCGGCAGCAACGATGCGACGGGGAGCATCACCGGGCTTGCCGCCCCAGATGCCGTTACGCGTGGTGTAAAAGACCTCCCCGCTGGGAAGGTTTACAGAACTATAGATGGAGGCCGGCAAGGTGGCCGTCTTGACGGCGACGCCGGTGTGCGGGTCGATGCGCAGAATGCCGCCGGAGAAGGTTCCCGCCCAGATAGAGCCGCCCGGCCCAAAGGCCAGAGCGCCGATCTGGCCCAGCTTCCAACTCGATCCAGCCAGCAACGGGCCAGATGCGCCGCTGCTTGGATTCACCCAGGCCATTCCGCGTTCGGTGCCCACCAGGATGCGCCCATCCGCGGCGGGGAGGATGGACCAGACATCGGCCGAGGGCAAGCCCTGCCCATCGCCCCATCCCTGCCAGTCCCGATAGCCCAGCCAACCGTACAATCCTCCGCCCAAACTGCCCAGCCACAGATCGCCGGCGGCATCGAAGACCATCCCCGAGATACGCGAACTGCGCGAGAGCCCGTTGGCCCGGCCGATATGCTGCCAGGCGGAGCCCTCCCAACGGGCAATGCCGTCCTCGGCGGTCACGATCACCCGTCCCTCGCGGTCTTCGACCATGGGCGCGTGGCCGTCAATGTTCTCCGGATCGCTGCCGGGGATGCTGCGATCAACGAAATGCGCGGCCCCCTGGGGCAGCAGCACGATGTGATTTTGGCCCGCGGCCCACAGGGTTCCGGCGCGATCCAGCAGCACGCTCTCCCAGCGCTCCTCGGGAACTCCCTGCGCCTTGCCCCACACCGTAACCGCTGCCTGGGATGGATGGGAAGCGCCGGCGGCGAAGGCGGAAAACGAACAAAGGTGTTGGCCGCAACCCAGCCAGACCGTTCCCGCGCCGGCAGGATCGCGCACCACGCCGACCCTGGCCACCTGTTTCAGGTCCGGCAGCCTCTCAACCACGCTCTCAGGAAACACCGGCAGGTAAGAGAGCATCCTTCCCTGCGCATCGTGCTCCAACCGGTAGAGACGGCCCCCGCTCACGATCAGCAGGTGGCCGGAGTCTTCCACCGCCATGCGCCGGGCACTGGGGATGGCGATCTTCTCCCGGCCCGCCGGCTGAAAGCGCTCGCCGTCCCAACGATAGAGGTTCTCCTCCGTGCCCACCCACAGGTTGCCGCTGGGATCGGCGAGAAGATCGTGAATATCGCTCTCCTGCAGGCCCTGCTCCCGCGCGAAGCGTTCGAAGCCGGAGCCTAGAAAACGGTAGAGTCCATTCTCCGTCGCCACCCACAGAAACCCGGAGCGATCGGTGGCCAGGGCGTTCACGGCCAGGTTCTTCAAGCCCTCCGGCTGGCGAAAGACGCGGAAGACATACTGCTGCGCCTGCGCCGTAACCGCCAGCACCAGCCAACAGGCCCAGACCCGGATTGAAAACAAACCGCCCAACTTCACCTTGATCAGAAGAAAACGCCCTCTACTGGGTTCATCGGCTGGCAAAGCCCGGAACTATAGCGGAAGCAGTGGCGCAGCTTCCCGAAACGGCGTCGCTCCAATCGGAGCAATGCTCCCGGAGCAACGGCAATGCGTCCAATTTGTCTGGTGGCGGCGAGTTTTGACAGGGATGAACCTGACCGGAAATTCGCTATTTTAAACAACACTGTCTTCCCGAGCTCAACCAGGGGTCTCAATTCGCGTCGGCCGGGGTACACCATCGGCCTCTTCGGCATCGCTCTGTGCGAGCTGTCGGCATACCCATTTCCAACGTACGCCGACGGCTCACAGCAAAACCCGGTTCGACCTCTCCCGAGCGAGGAACCCAGCGAAAAGCTATTTCTTTTCCGCCGTGGCGGCCGGCAGCGCAATCTTGTCCAGCAAGGACATCAACTGCACCGGCAGCGGGAAGACGATGGTGGTGTTCTTCTCCACGCCGATCTCGGTGAGGGTTTGCAGGTAGCGCAGTTGCAGGGTGATGGGCTCGGTGGCCAGCAGATGGGCGGCGTCGACCAGCTTCTGCGCGGCGTTGAACTCGCCCTCGGCATGGATGATCTTGGAGCGCTTCTCGCGCTCCGCTTCGGCCTGCTTGGCCATGGCGCGCTGCATCTGCTCGTGCAGATCAACCTGCTTGACCTCGACCGAGATGACCTTCACGCCAAAGGGCTCGGTGCGCAGGTCGATGATGGACTGAATGCGCAGATTGAGCTTGTCGCGATGGCTGAGCAGTTCGTCCAGCTCGACCTCGCCCAGCACCGAGCGCAGCGTAGTCTGCGCGAACTGCGAGGTTTGATAGACGTAATTCGAGACCTTGATGGCCGCGTCGTTGGGATTCACCACATAAAGCGTCACCACGGCGTTGACCTTGATGGAGACGTTGTCGCGGGTGATGACGTCTTGCGGCGGCACCTCCAAAACTTCCTGGCGCAGCGAGATGCGGATCATCTGGTCGAAGGGCCGGAAGACCAGGATGATGCCCGGACCCTTGGGCTGGGGCAGGGCGCGGCCCAGGCGGAAGATGACTCCACGCTCGTATTCGCGCAGAATCTTGATCGAGTTGAGCAGGTAGAGAACGACGATGGCTAGAAAGACAAGTACCGGAATCATCGAATCGGACATGGGTTTTTCCCTCGCAGGGATTTTACTCCCGATTGGTTAGGACTGCGCTAGTTCTTTGACCGCAGAGTGTTGTACCACTGAGGGTGAGGGCGCCCCCGGTCTCGATTTTGAGATCGGGGAAAGCGGGAACTGAAATACCATCTCACGCGGTCAGAGACCGAGCGATGTTCCTTGCAACCCGGCTGTCGCAGCCGGAGTGACGTGCAGCAGATATTGCTCGTGGCCGGTAACGCGCAGCACAGCGCCCTTTTCGAGACGCTCGGCGCTGACGGCGCGCCAGATCTCGCCCTCGACCAAAACATGGCCCTCCGGCATCTGACCCAGGGGCAGGATCGGCTCCATCGCCGTGGCCGGGCGGCCGATCATGGCGTCGGCGCCCAGGCGGGTCTTCAAGCGCCGGGCGCGCACCGCCAGACGCACCAGCAGCACGGTAATCGTGCCAAAGGCGGCGCTGACGGCAAAGGCGATCCAGGGGCTGATGCCCATCTCCGGCACTGGTGCGGCCACCAGCGTCAGGGTTCCAAAGGTCAGGCAGACGATGCCGGCGATGGCCAATACACCATGGCCGCCGAACTTGGCCTCGAGCAGAATCAGCACCAGCGCGGCCACCAGCAGCAGCACCGCGGTATAGCGGATGGGCAGCAAATTGAGGCCGAAGATCGCCAGCAGCACCATCAGCGTGCCCAGCGCACCGGGGACGATGGTTCCCGGCGTGTTGAATTCCAGATAGATGAGCAGAGCGCCGCAGACCAGCATCAGCAGGGCGATGTTGGGATTCACCAGCCAGCCCAGCAACTCGTCTTTCAAGGTCGTGCGCAGCACCTCGACGCGCGCCCCGGCCAGGTGCAGGGTCTGCTTGCTGCCGTCTTTACGGGTGATTTCGCGGCCATCGAGCGAGGCCAGCAGTTGCGCTTCATTGTTGGCGGTGAGGTCGATGAGGTGCTGATCGAGCGCTTCCTCGGCGGTATAGGAGTGGGAGGTGGTGACGGCGGCTGCGGCGGCCTCGGCGTTGCGTTTGCGGCTGGTCACATAGGAACGCAGAAAGGCTTCGGTATCGTTTTCGATCTTCTGCGTCATGGTGGCGTCGGGCTGCCCGCCGAACTCCAGCACCGGGTGTGCGGCGCCGGCGTTGGTTCCGGGAGCCATGGCGGCCACGTCGGCAGCCTCCAGCAGGAAGAATCCCGCCGAACCGGCGCGCGCTCCCGCCGGAGCCACGTAGACGATCACCGGGACCCTTGATTCCAGAATGGCGCCGACCATCGAGCGGGTCGAATCCAGCATTCCTCCCGGCGTGTCCAACTCGATGAGCAGGGCGGAGGCGCCGTCGGAGTTGGCGCGAACCAGCGCCCGTTCCAATTCGCCGGCTGAAACCGGCTGGATGGTCTCGGCCAGCACCAGCTTGTCGACTTTGGGCTGGAGCGACTGGGCCGGGGCGGCGGTCAGTCCGGCTGTGAGCAGGATTCCCATCCAAACTGCTGGTGCAACCACGCGCTGCAGCATCGTTCGCTCCCTCCAGGCCGATTGCCCGGCCCTAGTTCCTGGCGCTTCCTTTGATCTCGATTTGCCGGCGCAATTCAATCGCCGCCTGACTCTTTGGGTCGATTTTGAGGGCTTCGGCGGCCTCGGAGCGGGCCTGATCCAGATGCCCGGCGGCCAGATCGAGACGGCCCATCACCAGATACGCTTGCGCCGAGGGCAACAGTTCCAGCGAGAGGCGGGCTTCTTTGCGCGCGGCCTCGGCGTCGCCGGCCCGCTCGCGCACTTCGGCCAATCCGGCATGGACGACCGCGATTTTGTTGTCGTCGGCCTCGGCAGCCTGGTAGAGGCGGTCGGCCTCCAGCAGCAGCCCGCTTTGGAGGGCTTCGGCGCCCTGATCGGCCAGCCGCAGCGCCTGGTCGTGGGGCGTGAGCTCGGCCAGCCGCGAGGCCTCCATCTGATTCATCATCTGCGCCGCCTGGCGGAAGGCGGAGGCATCGAAGCTGCGCACGATGCGCTCCAGCGGCTCGGCCTGGGCGGCGGCGACACTCTGGGCAGCGGGCTTCTTCCAGGCCTCCTCGAGATCGAGGGCCTCGGCGTCGTTGGGGCGCAGGCGCAAGCACTGCGCCAGTTCGGTCAGGGCCTCGGCGGTGTTGCCGTGACGCTTGAGGCTGACGGCCAGATTAAAGTGGTAGTCGGCGCGGTTGGGATCGGCGGCCACAGCCTGGCGGAAGAGCGCGCTGCCGTCCTGCCCTTTGCGGCTCTGGGCGACGCCCTGATTGTTGACCACCTCGGCCAGCGGCAGCGCGCGCGCCACCTCGGCAAAGGCCGCCTCGGCCTGCGGGTAATTTCCAGAAAAGAGCAGCGAGATGCCGCGATAAAAGCCGGCCTCGAGCGCATCGGGATCGTTGCGGCTCACCTTGGCGAAGGCCGTGGCGGCTTCGTCGTACTTCTGACCGTTGTAGTCTTCGCGGCCCAGAGCCATCCAGGCGGGACCGTAATCGGGGCTGAGCTTGACGGCTTGCTGCAGGTGGCGCAGGCGCTCCTGCTGATCGGGCTCGGTAATGCCGCGGATGTACTGCTCGAAGGCGTCCAGGCGCAGACTGCGGCCGGCGGCCACAAAGGTCTCTTCGCTGACGCCGAAGCTGGGATCGAGCTGGCGGGTCAGCATCCAGGCCAGCGAGTCGAGAATGTCGGCCATCTGGCGGATGGGCCCGCGCGTGCTGACCACCCCGCTCATGCGTAGACGGGGCACATCGACCAACTGCGCCTCGGCGATCAGATCCGTGCCCTCGGTGCGAAAGCTGCCCACCACGATGGAGTCCGCGTCCAGCGTCTGAGCCAGCTTGAGCGAACTGGCGCGGGAGGGGTGAAAGCCCTGCGGCAGGCCCAGGTGATCGAGCGCGTAGAGACGGTCGGCGCGGCTCATGGGGGCAAAGCCGGCAGAGGTGAAGCGGCTGACCAGAATCTCCGCCGCCGCCTCGCGCATCCATTCCAGGCTGGGCTGGCTGCTGCGGTTGTCGAAGGGAAGCACCAGCAGAATCCGCCCGCCACCTGCGGTGGGGCCAGCCGCCTTCGGCTCGCCCGCGCTAGAAAAAAGCGCGGGATTAGTGGATTGCGCGTGGACCGTAAGAGTTGCAACCAGCATCAGCATCACACAGGCCAGCGCCCGCGCAAGACGAAGAAGACGGAATGAAGGAGTGGTAGGCACGACAGGGTGATTATAGGCGGTGCAGCTACGGCAAGCTGTTGGAAATCCGCGCAGCGGCGTTGCTTCTTCTGCACTCGAAGCCGACTTTTACCGAATCTCAAGCGGACCGTATCGTCCATCGCGCCGATTCTCATAGGATTCTTACCCGCCTGCACGTATCCTTTTCGTATGCCTATGGGTCCCCTCCGCCGCCGCCGTCTGGCTCCGCTCTGGCGAGCGGTGATCGAGATGGGGTTTATCGTCTTCCTCTTCTACTCGAATCTGCTGATGGGCGAATTCAACGCCTCGGCGACGCGGGGCAAGAGCCTGCTCTTCGCCCTCCACGACATCTTCACTGCCGCCAACTTCTCTATCGCGCTGATTTCCGCGCTGATCGGCTACGTGGTCTTCGAGTTCCTGCGCAAAAAGCTGTAGGCAGAGCAAAGGAGTGGGACGGTTGGAATCTCATCGATGAAAGACTCGCTTTACACTTCGAAATCGAGTATAAAATCGTTGCAGGTGCTGACTATGCCCCCTGCTGTCCCATCTGCAACGAAGAAAACTCCGCGACGCGCGCAAAAGCTGAAGTTTCAGGCCGACCTCGCTCCCGCCGAAGACCGCATGGTGCGTGCGCTCAAATCCGAGTTGCAAATGACCAGTAACTCCGACTTTCTCAGCGACGCGTTGACGCTCTTCCGCTGGGCGGTGGCGGAACGCAGGCGCGGCCACCGCATTCTCAGCGAAAGCGCCAACGGAGAGCGGAGGGTTCTGCTCTTCCCCCGCCTGGAACGGATTGCGCCCGATGTGGACCTGCCGAAGATCGAGATTTCATGGACGGAAGGGGAGATCGAGCGGCTCGCGGAGCTCCTCACAGGAGAGCCTGCGCAACCTGGGGAAGCGCTGCGGCGGTTGATGAGGTCCTGAATTGCCAGTCATTGTTCGCCGTCTGGAAGAATTCGACGATGCCGCGGACTTCGATTGCGGCGATCTGCCGCTCAACGACTATTTGCGCCGACATGCGTGGAGCAGCCAGGGGAAAAGCTCGCTTGGAGTGACCTACATTGCGGTGGATGAAGATGCACCAGGCGCGATTCTGGGTTATTTCACGCTGGCGGCGTCGAGCCTTGCGCGCGACCGCTTTCCAAAAAAGTATGTGCGCGGCCTTCCGCCTTACGATCTCCCTTTCATTCTGCTGGCTCGGCTTGCCGTGGACCGGCGGCTTGCAAGCAGGGGCTTGGGACGAGCGCTGATGGCTGAAGCATTCAGGATTGCTTTACGGGTTGCGGACGAGGTTGGCTGCCGCGGCATCCTGACCGATGCCTATCGCGACAAGGCCGGCTGGTACGCGCAATTCGGCTTCATTCCCCTGGACGATCTTCCCGAAAGCCGGACGCAGAAGATGTTCCTCGACATCCGGACCCTGCGCAGCGCATTGCAAACAGGCGGTTAAAGCGGATCAGCGCGATCCACTGGCCCTGGTCTTGTTTTTGCCAAACCAGCGTTCCGCCCAGGGCGCGGGCGATCTCTGCGGGCGGCAGATCGTGGTGCAGGCCGAAGTAGCGTTCGTCCATCGCCCGGCTCTTTCCGCCCAGGGTAAAGAGCGGCGAGCGGGCATCGATCTTGGTAGAAAAAACCAGCGCAACCGAGTACTTCTCCGGCTCGCGGGCGGCGTGGGCGATCTGCGCGGCAGAGAAATCGTCCAGCGGATAGACCTCGTAAGGCTGATCCAAATAACCCAGTTCGGGACGGGCGAGAGCGTCGGTCAGCGGCCAACTGGAGAGCACTGTCGCGCCCCCGCCTGAGCCCCGGGTCGCGTCTGGGTAGCGGGCGTTCAGCTCGGCAATGCCGGCTTGCTGCAAGCGCACCATGTGCGCATAGGCCAGATTGTCTTCCGGGGCGAATCCGTAGGGCGGATTGAAGAAGATTCCTGCCACAAAGGCGGCTGCCGAGAAGGCCGCCAAACCCTGCCAATAGGGGGCGCGCCGGCGCAGCGTGGTGACCGCCAGCAAAAGCACCAGGGGAAACATGGGCAGCAGATAGCGGGTCAGCAGCGCTCCGCCCAGCACGCTGAAGAAAAGCGCATTGGTCAACAGCAACAGCAGGATGCGCCGCTGCGTGACGGCGGAAAGGTTGTCCGCAGCCGTCTCTTTGCGCGGCAACAGCAGCGCCGCCAGCGCCAGCAGCACCGGCACAAAGAGGTTCATGTGCGCGGTCAGGTGCAGCAGGCGGTGGCCGAAGGCGGCCAGAATGCGGGCGAGATCGAGATTGGCCTGGGCGTTGTAGCGCAGAAACTCGGGATTGCCGAAGAAAAAGCCGGTCTTATGCCTGTGCCAGCCGTACCAGCAGGCCAGCGGCAGGACGCAACTCGCCAGCCATGCGGCTTCGCGCACGGCACTGAAGAGCAGACGCCAGCCGCTTCCCTTCGGAGTCAATCCGCCATCATCCTGAAGAACGCCGGCCTCTTGAGAAGATTTGTCATCCTGAGCGGAGTTGGAGACACACTTTGTCTCCAACGCAGTCGAAGGAGCAGCTTTTCCGTGGTTGAATCTGCGCGGCCTGTGTTGTGCCGAAACGCAGGTGAGGAACCCCTCAGCCAAAAAAATCGCCGCCAGCGCGAGCGGTACGGCGATGGAGGTCTCCTTGGCCAGCGCGGCGGCGGCAAAACAGAGCGCGGCGGCCCAGAGCTTCTTGCCGCGGGAGGGCAGCGCGTAGACCAGTCCCCAGAGCGTGCAGGCGGCGGCGTAGATGTCGGCGTGGGCCAGCGAACTCTGCGCAAACCAGATGGGATAGAGCGCGGTCAGCAGCAGCGTCCAGGCGGCGATGGCCCGGCTGCCGGTCAGTTGCAGGGCCAGCCGCCAGACTGCGGTCAGGCCCAGCGCGGCCACCGCCAGCGTAGCCACGCGGGTGGTCAGCGGGCTGAAGCCGAAGAGCTTCCAGGCCAGCGCCAGGTAGACGCTGGGCAGCGGCGGGTGGGCGTTGGTCAGGGTACTGATGGGAATCAGCGAGCCGGTGCGGAAGAAGTCCCAGGCCGCGGGAATGTAATAGCCGGCCTCGTCCCAGTAATAAGGCAGCCGCAGCAGCGTCCAGTGGCTCAGCAGGAGCGCCGCGAAGAGGCCGGCAAAGACCGCCAGACCGGCCGCTGCAGATGCTTCTGGAAGAAGCGGAGCGTTCCGCCACGGCGTCTTCGGGTTCATGTGCAAACCATCGCTCCTGGGCCGTTTCCCGAGGTTTAGGCCAACCAGCCGGGAGGACTACTAGGTCATGGTCCGCACGTTCGGATGATGACCATTGGGGTGCCCCCGGTCCCGTTTTTGGGACCGGGGAGGGAACTGCAATTCCAGCACCAGATCTCTAACCGCATCAAATGGTATTTCAGTTTCTACTGTCCCCGGTCTCAGGAACGAGACTGGGGGCACCCTCAGCGGCACAAAAAATATGCAGTCAAAGACCTAGTTGATGGGCCCTTGCGGGAAGACCGGAACCTGCGGCTCGAGATTGATCTCGCCGAAGGCCTGTTCGTACTGGGCGAGGTTCTGCCCCAGGATGTTCCACAGCGCCTTGGCCTGTTGCGGGCTGATGAAGGTGGCCTGGTGGTTGCGGATGTTGACCTGTTCGGGACTCTCGCTGCTGGCCAGCCCGAAGATCAGTTGAAAATCCCACACGCTGACGCGGACTTGCACACTGTTGGCGTAGCTCTCGCGGTATTCGGGGGTCTGGACAAGATTCAGTTTGGGCTGCTGCGGGTTTGGGCTCATGGTTCTTTCAGCATAAACCGGCCAGGGTGCGAGCGCCGAGGAAGAGCGCTTCCCCGCCCGGCGCGTCGCGTTAGGCTGGAGCCTGGAGTGGTGCTCATCCACAGATCGTCAGTCCCCGCTCAGCGCGGCCAGGATCTGCGGGGCCAGTTGGCTCACGTTGCCCGCGCCCAGCGTCAGAATCAGATCGCCGGCCTGCGCCTGCGCCACGACGGCGGCCACGGCGGCGGGAAAATCGGCCGCCCGTTGCACCGCGGGGCCTTGAATCTTTTCCACTAATCTCTCCGCCGTCACGCCGGGGATGGGCGCTTCGCTGGCGGCATAGATGGGCAGAACCACCAGAGTGTCGGCGGCGGTAAAGGCGGTGCCGAACTGCTCCAGAAGATCGAGCGTACGGGAGAAGCGGTGGGGCTGAAAGACCACATGGATCTTGCCGTGTCCGCATTCGCGGGCGGCGGCCAGCGTGGCGCGAATCTCGGTGGGATGGTGGCCGTAATCGTCTACCACGGTAACGCCGCGGACCACGCCGCGCTGCTGAAAGCGGCGATCGACGCCGCGAAAGTTCTTTACGCCTTGGGCAATTCGATCGGAAGGAATCTCCAGTTGGTGGGCAATGGCCACGGCGGCGGTGGCGTTGAGCACATTGTGACGGCCGGGAACGTGCAGCTCGAAGGGACCCAGCGGGCCGGCCGCTGTATGCACGATGAACCGCGCGAAACACGCATCGCTTTGCGCCAGCAGCTCCAGCCGGTAGTCGGCCTGGGCCGCGAAGCCGTAGGTGAAGACGCGGCGCTGGGCGCGGGGCAGAATCGAGGCCAGCAGCGGATTGTCCACACAGGCGGTGACCGCTCCGTAAAACGGCAGCTTGTCGATGAAGGTCAGAAAGGCCTGCTCCACGTCCGCCATGTCGTGGTAGCAATCCATGTGTTCGCGGTCGAGATTGGTGACGATGGCCAGAATGGGCGATAGTTTGAGAAAGCTGCGGTCGCTCTCGTCGGCCTCGGCCACCAGGTATTGCGAACTGCCCAGCTTGGCGTTGGAACCCAGCGCGTCGACCCGGCCGCCAACCACGACCGTGGGGTCCAGGCCGCCGGCGGCCAGAACGCTGGCTACCATCGAGGTGGTGGTGGTCTTGCCGTGCATGCCGGCAATGGCGATGCCGTATTTGAGGCGCATCAGTTCGGCCAGCATCTCGGCGCGCTGAATCACGGGAATCTTGTGCGCCCGCGCCTCGACCACCTCGGGATTGGCGGCGCTGACCGCCGAACTGGTCACCACCACGGTGGCCCCGGCGATGTTGGCGGCGTCGTGGCCCTCGTAGATTGTGGCTCCAAGCTGGGCCAGGCGATCGGTGACGGGTCCGCGGCGCAGGTCCGAACCGGAGACCTTCATGCCCAGATTGAGCAGAATCTCGGCGATGCCGCTCATGCCGATTCCGCCGATGCCGATGAAGTGCGCGTGCTGCGAGGTGGCAAACATAATGAAACTTCACTTTAACACCTGGTGGGAATACCGATCCCGCAGGCTGAAGCCCCGCCTACAATGCAGCGAAGAAGCGGGAGTTGAAGACAAACCCTTGCGGCGGCTCGGCCTGGATGGATGAGAATGCGGGATGTGCGGGGTTAAGCAGCAGATTCGACTCCATACCGTTGACGGCGATACTGGGCACGCGCAAGATGGCGCCGCGTTTCTGGCGGGCCCAGGCGTCGCCAAAGGCGCGTGAATCGGGCAAATCCATCCAATTGGAGTTTTCGATCGCCAAGTCGTCGGGAAGGTAGATCTGGGTGATGACCCGGGGAGGGATCTTTCTGCCGCCGGCGTGGATCAGCGTCTCCAGCGCGGCCAGACTGGCGTGCTCGGCGGCATACACCACCCGCGTTCCCTGAGAATGCCAACGCCCAGCATACAGAAACGCTCCCGTGGTGTCGAAGACCCCACGGCTGGCTGCGTGCATACGGTAGACGATCATGCGCTCTTAAACCGGGAAGCCAAATTCGAGCGCGGCCAGCAGCGCCTCGACGGCGCGCCCACCGGCTTCGGTCTTCAGCAGGGAGTAAGGCGTGGCTCCCCGCAGTTCGGTGTGAGGTTGATTGAGCCATTGGACGGCATCGGCCTCATTGCCCCAGACGCTCTCGGCAAAGCTGAGAATGTGCTTGAGCCGGGCCGCAGTCTGGCTGGCCTGGGGGCCAAGCGTCTTGCCGGCGCGCTTCCAACTCGAGTCGGGAATCAGTAGTGCGCGAAGCTGGCCCCAAGGCTGAGCCGACGCCGCGGCCACCCGCCGAAAGAGGAGGGCGGCAACGGCCTTCCCCATCCCCTGGTGGGATTCGAAGTACAGGCTATCCACACTCGCCGGATTTTTCCCCGTTCCAGGAAGGATCGCCTGCTCTCCGCCCGCCATGGAGCGCTGCCGTTTGCCGGGCAGATGCCGTTCCAGCAGAACGCCGACAGACTGAGCCTGAGCCATTTCTCTACCTCGCGATAGTCTCATCATACACCTTAATCAAGTGCCACTTTAGACTAACTTATCCGAATTCCCTTACCTCAAGGCAATGGTCAACGAAACACTGCGGCCGATCACCCAGGATCGACAATGGGGAGTCGCCATTTCTGCGCCACGAGGCCGGCCTTATCAGACTGTGGTGAAAGTCCAAACAGCCTGAAAACGTCCCTCGGGGACTAAATTCCATCATTGTTATTGAATCCTCTGTGGCCGGACGAAAGTCGTGCCTTTTCAAAACCCGGCTTTCACCGCCGGCTGTGATTGAAGCTGTGCGGCTCCGCGCAGATTTTTTTGCGCACCGGGCGCAACTTTATAGCCGGGATGTTGTCTGAGAGTACAGAAGCCGGTAGGAAGCGAAGAGGCCGGCGGATGGCGAAGAGGTCGGGCCGGGCCGTATCGGGAAGGTTCTGGAGCGGCGGGTCCGAGCGGTACAAGGAGGTTCCTATGCGGCGTTTGCGCATGATTTTGATGGCGTTGCTTTTGGTGGTTCCGCTGGCGGCTACAGTCAAGGCACAGGTGGTGGCGGAAGTCGGCGTCGGCCCGGCCATCGTTGCCGTTCCAGAGGTTTACGGCCCGCCGGCCTGCGAGTGGGGCTATTACGCCTATTATCCCTACGCCTGCGCCCCCTATGGCTACTATGGACCGGATTGGTTCTATGGCGGCTTCTTCATCGGCGCCGGCCCCTGGTACCACTGGGGATGGCGCGGACGCGGCTGGGGTTACGGCGGGGTCGGCTACCGCGGCGCCTATGCCGGGCGTGGGGGCTATGGCTTCGCCGGTAGGGGCGGTTATGTGGGACGAGCTCCCTATGCGGCCGGCGGTTATCGCGGCGGCAACACCATTGCACCCCGGGTGTATGGCGGCGGCTCAGCGCGCGGGTTTTCCTCCGCACCCCGCGGCGGCGTTTCCAGCGCTCCCCATAGCTTCAGTAGCGGTGGCGGCGGCCACTTTAGTGGTGGAGGTGGCGGCCACTTCGGTGGTGGCGGCGGACACGGCGGCGGACACCGTTAGAGATTGGATGGCGAAGTGAGCCCTCCCCCCGAGTAAGCCCGTCTGACCCGTCAGACGGGCTTTCTCTTGCGGCCTTGCCGCGCGCCGGGGCGAAAACAGGCTACAATCGCACTATGATTCTCGCGGTTTTTGCCATTTACCTGCTGATCGGGATGTTTTTCGTCGGCCTTGCCGGCTCCACCGTGGTCGTCCTGATCAGTTTCTTCGAGGACGGCCAGGAGCTTTTCGGCAAGGACGAGCCGACCCCGCCCCGCGGCTAAAGCGCAGCAGAGAATACACAATGTTCGGCCATTTGGGAATTGCGCTAAGCGGAGCGCCGCTTGTCCTCTTCGAGAGTGGAGATGCGCTTGTCGAAGGCAAACGACTGCTGAATGGTTTCGAGGCGCTGAACGATGCTCTCGAAGCGGGCGCGGTTCACTTCTTCCATTGCGTCAAAGCGCTTGTCCTGTGAGTCCAGGCGCTTCTCGATGCCGGAAAGAACACCGCGGATCTCTCGCAACTCGGGGGCAAAAAAATCCTGCAAGACCTGAGGAACATCTTCTACAACGCCCATGGAAGCGCTCCTGGACAAAATCTTACACCGTATTGCCTGATTGTCCATGAGAATTGGGCTTCCGATTGCCTTTACATCCCGCCCGCTGGCCTGCAAAACTGAAGTGTGGCTACTCAAACAATTGTCATCCTCGATTTCGGCTCGCAGTATACGCAGCTCATCGCCCGGCGCATCCGTGAACAGAACGTATTTTCCGTGGTGCTGCCCTGCACGGCGCCGCTCAGCGAGATCCAGGCGCATCAGCCTCTGGGCGTGATTCTCAGCGGCGGGCCCTCTTCGGTCTACGACCCCGACGCCCCGGCCGCCGACCCCGAGGTGCTGAAACTGGGCATCCCCATTCTAGGCATTTGCTACGGCCTTCATTTCATCGTCCATCACCTGGGCGGCATGGTGCTCTCCGCGCCCAAGCGCGAATATGGCCACGCCGAAGTCACATTGGAAGACCGCGCAACGCCGTTGTTCGCCGGGCTGCCGGAGACCATGGCCGTGTGGATGAGCCATGGCGACGAGGCTGCCCGCCTGCCCCCAGGCTTTCACCGCATCGCCATGAGCAGCAGCGCGCTGGCCGGCATCGCCAACGAGGAGCGCAAGATCTGGGCGGTGCAGTTCCATCCCGAGGTGCACCACACCCCGCTGGGCCCGCAACTGATCCGCAACTTCGTCTTCAACATCTGCGGCGCGGCCGGCGACTGGACCCCGGCTCACTTCATTGAGAGCACGGTGGCCTCCATCCGCACCAAAGTGGGCAGCGGGCATGTGATCTGCGGCCTGTCGGGCGGTGTGGATTCATCTGTGGCCGCCATGCTGGTGCACAAGGCCATCGGCACACAGTTAACCTGCATCTTCGTCAACAACGGCGTGCTGCGCAAGAACGAATTCCAAAAAGTGCAAGAGAACCTGCGCGACAAGCTGGGCTTGAACATCGTGGCCGTCGAGGCCAGCGCGCGTTTTCTCGATCTCTTGGCCGGCGTGACCGACCCGGAGAAGAAGAGAAAGATCATCGGCGGCGAGTTCATCGCTGTCTTCGACGACGAGGCGACCCGCATCGCCAAGGTCACCGGCGGCGTGGACTGGCTGGTGCAGGGAACTCTCTATCCCGACGTGATCGAGTCCAGCAGCGTCAAGGGGCCCAGCCAGACCATCAAGAGCCACCACAATGTAGGCGGATTGCCGGAGTTGATGAAGCTCAAGCTGATCGAGCCGCTACGCGATCTCTTCAAAGACGAGGTCCGGCGCATCGGCCGCGATATGGGAATGCCCGAAGACGTGCTCGGCCGCCAGCCCTTCCCCGGTCCGGGACTGGCCGTGCGCATCCTGGGCGAGGTGACCCCGGAGCGCGTGGCCCTGCTCCAGGAGGCCGACGAGATCGTCGTCGCCGAGATCAAGGCCGCCGGGCTCTACTCCAAGATCTGGCAAAGCTTCGCCGTGCTGTTGCCGGTGATGAGCGTGGGCGTGATGGGCGACCAGCGGACCTATGCCTACACCTGCGCCGTGCGCGCCGTGCATTCGGAAGACGGCATGACCGCCGACTGGACGCCGTTGCCCTACGAGGTGCTCAAACGCATCAGCAGCCGCATTGTCAACGAGGTGCGCGGCATCAATCGCGTGGTCTACGACATCACCAGCAAGCCGCCGGGCACCATCGAGTGGGAATAACCACCTGCGGTGGGGCCAACTGCGCCTTCGGCGCATTGTGTGCAGCAGATACCTTCAACTCTACCGCGCCCAGAAATAAGGCGCGGCTGGGTTTCCTGACCAACCCGTTCTCGCAGTGGAATTAACCTAAATCCGGCGATTCCATCGAACTCGGAGACTTGGTATTGGAGTTTAAACTTTGCAGATTTAATCAGTTGTCATCCTGAGCGAAGCGAAGGATCTGCGGTTTTACGGTAACCCATCGGGTGACACCGGAAACACAGATCCTTCGCTGCGCTCAGGATGACAAGTACTTGGAAATATGGATGTTATATGACAAAGAAGAACTCCTGAACACGGGAAAGTCTGCCGGATTTAGGATTAAATGAAGCAGAAGCCGAGGTGGTGCTCGATGCACTGTCTGCGGCTTCTTTTTTGTGAGGGGTGAGGGATGAGTCTGGCGGCAATGAAGATTTCTGCCACGAAATTGAGAATATGGCATACTTTATCCGAGGTGGCAGATGGCGGCGGAAACGGTCATATTAGGCGAGAGTGGCAGAATTGTCCTCCCGGCCTCGATTCGCAAGGAGTTCGGGCTCAAGCCGGGCGACCGGCTGACGGTGAGCAGTACCGCAGGCGAGATTCGTATCCTCAATAGAAAGATGGCCTTGGAGAACATGCGCGCGGCGATTATCGCCAAGCGGGGCAGCCTCAAGGGACTTCTGGAGGAGTTTCTAGCGGAAAGGCGCGAAGAGGCGCGGCGCGAGGCTGCCGGTGAGTAGGATCGTGTTGGATTCTTCTGCGGTGCTCGCCATGATCCAGGCGGAGCCAGGAGGCGAGATTGTCGACCAGCTCCTGGATGAAGCAGAGCTCGGCGCAGATCTGGAGATTTCTATCTGTACTGTGAATTGGTGTGAGATTCTGACCCGCCTGCAACGGGATAGGATCGACATCACAGGGGATTGGCTGGCTTCTGTCCTGCCTGTTGTGGAGGTGGTGCCCTTCGCTTCAGAGGATGCAGAAAGCGCCGCTGCCATGGCGAAGAAGTGTCCTCCACTTTCTCTCGGCGACCGCGCCTGCCTGGCGCTGGCTCAGCGCCGTGGCGCGACCGCCTGGACCACCGACAAGATCTGGGCTCAGTTGGAGCACGGCGTGGCGGTGGAGATTCTGCGCTGAAGAAAGACTTCTCTCCGATCAGCCTTCCGCCTGCTGCGTCCGCAGCGTGGCCACTTCCCGGCTCAGGGCCTCGATCTTCTCGAGTAGCTCGATGTGGCGCTTGTCGGCGACTGAAGGCTCGAAGGCCTCCACGTAAAACGTGCCGTTGGGCTCCAATTCGCAGCGATGCACCTGCTCGAAGTGCTCGTAACCCTGGCGATGGATCACGTCCAACAGCTCTTCGCGGGTCATGGCCTCGCGGTGCAGAGCCTTGAGGTCGAGCTGGCCGTTGTGAATCAGCAGCGTCGAGCGGCCCTCCAGCGCGCGGGTCAGCCGCCGCGAGCGGAAGAGCAGCCGGACCACGATCCAGTTGATGCCCAGCAGGCCCACGGCGCCGATAATCCCACCCGAGACCGAATTGTCGTCGCCGATGATGGCGTTTTGCACGGTGTTCGAGAGCGAAAGAAGCACCACCAGGTCGAAGGGATTCAACTGCGCCAGCTCCCGCTTGCCGAAGAGGCGTAGCAAGAGCACCAGCACCAGGTAGACAATCACTGGGCGCAGCAGCTTCTCCAAAATGGGCAGGGGAAGCTGAAACATGTGGTCGAAGATCATGGAATGCGGCATGGAATGAGGATAATGCAGGGAACAAGGGAACGAGGGAACGGGGACTAAGGGACGAGGGACTAAGGATTGGCCGGCTATCGGGTGGGAACCAGACAGCCGGCCCATCGGTCTGCTATTGCGCGGAGGCTCGCTCCAGGCGGATAACGCAGTTCACCTCATGGGTTACCGGATCTGCCAGGACATCGTAACTGACCTTGACCGCGGCCAGCGTCCGTTGCAGCGCAGGGTCCTCTTTTTGCGCCCGAATGAGGAAGTTGGCGACGTAATCATCGTCGAATGCTTCGCCAGGAAGCATTTGCCAGATGCGCATGAGGCGCGCGCGCAAATCGTCGCTGACGTTCTCGAATTTGACAAAAGCCAAGCGGTAGACGGAACCGGGGACAATCTCCATCTCATAGTTGACCATCCGCATGGATTCATCGATGTCAGGATGAGGAATAATTTGGCAATCCAGAAAGCCCTTGGACTTGCAGCGGGAAGTCAACAGAGAGCGGGCGCTGCCCAGGGCGTGTTGATTTAACTGAAGTTCTGCGTTGGGAGAAAGCATCTTGTCGAGTTCGATTTGAGAAACAAACTCGTTGGGACGCAAACGAATTGCTCCCAATTTGTACGGCATTCCCTCTTCTATTGAGATGGTGAACGGAAGATTGATGGCTTCCGGGGTAACCAGCGGGTCGCCGGCGCGAGCGGCGTGAATCTTGGCTGCGGGGTAACCTTCGTCCGCGTAGAACGTAGCAAGAGCGTCTTCGAGATTGCTCTCGGCGGTGCGCGAGTCGAAAGCAGTCTTGGCGGCGCGCTCTGCAACCTTGCGAACCTTGGCCTCCAATTGGGGAGAAACACCAACTAAATGGATTGTTCCCACGCGTACGGCAGGCGAGATGATAGATAAAGTCATCGCCGTGACCTTGCGTTCGCCCCTTGTGCCGTACGGAGTAGCCGTCACAGTGGCGTGAATGCCCTGTTCCGCGAGCATCTGCTCGAGTGCGCTGCGCACGTCGTTGAGCAGCGTGCCCTCGGCGGGAACCTTGCCGTGATACAGCGGAAAAAGAATGTGTAGTTTGTTGTCCAGTTCCGGGCCGGCGGGAAACGGCATCTTCTCCAGCCGGATGGGAAACATCTGCGCCGCTGGGGTCAACTGGAAGATCAGATCCTGGCCGTCGAACTTGAAGGCAAGGCCGTCGAAGACGCCGGAATCCATGAGCTTTTTGGAGTGTTCGTTCATCTCCGCGTTGGTCAGGATTGCGCCCTTTTTCAGTCCGGCGGCCTGCATCAGCTCCTGATCGCTGTACTCGGGATCGCCCTTGAATTGGATGCTCTGGGGCTGAAACTTCTGCGCGGCCAGGGGCAACCTGGCCAAAAGTAGAAACAGAACAGTCAGAACGGGAATGAGTGCGCGTTTCATGGTAGGGCAAGAGTAGCAAAGCAACCGCCCCGACACGAACGAAAATCTCCCATATTTACTGAATAATCAATAGCGCGACCGGGCTGGATCTGTTGCGGCGGGCGAATAGTTAGACCAATCCCACCCTAGCCGCAAAAACAGGAACGCGGCGAGGGTGGGGCACCCCGCTGAAACATGTGGTCGAAGATGATGGAATGCGGCATGGTATGAGGATGCGCCGAAAGGCTCGCTTGCGGGGCAGTGCTTCCTGCCGGATTCCGCTGTGTAACGCAACCCGGGGTTAGCTGTAAGTAAACTTCACGGAAACGCAAGAGAATTTCACCGTCTCAACGGGGGAACCGCCGCTGCTGTCAACCGAGACAGAAGCGAAAATGCACTGCGCGAAGGTATAGGTCACATAGACCGCGCCGTTCCTGATCGCCTGTACGATGAAGGTGGAAAAATTCTGACCGGAAAGGCAGGCGTGTTTCAATTTTGGCGAGTTGAGATCGACGCGTTTGGTGAACGTGAATTCCTTTACTTTTAACAAACCCGAGGAGACGTTGGTGTTCCCCGATCCTGTGGTCAACGTCTGGGAATCTCCGGCACCAAAAGAAAGCAATGGGACATTGCTCACAAAGGACTGTTTGGGAGTGTTCATCGCAGTGAACAGAATAGTGGAGTTACTGGTCGATTGGCTTGCCATTTCGTACTCGCTTTCTATCTTCGGTTCCTCAATTCAAGGGGGTCGCAGGTCGTGGATTAATTACTCAAGGATCATACCGTCGAAGGGAAAAAACTTCAAGTGGAGAGCTACAAGCGGCTCCTGAAGTACTCCAGCGACTTGATTAGGCCCTCGCGGAGAGCGATCTTCGGCTCCCAGCCGAGCAGGGCGCGGGCCTTGGCAATGTCGGGCTGGCGCTGGGTGGGGTCGTCCTGGGGCAACGCACCAAAGCGCAGTTCGCTTTTAGAGCCGGTGACTTCCAGGACCGCCTGGGCGCACTCCAGAATGGTGAACTCGATGGGATTGCCTATATTGACCGGCATATGTTCGTCCGAGCGGGAGAGGCGGAGAATCCCTTCGATGAGGTCGTCGACGTAGCAGAAGCTGCGTGTCTGTCCGCCGTCGCCATAGACCGTGAGGGGTTCGCCGCGCAGGGCCTGCATGATGAAGTTGCTGATGACCCGGCCGTCGTCTGGATGCAGCCGCGGCCCATAGGTGTTGAAGATGCGCACCAAGTGGGTGTTGACGCCGCGGGAGCGGTGATAGGCCATGGTCAGGGCCTCGGCGTAGCGCTTGCTCTCGTCGTAAACCGAGCGCGGGCCGACAGGGTTGACGTTGCCCCAGTACTCTTCGCGTTGCGGGTGTTCGGTGGGATCGCCGTAGCACTCCGAGGTGGAGGCTTGCAGGAATCTGGCTCCGTACTTGGCGGCGATCTCCAGCGCATGTTCGGTTCCTGCCGAGCCCACGCGCAGAGTCTCGATGGCCAGGCGCAGGTACTCGGGCGGACTGGCGGGCGAGGCAAAGTTGAAGACCTCGTCCACCGCTCCGGGATCGAAGGGCTGGCAGATGTCGCGCTCTTCGAGGGTGAAGCGCGGCTCGCCGGCCAGGTGGGCCAGGTTGGCCAGACTGCCGGTGCAAAAGTTATCGACGCCCAGAACGGAGTAGCCCTCGCCCAGCAGCCGGTCGGTCAGGTGAGAGCCCAGAAATCCGGCGGCGCCGGTTACGAGTGCGCGCTTGGTCAAGCGTTTCTACTCCTCGAATCGATTGTTTCGCGTTCTTACGCCAAGGTGGTGCGGGGTTTTCCCTGTTGCGCCTGGTAGCTGCCCGGACGGCCCACGCTGACGTAGGTAAATCCGTGTTCGGCCATGATCTGCGGGGTGTAGAGATTGCGCCCGTCGATGACGATGGGGAAGCGCACCGCCTGGTTGAGGCGCACCAGATCGAGGGCGGCAAACTCCTTCCAATCGGTGAGAATCAGCACGGCGTCGGCATCCTGGGCGGCCTCATAGGCGTTGGCCGCATAGCGCATCTTCTCCGAGGGCGGCAGCACTTCCTGGGCGCGCTCCATGGCCGCTGGGTCGTAGGCGGTGATGGTGGCGCCGGCCTCCAGCAATTTGCGGATCACGTCCAGCGCCGGCGATTCGCGCACGTCGTCGGTATCGCCCTTGAAAGCCAGGCCGAGAGCCGCCAGACGTTTGCCGCGCAGCGTCCAGAGCGCCGCCAGAACCTTGTTGTAGAAGATGTTCTTCTGCCGCTCGTTGATCTTGCGGACCTCGTCGAGCAGTTGGAAGTCCACCCCCTGCTGCTGCGCCACCCAGTGAAATGCGGCCACGTCCTTGGGGAAACAGGAGCCTCCATAGCCCAGGCCGGCCTTGAGAAAGCGGGAGCCGATGCGGCTGTCGAGTCCCATGCCGGCGGCGATGTCTTCAATGTCGGCGTCGACCGCCTCGGCCAGGTTGGCCACCGCGTTGATAAACGAGATCTTCAACGCCAGAAAGGCATTGGAGGCGTGCTTGATGATCTCCGCGCTCTGCGCCGAGGTCACCACCAGCGGCGCCGGGTGCTGCGCGCTGCAAGCGCCGGGCAGCGCATCCTTCTGGCTGTAATAACTGCCCTCGGTCAACGGTGCGTAGATGCGGCGCAGCACCTCGCCTGCCTTTTCAGTGTTGGCGCCCACCACGATGCGATCGGGGTGCAGGAAGTCGATCACTGCCGTGCCCTCGCGCAGAAATTCTGGATTGGAGACCACGTCGAAGCAGGCCGCATCCACGCCGTGGCGCTGCATAACGCGGCGAATCCACTCGTTGGTGTAGACCGGGACGGTGCTCTTTTCGACGATGACCTTGAAGCAATCGGCGCAGCGCAGGGAGCGGGCGATCTCCGCCACTACCGCTTCCACAAACGAGAGGTCGGCAGCGCCGGTATCGCCCTGGGGCGTGCCTACGGCGATGAAGATGGCCTCGCAGCGATCCACCGCCGAGGCCAGGTCGGTGGTGAACTCGACGCCGCGGTTCAGGTGCTTGGTCAGCAAAACGGTCAAATGATCTTCAAAGATCGGTACGCCGCCTTGGCGCAAGGTCTTCACCTTGGCTTCGTCGTTGTCCACGCAGACCACCGCGTGGCCCATTTCGGCAAAACAGACGGCGGCCACCAGCCCCACATATCCGGAACCGATCACACAAATGGAAACAGGATTCGACATTTTTTGGCGTTCTCTCTTTCGTGGAGTATCACTGGGTGGTAGGCGCGGAAGTATCCGGGCCAGCGGGGAAAGCGGGGAAGAACCAGTCGATCAAGAAGAAACCGCAGTTGTCGTTAAAAGAAGCCTTGGCAGGGACCTTACATACAAGGCTAACCGCTGCCACCGGGGAGGGTAAACCGCGTTCTCCGCCTGTCTGGTTAGATTCTCAATAAAATCATATGGATGCAATAAGCCAAATGTCTCGGGTGGGGCGGCGGGAAGGACCTTGCGGCATCCGGACGGAGGAGCAAAAGAGACCGATCAGTTATGATGATAACGTTCCCTGCCCGCTCTCGCTTCAACGCTTTTCCAGCTTCGTTTAGGGTGAAAGCAGGCGTATCCTCGCCCCAACGATGGAGATCCCACGTATGCCGACCGCTGCCGCAAATCTGGCTCCCTTTCGCATCGCCCCCCAATTTGTAAACCGGGTGTGGGGCTCCCACGATCTGCGCCCCTGGTACGATTGCGTCGCCACGGAAGAGCCGATCGGCGAAGTCTGGCTCAACGGCGACGATTGCCTGGTCGACTCCGGCCCCCATGCCGGTACGCGGCTGGCAGAGCTCTTCAGCCAGTTCTCGCAGGCCTTGCTCGGCCCGTCGGCGCCGGAGGCTGCATCGCCGCTGCTGCTCAAGACCATCTTCGCCCAGGCCAAACTCAGCGTGCAGGTGCATCCCGACGACAAGCTGGCGCAGAAGTACGGCCAGCCGCGCGGCAAGACCGAGTGCTGGTATGTGCTGGCCGCCGAGCCCGGCGCGCAGGTGGCCTGCGGGCTTCAACCCGGTGTTACCCTCGACAAGATCAAGCAAGGCATCCACGACGGCACGCTGGAAGAGAGCCTGCATGTGCTGAATGTGGCGGCCGGGGAGATGATTTTTGTCGATGCCGGAACGGTGCACGCCATCTGGCCCGGCTCCATCCTGCTCGAGACGCAGCAGAACTGCGACCTCACCTATCGCATGTACGACTATGGCCGTCCCCGCGAGCTGCACATTGAAAAATCGCTGGAAGCCACCCGGCTGGTGACACTGGCGGGCAAGGTTGCAGCTCGCGAGCTGGCCGACCGCACCATTTTGGTCGATGCCGGCTACTTCCGCGTCGAACGGTTGCAGGTGGCCGGAAGCCGCGATGGTTCCACGCTGCCCGGCGAGAGTGAGCCGCCCGCAGGTCTCGCTTATCTCTTTGCCGCCTCGGGTTCGGCCCGCATCGTGGGGGAAGGTTTCGAGACCGTCGAGTTGCCTGCGCGCGGATTGGTGGCTATTCCCGCCGCTTCGCCGGCGTTTTTGGTCGAAGACCGGGGCGGGTTGGATCTGATCCGCATCACTCCCCATTGGCCCGTAGCCAACCGGCCGGAAGAGGCGCTGCGATGAGCCAGGGCTGGCGAGAATCGGTGATTGCGTATATCCGCACGGAGGCGCTGCCGGTGGACAAATTCGGCCACCAGCCCCGTCTCTATGCCCTGGCCACGCGCCTGGGGCAGGGTCTCGAGTATGACGACGATATCCTCTTTGCCGCTGCCTGGATGCACGATCTGGGCGTCTTCGCCGGCCATCGCCCCCAGGACCCGCAGCAACTGGCTGGCTGGAATCATCTTCCCTACACCATCGCACGCAGCCGCGCACTGTTGAGCGGGTGGGGTTTTCCGGCGAAGAAGCTGGAAGCGGTGGCCGCGGCCATTCAGACCCACCAGCCCCAGGACGAACCGGTTGGCATCGAGGCGGTGCTGCTGCGCGACGCCGACATTCTGGAGCAGTTGGGCGCAATCGGCGCGCTGCGTGCCCTGGTCAAGATTGGGCGCGACACCCGCTATTCCACCTTCTCGACGGTGACGCCGGTGCTGCAAAAGGCGGTGGACGCGCTGCCCGGCCAACTGCGCACCGCACCGGCTCGCGCACTGGCCGTCCCGCGCGTGCTGATTTTGCGGCAGCTTCTCGAAGCCATCGCCGCGGAGGCCGGAGAACTGCTCTATTAGCATCTGGGGCCGGCATCGACGAACCTAAGTCCGGCAGACTCCCTGTGTTCAGGCTCCATTTTGTCGTATAACATACACATTATCAAGTATTTGTCATCCTGAGCGAAGGGAAGGATCTGCGTTTCACCGCGCCGCCTATGGGGCGCGAGGTTGCCTTTACCTCTTTCCCAGGGCTGCGCTACGCTTGCCCTGGGCTATTTTCCCTGCCTCCCACCGGGAGGCAATGCTGTTCGTTCATTCTCTGCATAACCCGCGTCGCGAGTCGTTTGCCCAGGATAACTGCTCTCTTTATAGCGTTGTTTAGACTCGGCAAATTCATTTAAAACCCTCGCTCGCTCGCCTCCTGTTTCCTTGCGCCTGCCCTGCCTTCTCCCTTGCCCGCCTGCGCGGCAACCCTTCCATTTCAGACCGCATCCATGCTCTACAACGGGCGGGAAATATTGCCTCGCTCGGCAAGAGCCGCCGCGGCGTGAACAGAAGGTTCCGTTGCCTGGCAAGAGAAATATCTACAACCACAAGGGAGAGACGATGCAGATTCGGAATGCCCATCTTCTGGTGTGTGGGGCGGGCGGGTTTATCGGCGGTCATCTGGTCGCCAAACTCTTCGCCGCCGGCGCGGCCAGCGTGCGCGCAGTCGACATCAAGCCCTACGAGGAGTGGTACCAGATCCACCCCGCAGCCGATAACCGGATTCTCGACCTGCAATTGCTGGAGTCGTGCCTGGAAGCCGCCGAGGGCGTTGACGGGGTCTTTCAATTGGCGGCCGACATGGGCGGCATGGGCTTCATCGAGAACAACAAGGCGCTGTGCATGTTGACGGTGCTGACCAGCACGCACATGCTGGTGGCGGCGCGCGACACCGGCGTCAAGCGTTTCTTCTACTCCTCTTCGGCCTGCGTTTACAACGGCGAGAAGCAGAAGGAGTATGCGGTGGCGCCGCTGCGCGAGGAAGATGCCTATCCGGCGCTGCCCGAGGACGGCTACGGCTGGGAGAAGCTCTTCACCGAACGCATGTGCCGGCATTTTACCGAGGATTTCGGCATCGAGACGCGCGTGGCCCGCTTTCACAATGTCTACGGTCCCTTGGGCACCTGGACCGGCGGCCGCGAAAAAGCTCCTGCGGCGATCTGCCGCAAGGTGCTGGAGGCCAAACACACTGGCCGCCACGAGATCGAGATCTGGGGCGACGGCCATCAGACACGCAGCTTCATGTACATCGACGACTGCACCCGCGGCGTGGCCGAGATCTTCGAAAGCAGGATTCAGGAGCCGATCAACCTGGGATCGAGCGAACTGGTGAGCATCAACCAGTTGGTGGACGTCGCCGAAGAGATCGCCGGCGTCCGCCTGCGCAGAAAGTACAACCTGAGCGCGCCCAAGGGAGTGAACGGCCGCAACAGCGACAACACGCTCTTCCGTGCCTACATGGGCTGGGAACCTTCTATCCGCCTGCGCGACGGCATGGAGAAGACCATGGACTGGATCGAACAGCAGATGCTGGCCGGGGTGGCTTCCAAATAGGAGACTCTGACTGATTGAAGCAGAACTTCGATCGAAGCCATCGATAGACGGTTGATTCTCCGCGCACTGTGCGCGCCGGAAACGCGGGAGATGCGTTTGTACCATCCTGAGCACCGCGCTATGCCCGCGTACTGCAACCGAGAAAAGGCGATTGCCCGGAATGCAAGAGGAGAGCGGAGATGAAAAGGGCGGTTCGATTTCAGACAATCCTCGGCATCCGCTTTCTTGTGGGCAATGCTCAGCAAGCCATCGACCAGATCACCCAAGACGGCGGTCTGGTGGTGGTGCCGGCGGCTCCAGCGCTGCAGCGGCTGCGCCACGACGGCGGCTACCGGGAGGCCTTGCTGAATGCGGATTTTGCCCTTGCCGACAGCGCCTTCATGGTTCTGCTGTGGAACCTGCTGGAACGCGACCGGATTCCCAAGCTCTCCGGCCTCAAATACTTACGCGCTCTAATCGAGCTGCCGGACTTTCGCGCCCCACAGTCCACCTTCTGGATCATGCCTACCCCTGAGGCGGCGCGCCGCAATTGCGCCTGGCTGGCGAAGAAAGGCATCGCTGTCGAGGAAGAAGAGATCTATCTGGCGCCGCTGTATGGACCCAATGTGGAAGATGCGGAACTGCTGCGACGGCTGGAGCGCCAGTGTCCGCAGCACATCGTGATCTGCGTGGGCGGCGGCACCCAGGAGCGGTTGGGCCACTATCTTAAACAACATCTTCACTACCGGCCGGCGATTCACTGCATCGGTGCGGCCATCGCCTTTCTCTCTGGCGATCAGGTGCGGATTCCCGTCTGGGTGGACGCCTGGGGCCTGGGCTGGCTGTGGCGCAGTTTCAGCGATCCGCGGCGTTTTGTGCCTCGCTACTGGGAGGCGCGCCACCTTTTGCCCCTGCTGCTGCGCTACCGCAACCGCTTGCCAGTCAGCGCCGCCTGATTTTCCCCCGGAATAGACCCATTTCATCGTTCCATCCGAATTCTGTGACGGCCGCACGTTCCAACCATGGGTCTTTTCAGGCAAAATAAGAGCGATATGAGCTACCGATTCGAACTCCCCGCTGAACTTCGCGACGCCGTTGATCTGGCCGCCGCCGACTGGCGCTCCAACAACAAGGTGGACCGCTTCTGGCAAAAAGACCCCAGCCTGTGGACCAGCTCCGGCGAGGAAAACTGGCTGGGCTGGATCGACATCGTCGAACGCCAGCAGCAGGATCTGCCCGCCTACGCCGCCCTGGCCGCCGATGTGCAGGCCGCCGGATTCAAGCATGTGCTGCTGTTGGGCATGGGCGGCTCCAGCCTCTGCCCCGAGGTGCTTTCGGTGACCTTCGGCCAGCAGGCGGGCTTCCCCGCGCTGGTCATCGTGGACTCCACCGACCCGGCCCAGGTCAAGGCTGCCCGCGACAAGGTCAATCTGGCCGAGACGCTGGTCATCGTGGCCAGCAAATCCGGCTCGACGCTCGAACCCAATGTGTTGAAGCAGTATTTCTTTGCCGAGATGGTCAAGGCCGTGGGCGCGGAGCAGGCCGGCAGCCACTTTCTGGCCATTACCGACCCCGGCTCCAAGATGGAGCAGGTGGCCAAGGCCGACAAATTCCGCGCCATCTTCTACGGCGACCCCACCATCGGCGGACGCTTCTCGGCGCTCTCGCCCTTCGGCGTGGTGACGGCTGCCGTCGCCGGCCTGAACACAGTCAAATTGCTCGCTGAAGCCGCCAAGGCGGTGGCCGCGGCCAAGCTCGGCCCCCTCGACAATCCCGCCGTGCAACTGGGACTGCTGATGGGCGTAGCCGCCAACGCCGGGCGCGACAAGATCACCATCTTCACCTCGCCGGAGATCTACGACCTGGGCGCATGGATGGAGCAGTTGATCGCCGAATCCACCGGCAAACTGGGCAAGGGCATCACCCCGGTAGACCGCGAGGGCATCGCCGATCCTGCCAGCTACGGCAGCGACCGCATCTTTGTTTACATCCGCTACGCCCAGACCGCCGACCCCAGCCAGGACGCCAAGGTTGCCGCGCTTGCCGCCGCCGGTCATCCGGTGGCTTTTATCGAGATCGCCGACCTTTACGAGATCTTCGGCCAGTTCTTTACCTGGGAGGTGGCTACCTCGGTCGCCGGTTCGATCATGGGCATCCATCCCTTCAACCAGCCGGACGTCGAGTCGGCCAAAATCGAAACCCGCGCCCTCACCACGGTATACGAAGAGACCGGAAAGCTGCCCACCAGCTCGCCCATCCTGGTCGGTATGCTGGGGGACGTGGACTATTCCATCTACGCATCCAGCGCTTACGCTGAGACCCTCAAGAAGACCCTCACCAGCGAAAGCCTGGTTGGCTTTTTGAAAGCCCATCTGGACCAAATCAAGCCCGGCGACTACTTTGCCGCGCTGGCCTATCTGCCCATGTTCCCTGCTCACGAAGCGGTGATTCAGGAGCTGCGCCACAAGGTGCTGGCGGCCAAGAAAGTGGCGACTTGCGTCGGCTTCGGTCCGCGCTTTTTGCACTCCACCGGCCAGGACTACAAGGGCGGCCCCAACACCGGCGTTTTCTTGCAGATCACCGCGGATCACGGCGTGGATCTGGCGATTCCGGGGCAGAAGTACAGCTTCGGCATCGTCATCGACGCCCAGGCCGCCGGCGACCTGGCGGTTCTGGAAGCGCGCGGACGCCGCGCCCTGCGCATTCACCTGGGCGCCGATGTGGCCGCCGGGCTGAAGACGCTGGCAGATGCCGTCGAACAGGCGCTGGCGTAAACCTGAATATTCTTGGTGCGGAGAGTCATTTCCGCAATGCATGACTCATCACAGACGGCGTCCAGAGTTGAACCGCAGTGAGGAAGAGGCTCCAGCCTGATAGCTTGGGGCCTTTTTCATTTCTGTATGAACCAAAAGACATTTGATGAGTAGTCAGGCTAACCTGTGTGGCCATAACTTTTAGAAAACACCGATTAACCTAAAATCGGCAGTCTCCCCCATGTACAGGACAGGGCAAACGCATTTGGATTTCTTAACGCGTTTTGAAAGGGCACGACTTTAGTCGTGCCGCAAAACAAGCCAAAACATCCTGGGCTTCAGCCCCTGAGGGAGGGTTCGGAAGCATTCAGTCCCTCCCTCAGCGGCTAAAGCCGGTTAATCTTTCTGCCCAGATTGGCACGGCTAAAGCCATGCCCTTTCAAGACCACCCGGCAGGTTCAAATGCGTTTGCCCTGATGTACAGGATTTTCTCTTTCCAATAACATCCATCGTTCCAAATACTTGTCATCCTGAGTGCAGCGAAGGATCTGTGTTTCAGGTGTCGCCCAATGGGAGAGCGTAAAAGCGCAGATCCTTCGCTGCTCTCAGGATGACAACTGATTGATTACGAATTGCTTATTCCTCCAGATCGGGCCTCCGACGGCGAAGGAAGCGCCGGATTTAGGATGAATCGTTCTTGACAAGGCCTGCGTGTCTGCGTACTCTTTGAAAGAGTACAGATAGGGAGGCTTGCCATGCCGCGTGTTGCTGTTGGCGACAATCAGCGCATGAATCTGCGGATTACGCCGCTAGCCAAGTCGAAACTTGTGCGCGCTGCGGCGTTGCGTCACACCGACCTGACGGATTTTGTGACCCAGACGGCGCTTCGTGAAGCGGACGCGGTGATAGCTGCGGCCGAAGTTGTAACGCTGTCGGAGCGCGATAGCCTGCGTGTGCTCAACCTCCTCGAAAACCCACCCGCGCCCAATGCCAAGCTGCGGGCGGCCATCGCTGCGATGCCGAAGCCAGTCGCATGACGCTCCCGCTCTGGCACGAGGAGGCAATCGCCAAGTCGCATGACCGTAAGGCTTTCGATTGCGGCAATGCCGAGATGAACGATTTTCTCCAGCGCTATGCGCGGCAGAGCCACGAACTGGGGGGCGCGAAGACTTTTCTGGCGGTTGACGACGGCAATCCTACAAAGATCCTTGGTTTCTATAGCTTGGCTCCAGCAGCGCTGGCCTATGAGCGCGTACCGGAAACTCTCCGCCGTGGCTTGGCCCGTCACGATGTGCCGGGCTTCCGGTTGGCTCGTCTGGCCACGCGTTTGGACCTACAGGGGCAGGGGCTTGGCGGCCAACTTCTTGGCGCAGCGGCCAGGCGTTGCATCAGAGCCGCAACCGAGATTGGCGGTGTGATCCTCATCATCGACGCCAAAAGCGATCAGGCGGCCCAGTGGTATACCGGTTTTGGTGCGCTGTCGTTGCAGGACGCCCCGAATACTCTGGTTATGGCGCTGTCCACTTTTGCGGCCGATTTGAAAGCCGCGGGGCAGCTATGAGCCCAACTTCCGCGTCTGGTTTAGTTTTGTGCAATGAGTGCATATCTCAAGCCAACGCCCGCGCATTTTTTGTGGGCGTGGGTAAGCGAGGCCGCGAGGGCGTCCACGGCGCCATCTGCCGCACCGCGGGAGCAACTTTTTCCCGGCGCTTGGGTTCCCACTCGTGACAGCTTCCGCAATCCCTCGTCTAAACGAGCGTAGGGAGCCGGGAGCAGAAACTTCGGCAGAGGAGAAACCCATGAATCGCCCAATCCTGCGTAATAAGTTGACCAAGACCCTGCTTTGGACCGCGGTCGCGGCCCTGAGCGGCCTGGCAGCGCTGGCTCAGGAGCCCGCCGCCGCGGCCCCGCGCTCCGACGGCCAGATCGAGATGGATGTGGTGCACGCTCTGGACGCCTCCAAGGCGCTCAAGAAGGATCTGATCACCGCGGCTACGATTCAGAGCGAGGTGACGCTGGCGGGCACCGTCTCCAGCGAGGCCTCCGCGGAGTTGGCCGAGTCGATTGCCGCCCATGTTGCCGGCGTGACCAAGGTCCATAACAATCTGAAGGTTGGCGATCCCCAGCAATCCGCCGATGCCGGCGCCGATCCCAACGCCGCGCAGATGGCGGCCGACGCCCAGCCGGACGAGTCTGCCGCTCCGGCGCCGGCGCCCGGTCCTGAGGGGCCGATGGCGGTGCCCAGCCCAGCTCCAAACCAGTCTCAGGCGCAGCCCCCGGCTCCGGCCCCGCCTTATCCCCCGGCGCGGCCTCAATACGCGCCCCAGCAGCCGCCTGCTGCTCCGCCCACCGTGGCCTATGAAGCTCCCAAGGGACCGGTGACGATCCCCGTGGGAACCTTGCTGCAACTGCGCACCAGCGAGCCGGTCGGCACCAAGAGCGCCAAGGACGGCACCCCCGTGCAGTTCATGGTGATTCACGATGTGGCCATCGGCGGCGTGCTGGCGATTCCCCGCGGCGCCACCGTTCACGGCGTGGTGACGGAGTCCAAAAAGGCCGGCGATCTGGGCGGCAGCGCCGAACTCTCGCTGAAACTCACTTCGCTCGACCTGGGCGACAAGAGCTATCCGCTGGATACCGACCTCTTCAAGGTGAAGGGGCCGAACAAGGGCTATGAAACCGCCCATAACGTCTTTAGCGGAGCGCTGCTGGGCGCCATCATCGGCGGCATCGCCGATCGCGGCACCGGCGCGGCCATCGGCGCCGCGGCTGGCGCGGGAGCCGGCGGCGTGGCTACCGCGGCCACTCCCGGACCCAATGTCTGGATTCCCGCCGAAGCGCTGGTGGACTTCCACCTCAAAACCGCGCTCACCCTACAGCCGGTCAACGGGCAAGAGGCCGCTCGTCTGGCCCAGGGCCTTTATCCCGGCGGACCCACTCTCTACCGCCGCGCTTATCCCGGCTACCCCTACGGCTACGGCCGCCCCGTCTACTACTACGCCTACCCACCGGTTTACTATCGCCCCTACTTCATGGTCGGAGGGTACTACTACTGGAGGTAGGGAACGAGGGAACGAGGGAACGAGGGAACAAGGGAACAAGGGATCAGGAAACTGGGTGGGCGCCTCGATGCTGGGGCGCCCGCTTGCTGTCTGGGTGCAATTGTGGGGGCGCGAGATTGATGTGCAGGGAATTGGAAACGGATTATGATGTACATGTATAGCGGAGGCTCCCATGCTGGCAATCCGGCTTCCTGAGAGCATTGAAACACGCCTCGACCTGCTCGCCCGCCGCACCGGACGCACCAAGACCTTTTATGCGCGCGAGGCTATCTTGGCTCACCTGGAGGATTTGGAAGACATCTACCTGGCCGATGCGCAGTTGGAATTGATTCGATCCGGACGCGAAGCAACCATCCCCATTGAGATTTTGATGGAGAAGTATGGCCTGGAAGGTTGAATTCACCCAGGCTGCGGGGCGGGACCTCGATCAGCTCGACCCCTCGGTGGCGCGACGGGTTCTGAAGTTCATGGTAGGACGAGTCGCCCAACTCGATGATCCGCGCAGCATCGGTGAAGCTTTGCGCGGCCCGCGATGGGGAGATTGCTCGAAGTATCGTGTGGGCGACTACCGGCTGATCTGCGCCTTAGAAGACGCCCGAGTGCTGATTCTGGTCTTGCGCATCGGAAATCGCCGCGAGGTTTACCGTTAAAACGCAAAAGCCGCCAGGCAAAGAAAAACAGGTTGTCGCCCGCCGAGCCGGTCCGGTTCCCGGTCGTCTATAATGACTGAGACTCGCGTCAGAGCGAGAATTGCGCATTCGTGGGAGACGCCCGCTTGCCGCCGCGTATCGGCAGGAGGGAGGCAGACTCTGCCCGCGCATAGAGAGTTGAAGGTTCAAGTCCATTCATGATCCGTTTCCTGCAAAAAGACAGCCGCGTCGTTAAGGCATTTTTCGTCGTCATCATCGCTATGGCTTCGGTGTCGATGGTGATCTACCTGATTCCCGGCCTGACCGGACAGGGCGCTTCCTCCCCCGATACCTTCGCCATGATCTATCCCCACTGGTATAGCCACTTCCTCTCTTCGGGCGAAGCGGTCAGCCAGGAGCGGGTCACCAAACTGGCGCAGCGGCAGTTGCAGCAGCAGCACTACCCGGACAACCCCATGATCGAGGGCTTCTTCGAGCAGCGCATCGGCCAGCAATTGGTGCAACAGCAGGTGCTGCTCATCGAAGCGGAGAAGCTGGGCATCAGCGCCAGCAAGGACGACGTGGCCGCCTACCTGCACAAGGGCAGCTTCGGCGAGGTCATCTTCCCCAACGGCCAGTTCATCGGCGAGGAGAACTACGCGCGCCTCATTTCGGACCGGGCCAATATGTCGGTGACCGAGTTCGAGACCGAGATCCAGCAGGAGATCGCCATTCGCCGCCTGCAATCGCTGATTACCGCCGGTGTGACGGTGGGCGATCAGGAGATCCGCGACACCTATCGCAAGCAGAACATCAAGATCAAGTTCGACTACGCGTCCATCTCCAAGGACGATGTAGCCAAGCTGATCAACCCCACCGACGCCGATCTGCTGAGCTACTTCAAGAACAACGGCGCGCGCTACGCCCAGGCTGTTCCCGAGCAGCGCAAGATCGCCTACTTCGCCTTTACCCCCGACCAACTGCCCGGCGGCATTCCGCAGCCCTCGCAGCAGGAGATTCAGCAGTACTATACCGCTCACCAGGCCGAGTACCAGGTGCAGGATCAGGCGCGCGCTCGCCACATTCTCATCAAGGTGGCTCCGGGCGCCGACGCCAAGACCGATGCCGCCGCCAAAGCCAAGGCCGAGGGCCTGCTCAAGCAGATTCAGGGCGGGGCCAACTTTGCCGATCTGGCCAAGGCCAACTCCGACGATCCGGGCAGCAAAGAGACCGGCGGCGAACTCGGCTTTTCCCCGCACGGCCGCATGGTGCCGGAGTTCGACAAGGCCATCTTCACCCAGAAGATCGGCGATTCGGCAATTGTGAAGACGCAGTTCGGCTACCACATCGTCCAGGTCGAAGAGCGTCAGTCGGCACATGCCGAACAGTTGAACGAGGTTCTGCCGACCATCCAGGCCACCTTGATCCGCCAGAAGGCGACCCAAGCCGAAGAGAACTACGCCCACCAGCTTACCGCCGAGGCCATCAAGAACGGCTTGCAGCAGACCGCCGCGGCCCACCATCTTCAAGTGCTGACCACGCCGCTGGTAAGCAAGGGTGGGGTCATTTCCACGCTGCCCAACGGCGCGCAGATGATTGCCAAGGCCTTTGACGCCAAGCAGGACGATCCGGCGCAGTTCGCGCCCACCGGCGAAGGATACGCCATCTTCAAGGTGGTCGAGATCGCCGCCGCCCACGCCCCTGTCTTCGACGACTGGAAGTCCCACGTCGCCGACGACTACAAAGCCGACCAACTGCCCGTCCTGCTCCATCAGAAGACCCAGGAACTGGCCGACAAAGCCAAGCAGATGAACGATCTGGCCAAGGCCGCCAAGGCTGTGGGCGCGTCCTTCAAGACCAGCGACCTGGTGGGTCAGACCGGCCAGGTGCCCGACTTCGGTCAGGTTGGCCAGGTGGCTCCGCAGCTCTTCAACTTGACGCCCGGCTCGCTGAGCGGCGCCATCGACGCCGGCCGTACCGGCGTAGTGGTCAAGATCGTCGACAAACAGGAGCCCAGCGCCGACGAGATCGCCAAGAACCTGGATCAGACCCGCGACCAGATTCTGGAAGAACGCCGCTCCGAGGCTTTTCAGCTTTTCCTGGGCAGCATCATGGACGACTACAAGAAGCACAAGCGCATCATTGTCAACGCCAAGAACAAGGGGCCGCAACTCCCCGGCATGTAAACCGCAACCCCAGCGCAACCTGAGAAAGGGCCCGCATCTCTCACGATGCGGGCCTTTTTGGGCGTCATGGCCGGCCTTTTCTTTCATCCGACGGGTGGGCTTTTCAGGATTTGGACGATATGTCTATCTAAACAGGGGATAATCAACCATGGAATTTCAGCGTTCGTCGGGAATCCTGTTGCACGTCAGCTCGTTGCCCTCGCAGGGTGGGATTGGCGATTTGGGCCCTGCCGCCCATGCGTTTGTGGAGTTTCTGGCCGCGGCCAAACAGCATATCTGGCAGGTTCTTCCGCTCTGCCCCACCGGCTACGGCAACTCTCCCTATGCGGGAACTTCAGCCTTTGCCGGCAACCCGTACCTGATCAGTCTGGAAGTGCTGGCCGCGTGGGGCTGGATCGCGCCCGAACGCATCGCCCATCAAGGCGCGCATACCGACCACGTGGACTTCAACGCCGTCGATTGGCGCAAGATGCCGGTGCTGGTAGAAGCGGCGGGAAACTTTCTCGACCGCGGCCCCCACGACCCCGATCTTGCCGTCCAATGGGCCGAGTACGAAGCCTTTTGCCGCGAGCAGGCCGGCTGGCTGGCCGACTACGCCCTCTTCACCGAGTTGCGCCGCCAGTTCAATACCGGCGCCTGGACCATCTGGCCGGAGCCGCTGCGCCGCCGCCAGCCGGAGGCCCTGGCCAAGCTAGCCGCCACCCACGGGCGCAGACTGGCCGAGGAGCAGGTGCTGCAATTCGCCTTCGCCAAGCAGTGGAATCAACTCCGCGCGGCTGCGGCGGAGAAAGGGATACGCATCCTCGGCGACGTGGCCATCTTCGTCAATATGGATTCGGCCGACGTCTGGGTGCACCCCGAGATCTTCGACCTCGACGAGGAACTGAAGCCCACCCACGTGGCCGGCGTGCCGCCCGACTACTTCTCCCCCACCGGCCAGCGCTGGGGCAATCCACTCTATCGCTGGCAGGTGCTGGCCGGGCAGGGTTACGGCTGGTGGATCGAGCGCATGAAACGCTCCCGCGAACTCTACGACATCATCCGCCTCGACCACTTCCGCGGCTTCGAGGCCTACTGGTCGATTCCCGCCGAGGAGGAGACCGCGATTAAAGGCGAGTGGATCAAGGCGCCGGGACAGGAACTCTTTGCCGCTCTCGAAGCCGCTCTCGGATCCCTGCCCATCGTCGCCGAAGACCTGGGCCTGATTACGCCCGAGGTCGATGCCCTGCGCAAGAGCTTCCAGATGCCGGGAATGAAGGTGGCGCAGTTCGGCTTCGACAGCAAGGGAGCGCATATCCATCTACCCCACCGCTGCACCCCCGATACGGTCCTCTACACCGGAACCCACGACAACAACACCACCCAGGGCTGGTGGCAGGCCGGCTCGAAGGCCGAACACGAGGCCGTCGAGGCCTACGTCGGCCCGGTGCAAGGCAAGCCCGTCTGGCCGTTGATCCGCGCCGTCCAGGCCAGTGTGGCCGAGATTGCTGTGGTTCCCGCGCAGGACATTCTCGAACTCAGTGCCGAGGCGCGCATGAATACCCCCTCGGTGGCCGTAGGCAATTGGAGTTGGCGCGCCCCCGAAGATGCCTGGACTGCCGAGATCGCCGCCAAGCTGGCCGCAATCGCCGCAGTCATGGATCGGGACAACGATCCGATGGAAGCAGGGAACGAGGGAACAAGGGACTAAGGGACTAAGGGACTTGGGACTAAGGGACTAGGGACTGAGGGACTGAGGGACTAGGGCTTAGACCGCATGGTTTTGTACCACTGAGGGTGCCCCCGGTCTCGATTCTGAGACCGGGGAATGTACGAACTGAAATACATCATCAGTCGGTCAGAGCCCTAGGGTGGGAATCGACTCACTCGATTCTGGCGAGTGGTTCCGAGAATCGATCATAGAGTGCAAATGGACAGAACCAAGCAGATGGAGTGGATCGAGTCTCTCTTGCGCGCCGAGAGTACGCTGGCTCTGGCCACGGTGGGCGAGGACGGCCTGCCCTCGATCGCGCCGCTCTTCTATCTGCTGGACGAGAGCCTGATCCTCTACTGGCTCTCCTCGCCCAACAGCCAGCACAGCCGCAATCTGCTGCGCGAGCCGCGCGCGGCGGCCACCGTCTACCGTTCCGTCGAAAATTGGAAAGAAATCTGCGGTGTACAAATGCGGGGCCGTGTCGCGGTGGTCGGGGACAAAGCGCGCCGCAAAGCGCTCATCGACCGCTACTGCCAGCGCTTTCACCTGGGAACGATCTTGCACCTGGCCATTCGCCAGAGCACGCTCTACGCCTTTGCGCCGGAGTCCTTCCACGCCATCGACAACTCCCAGCGCTTCGGCTGGAACTTCGAGCTTTCGATCAAGCGCGGCTGAAAACAGCGAATCTGGCGGCTTACTCGGCGGACTACGGCCGGCGGCTTTCAGAACAGACTAGCGCTGCTCCGCGAAAGTCTAATTCCCGACCGCCAGCAACTCTTCCGTTTCGCAGCAGCACGGCCCGCCGATGCGGATGCCCTGCTCGATCATCTTGTAGTTGGCGATCTTGTGGTCCAACAGGGCGTGAGCCTTCTTGAGCGCGACGATCTGCGCGGCGATCTCCGTCTGATGGTCTTCGAGAATCTTGCGCCGGTCGAGGGAGGTCGAGTCGCCCTGCTCGCGCAGTTCGGCGTAGCGCAGCATCTCGCGGATGGGCATATTGGTCGAGCGAATGCAGTGCAGAAAGTCGATCCACGCGGCGTCGGCCTCGGAGTAGCGGCGGTGGCCGTTGCGCGCCCGTCCCACCGGCTGAATCAGACCCACACGCTCGTAATAGCGCAGCGTGTGCGCGGTCATGCCGCAACGCTCGGCGATTTCCTGGATGGTGTACCCTTTTTCGCTCACAATCTCACCCTACTCCTTGAAGCGCACTCGAAGTCAAGGTGCTCGGCGCACGGCAGGAGGCCAGAGCTACAGTTTTATCTCCTGTGGGTGGGCAACTCGGCGGAGACTCAAAACAACGGCGAAGAAGATTGTTTGCGGCTTGACTGGCGCGTGGCCTCACCGGCTCAATGTACTCCGCAGGGAATCTAGTAAAATCGAGGCACTCGAATGATTCCAACCTCCTCCTCGGCTGCGCGCACCGGCTCCACGGCAAGCGGAGAGACTGCGCCGAAAACTCCTTTGCAGACGCTGGCTCCCCTGATTCAGGTCATCGGCCTGGAGAAGACTTACCAGACCGCGCGCGGGGCGCTGACGCTCTTTCGCGGCCTCGATTTGACCATTGCGGTGGGCGAAATGGTGGCCGTGGTGGGCCAGTCGGGCGCGGGAAAGAGCACTCTATTGCACATACTGGGCGCACTTGATGCGCCTTCCGCGGGCAGCGTATACTGCGCCTCTACCGACGTAGCCAAACTCACCCAGCGGCAGGCGGCAGCCTTCCGCAATCGCGAGATCGGCTATGTCTGGCAGTTTCATTACCTGCTGCCGGAGTTCACGGCGCTGGAAAATGTGGCCATGCCGCTGTTGGCGCGGGGGGTGCGCAAGCCCGAGGCGCTGGCGGTAGCGGCGGGGTGGCTCAGGGAGGTGGGATTAGAGGAGCGCGGTGAGCATAGGCCCGGCGAACTCAGTGGCGGCGAGCAGCAGCGCGTGGCGCTGGCCCGCGCCCTGGTCAACAAGCCCCGCCTGCTGCTGGCCGACGAGCCAACCGGCGATCTGGACGAGGCCACCGCCGGGCGCATCTTCGATCTGATCGAGCGGCTGCACCGCACGCACGGGCTGACCTCGATTCTGGTCACCCACAATCTGGAGCTGGCGGCGCGCTGTACCCGCGGACTGCGGCTGGAGGGCGGCAAGCTGACGGCTCTGGCTGGGGGGAATTTGGACCAGGAGACTTTGCTGATGCCCACGGCCACAAAAACCGGGGCGGCGGCTGAATCGGGAAAGGCATTAAGGAATCTGTAAGGAATCCGCACCGTTTTGCACGTTTTTGGAGTCTGATGGAAAAGGCCTGAAGGAAATCCGCACGGCCTTCGGGGAGTACGTCAAGGGACAAGTCAACCTGGGCGCATGTGAATCGCGGCAGAACCGGCGGCAACTCCGCTCTGCAGGCTTCACCGGCAACCTGCCAGGAGGGGAGAACACCATGTTCGAACGCTATACGGAGAAGGCGCGGCGCGTGATCTTCTTTGCACGGTATGAGGCCAGCCAGTTCGGCTCACCCTATATCGAGACCGAGCACCTGCTGCTGGGCCTGCTGCGCGAGGACAAGGCGCTGACCAATCGCTTCCTGCGCTCGCACGCCTCGGTGGAGTCGATCCGCAAGCAGATCGAGGCTCACACCACCATCCGCGAGAAGGTCTCGACCAGCGTGGATCTGCCTCTTTCCAACGAGTGCAAGCGGGTGCTGGCCTACGCGGCCGAAGAGGCCGAGCGGCTGGGACACAAGCATATCGGCACCGAGCACCTGCTGTTGGGCCTGCTGCGCGAAGAGAAATGCTTCGCCGCCGAGATCCTGCAAGAGCGCGGCCTGAAGCTGGCCCAGATTCGCGACGAGCTGGCCCGCGTGACCCAGGAGAAGCCCGTCGTACCGCAGCCGCAACAGCAGCAACAGCAGCGGCAGCGCGAATCCAGTCTGCTGGCCGAGTTCAGCCGCGACCTGACGCAATCCGCCATGGACGGCGCGCTCGACCCGCTGGTGGGCCGCGACGGCGAGTTGGAGCGCGTCATTCAGATTCTCTGCCGCCGCACCAAAAATAACCCAGTCTTGATCGGCGAGCCGGGCGTGGGCAAGACGGCTATCGTCGAAGGTCTGGCGCAGCGCATCGCCGATGGCGAAGTGCCCAGCTTCCTGGCCGAGAAGCGCATTCTGGCTCTCGATCTTTCCCTGGTCGTGGCCGGAACCAAATACCGCGGCCAGTTCGAGGAGCGGCTCAAAACCATCATGAAGGAGCTGATGGAGAACCAGAACTCCATCGTCTTCATCGACGAACTGCATACCCTGGTGGGCGCGGGCTCGGCCGAGGGCTCGCTGGACGCCGCCAACATTCTCAAGCCGGCGCTCAGCCGCGGCGAGATGCAGTGCATCGGCGCCACCACTCCGGGCGAGTTCCGCAAGTCCATCGAAAAAGATCGCTCGCTGGAGCGGCGTTTCCAGGCCGTCAAGGTGCCGCCGCCCAACGAGGCCGACGCCATCAAGATCCTGCAGGGCATCAAGGAGCGCTACGAGAAGTTTCACGCCGTCAGCTACACCGACGAGGCCATCGAGTTTGCCGTCTCGCACTCCAGCCGCTATATTCCCGACCGCTTTTTGCCCGACAAGGCCATTGACCTCCTCGACGAAGCCGGCGCTCGCGTCAAGCTGCGCCAGACCTCGCTGCCCGAAGAGATTACCGAGGTGCAGAAACGCATCAAGTTCATCGTCCACCGGATGGATTCGGCGATTGCCAATCATGAGTTCGAGAAGGCGCGGTTCTACTCCGACGAGGAACGAAAAGAGCGCGACACACTGCGCGCCTTGCGCGACAAGTACCACCTGGACGACGCCACCAGCGGCATCGTCGGCCGCGAAGACATCGAAGATGTAGTCAGCCGCTGGACCGGGGTTCCGGTCACCAGCATCAAGGAAGAAGAGACGCAGAAGCTGCTGCGCGTGGAAGAAGAACTGCACAAGCGGGTCATCAGTCAGGACAAGGCGATCTCGGCGCTGGCGCGGGCCATTCGCCGCTCCCGCGCGGGCTTGAAATCCCCGCACCGGCCCATCGGATCGTTTCTGTTCCTGGGGCCGACAGGCGTGGGCAAGACAGAAATGGCCCGCACCCTTGCACAGTTTTTATTCGGCAGCGACAAGGCGCTGATCCGCTTCGATATGTCGGAGTACATGGAGAAGCACAGCGTCAGCAAACTGATCGGCTCGCCTCCGGGCTACGTGGGCTACGAGGAGGGCGGCCAGTTGACGGAGCGCGTCAAGCGTTCGCCGTACTCGGTCGTGCTGCTCGACGAGATCGAGAAGGCGCACCCGGATGTCTTCAACATCCTCTTGCAGGTCTTTGAAGACGGGCAGTTGACCGACGGCCTGGGCAATACCGTCGACTTCAAGAACGTCATCCTCATCATGACCTCGAACATCGGTTCCAAGTATCTGATCAAGGAGAAGAAGAACCTTGGCTTCCACAGCGACAGCGAAGACCAGATCAACGAAACTGTCGAAAAGAATGTCTTGGCCGAGGTAAAGAAGGCATTCAACCCCGAGTTCCTCAACCGCTTGGACGAAGTGATTCTCTTCCAGTCGTTGAACGACGCCGACCTGTTGCAGATCGTCGAGTTGCTCATCCAGCAGCTCAACAACAATCTGGCGCAGAAGGCGATCACCATCTCGGTGGAAGAGGAAGCCAAGAAGTGGATTCTGGCCAAGACGCTGAGCGACCGCGCCTACGGAGCCCGTCCGTTGCGCCGCGCCCTGCAACGCTACATCGAGGACCCCTTGTCGGAGGCTCTGATCGGCGGCCACATTCAGGCCCGCCCGGCCTTCCTCGAGGTCTACCTCGACGCCAACCAGCTCTTCTATCGCCCCTTAAGCGTGGACGAGAGCGAAGAGAAAGCCGCGGGAATCCTGCTCTACGCCAACTGAGGCTTGAATCAATCGATAAAAAATCCCCTGACCGATTGGCCAGGGGATTTTTTTGCTTCCCATCCAACCGCGATTACTGGATGGTGATGGTGAGGTCGTTGGAGGCTGCGGCGCCGGGGTTGGTTGCGAGCAGCAATCCACTGCCGGCGCTGACCAGATCGCTGGCCGGAATCGCCACGGAGAGATGGGTAGCATCCACGATGGTGGTGGTGCGATAGCTGCCGTTCCAGGTCACAGCCACGCCGGGCAGGAAATTCGCTCCCGTCAATGTCAGCATGGTATTGCCTGCGCCATGCGGGATGTTTGTCATGGAGGCGGCCGACAAACTCGCCGCCGCGTTCTGATTGAGCACCTGCGGCGTAACGAAGGGGCCCCGCATCAGGTAGATGTGCCCGCTGCTGGTGAGCGCCGCCAGGCCGTCCTGACCCCAACGAACCAGATCCACTCCATTGAAAGAACTGGATCCCTCGATGGTTGCCATGTTGAGAGGAAGAACGGCGGTGGGCATGAAGGTGGATTGGTTATACGCCACAATTCCGTCCGGGTTCCCATAAACCTGAGCGTTGGCGGTGGTGTTGGAGAGGAAGAAAACTTCGCCCAGCGACGTGTCTGGAGCGACGGTTTGGGTTGCGCCATTTTGCGTGAGCGAGGCAAATGTGCCCAGTTGCGTGGCGGGAGTAGTCGTTACATCGGCGACGCCGCCGGCGTCGGCAAAGCCTAGTTTGCCGCGCAGTTTGAAGGCGCCGAAATGCAGGAGCGTGGAGGAGGTATGCGTCGGACTGTAATTGAAGCCGCTACTGGTGATCGCATACCTGTCCAGGGTCTGCCAGGTATCGGAGTTGAAAAGATACAGTGTTTGCGGATCGAAAAACTGCAGGCTGGTGCCGGTGTATATGCCCGTTCCCGTTCCGCGAATGGCGGCCGTCTGCGCCGTTGGATTCACATCGATGATCGCCATGCCGCCGGTGTAGCCGAAATCCACCACGATGGTATTCTCGTTCCCCGGCTGGACGGCGACATCGCGGAATCCGGTCCCCGATTCGCCATAATTGGAGAATGGCGGCGAGAAGGTGAACTCCGTCGTCTGCGTCTGCAGATTGAAGCGGGCTACACTGTTGGCCCCTCCCAACAGTGCGTACATGATGTTTCCATCGTCGGAGAGAGCCATCTTGGTCGGCTGGCTGCCGACATATACCGGCGTCCCAAAGCTACCGCTCTCGGGCGTAATTGCAACAATTGAGTTGCCCGCCAGGGTTGCCGAACCCGACCCCGAGCTGGCGTAAATCTTACGCGAGAAGGGCTCGTACAAGAGGTGATTCACACCCGCCGTCAGAACCTGGAAGATGGTCAGTGGCAGCACGCTGGAGGAGCCGCCGCCCGGCGCCGGATTGGAGACCGTGATGGCTCCCCATCCCATGCTGGCCAGTTGCGCGGCAGGAACCGTCGCCGTCAGTGTGGTGCTGTTGGTGAAGGTCGTCGTCAGCGCTGTGGACCCCAGTTTCACCGTCGAACCAGTAGTGAATCCCGTGCCCGTCAGTGTGATCGTGGTGTCGCTGGAACCGGCTTCGATCCCCGCAGGGCTGATCGAGATCAATGCCGGCGTCAGGTTGTAGGCGCTGCCGGTCACCGCAGCCGTGGCGCTGGCCTGATTGTTGCTCTGTACGGGATCGTTCTCCGATCCGCTCACCTGTACTGTCGTCGTAGCGCTGCCCGCTGTCGTCTCCAGAACCACGAAGGTCACCGTCGCGCTGGCGCCGTTGGCGATGCCCTCCAAGTCGCAGACCACGCCGTTGGTGTTTGTGCAGCTTCCCGCCGAAGGCGTGGCGCTCACCAGCACTCCCGTCACCGGAAGCGTGGCGGTCAGCGCCACATTGGTCGCCGCCGACGGTCCCGCGTTGCTCACAGTGGCCGTGAAGGTGGTATTGGTTCCGGTCGTCGTTCCGCCGCTGGCTGTCACCGTTACTCCCAGGTCCGCGGAGGTGGTGGAGAGATCCTTGACCAGGTTGGACCGCAGACTGTAAATCCCGCCGCTGTTGCGGAAGGCCAGTCCATTGGTCCCCCATCGCGTCAGGTGGGAAGGCGAGCCACCGTTAGCTGTGGCGGCAATACTGACCGGTATCGTCGAACTCGATGCCGGGGTAAATGTCGAAAGGTTGAAACTCTGAATCTGCGTGTAGCTTTGCGAATACTGTTGAGGACTATCCAAAACAAACGCCAGTCCCAGTGTCGTATCGGCCACCGTCGGCCCTTGCGCCGCCACCGAACCCGAAGCATAGAAGGTGCCCAACAATGCGCCTGCTTCCGCATCGTAGACCGTCCCGAAGTCGGTATAGGCTCGTCCGCCCGCCACTTGCAGGTCGTCGCTGGCGTAGCTCCCATAGTTCCCATTGGAAGCCGAACCCTTCAGCGTCAATCCGTTGGCCGAGTAAGTGTAGACCGCGTACACCCCATAGCCGGCAGCGTAAATCTCGCCGGTCGCCCCGTTGACCTGCAGGGCATCGGCCGTGTTGGTTCCTCCCGTGCCGCGCAGGACACCGCTATCGTAAATGCCAATCGCTGGCGAAGAAGCAGGCGCGCTTTCATTCAGCGCCACCACCACCGAGTTGGCCGCCCCAGGCAACGCCGCCAGGGCCAGAACGGTGGGCGGGGTTTCATAAATGCCTCCGTTGCCGCCGAGCGTAAACTGCAACCCTGCGCTCCCCGTGGTCAGATTCACCTGGCGCACCGCCGACGCTCCGTCGAGTCCAACCCACAAGACTGTGCCGTCTGAACTGATGGCCAACTTGTCCGGTTCGCTGCCCACAGGAATTGGCGTGCCCAGCGCTCCCGTCTCCGGGTCCACCGAGACCACCGAATTGCCGTACGGCGCCCCCGCCGAACTGGGCACGGAAACATAGAGCAGCCCATTCGTAGGGTTGTAGACCATGCTGTTGTTGGCGATGCCGATATAAGCCATATACGCCAATGGGGCGGTGGTTCCGCCGCCCGGCGCCGGTGTCGTTACCGTGAAGTTGAGAGAGCCCGGCAGCGTCACGCTGGAGGCGGGAATCGTCGCCGTCAATTCCGTCGAATTGACATAGGTAGCCGCGATGTTGCTCCCGTTGATCGCCACCGTGGAACTCGCGGTGAATCCCGACCCATACAGCGTGATGGGGGTTGCTGTATTGATCGGACCCGCGCTGGGGTAGATCGAAGTCAGTGTGGGCGGAGGAGGATTGGCGATGGTAACCGTTAGCGCATTCGATGTGGGCGGCACAGAAGTGGGATCGCTTACGGTGATGCTGGCCGTACCCGTGGTAGTCAGCAGGCTGGCCGGAACCAGGAAGGTGATGGACTCCTGTCCGTTAAGACCGAGGCCTAACTCGTAGTTGGTGTTATTGGTGAGGGAAGCGCCGTTCCACAGCACATTCGAGGAGGGGAAAATCTCTTCGGAATTAGGGGAAGTCGTGATCGCTACAAAGAGATTGCTGCCATAAACGGTCACCCAGGTCGCGCTCGACCCGACGATGAGTTGCGACGGCGATACCGACGTAATCACCGGCGTCGGCAATTGCGGCAGAACCTCCAGTGCGGCGGTGAGCGTCGCGCCGCCGCCCGGCGTGGGGTTCACCACGGTCACCTGAAGCACTTGGGCCGTCGCCTGATCCGCCGCCGTGGTTTGAAAGGACACCTGCGTCGCGCTCAGATACGTAGTGGTTCTGGCTGTCCCACTCACTTGCACCGTCGAAGCCGGAATGAAATTGGTTCCCGTAACCGTCACGGTGGTCGGCGCAGCTGTTCCTGTCACCACCAGCGAGGGTGAGAGCTTGATGAGTGCTCCCGGAACCGGATTGGTCACTGTCGCCGTTACGGGCGATGAGGTGCCGCCACCGGGCGCCGGATTCACCGCCGTAAACGACAGGCTTCCCGTGCTGGCCACATCGGCCGCCGTCAGGGTGGCATTGACCTGCGTCCCACTCACAAATACCGTGGTTCGTGCGCTGCCATTCGCGTCGATGGTGGTGGTGGGCACAAAGCCGCTTCCACTCACGGCAATCGTGACCGGGGCCGTCCCTACCGAGAGCGCTGTGGGAGTGATCTGCGCGATAACCGGCGCGGGATTAGTCACCTGCAAATTGGTCGCCGCTCCGGAGCCGCTGCTGGCCGAGCCATTGAGCGCAATCACCGCGAGTTGCCCTCCCGCCGCCACTTGCGCCGCGGACACCGTTGCCGTCAACTGGGTAGCACTCACATAACTTGTGGCTTCGGCCACACCGCCAACCTGGACGGTGGTGGTGGTGAGAAAACCGCTTCCATTCACGGTGAGGATGACAGCACCCGAACCGGCCGTCACCGTGGTTGGGCTGATCGAGGTCACCGTCGGCGGGGACTGCTGAATTTGAGTTGTGTTGCCCGAATTCGACGAGGACCCGCCGCATCCGCTCAATAGCGCCAAGACTGAAAGGCTGAAAAACACTAGCAATCGATAGGTAGTTTTCATAAGGAGTCAAGAATAGTGCAGATCTCCGTGTTCTTGCAATGAGAGGTTCAAAATAATTACCGCAATTTTCAATTTACAGGCACGTCCAGCTTTTTCGTGTTATGCCTTTCTCTTCGGCGACCCATCCCGGATAATAACTTCAAGAAAGCTCTTCCGGAGGCAGTCATGCAAATTGCTTCACGCGCACTCATCGTCATAGACGTACAGAACGATTATTTTTCCTGTGGGGCATATCCGCTGTGGAATACGGAAGAGACCCTGGCCCGCACGGAAGAGGCGATCGGCCTCGCCGCCGCGCAAGGGACTCCCGTGATCTTCGTACAGCATTTGGCCCAGCCCAGGACCGGCGCCGCGCCTTTCTTCACGGCCGGAACGCCGGGGGCGGAGATCCATCCCCGCCTGCGCGCGGCCGCGCCTGATGCGGTTGTCGTTGTGAAGGAATACGCCGACAGCTTCGTCAACACGGTTTTGGAAGAGACCCTCGGCCGCCTGGGCGTGGAGGAACTGTTGATCTGTGGAATGATGACGCAGAACTGCGTCACGCACACGGCGATCTCCAAATCGGCGGAGAAGTACAAGGTGACAGTGCTAGCCGATTGCTGCACGACGGTGGATGCGATGATTCACAATTTCGCCCTGCGCGCCCTTGCCCTGCGTGTGCGTTTGGAAAGCATCGCAGATGCATTCAGAGAACAAGAATAAACAGGGACCAAGGGACCAAGGGACCAAGGGATCAAGGGACTAAGGGACTGAGGGACCAAGGGACTGAGGGACTGAGGGACTGAGGGACTAAGGGATTAAGGGACTGAGGGACTCTGTCCCCGCATCAATCGAAGACGACCGTCTTATTTCCATAGCAAAGGATGCGGCGGTCGAGGTGCCAGCGGACGGCGCGAGAGAGGACGATGCGCTCCAGGTCGCGGCCGCGGGCGACCAGATCTTCCACCTGATCGCGGTGCGAGATGCGGGCCACGTCTTGTTCGATGATGGGGCCGTCGTCGAGCACTTCGGTGACGTAGTGGCTGGTGGCGCCGATCAGTTTGACGCCGCGGGCGTGGGCCGCGTGGTAGGGCTTGGCGCCGGTGAAGGCGGGCAAAAACGAGTGATGCACATTGATGATGCGCGCCGGGTAGCGGTTGACGAAGGTGGGCGAGAGGATCTGCATGTAACGCGCCAGCACCACCAGATCGACCTTGTTCCGCTCGACCAGTTCGATTTGGCGCGCCTCGGCCTCGGCCTTGCCGGCGGCAGAGACTGGAATGTGCTCGAAGGGAACCTGGTAGAAGGCGGCCAGACCCTCGACAGCGCGATGGTTGGAGACGATCAGGGGAATCTCGCAGATGAGCTCTCCGCTGCGCCAGCGGTGCAGCAGATCGGCCATGCAGTGCAGGTACTGCGAACAGAAGAGCGCCACACGCGGACGCTGGGCGGCGGCGGTCAACTGCCAGTTCATGCCCAACTCGGCGGCCATAGGGGCGAACGAGGCGCGGAAGCGCTCGAGGTCGAAGGGCGGCTGGGTTTGGGAACCGTCCAGGTCCCACTCGACACGCATGAAGAAGAGGCCCAGGCCGTGGTCCTGGTGCTGGTCGGCGTGCAGGATGTTGGCGCCGTGTTCGTAGAGCAGTGTTGAGACGCGCGCCACCAGGCCTTTGCGGTCTGGGCAATCGATAAGCAAAACAGCGGAATCGTTCATGCTTATTCCAGCTTAAACCAACGGCGCTTTCCTTCGTCCTTGCAACTGTTTGAGAGTCGTATAAACGCTATCGCGAGTCCGGATTACCCGTTTTGCGCCGCCCTTACGGGGCTCCGAGATTATTGTTGGCCTTTTTTCCACGCTGAAGCGCGGGGCTAACCACCACTGCGCCTACGGCGCGATGGAAATCGCAACCGGCCTCGGCGGCATAAGGAGAATAGTTCTCATCGACAGACGAAAAACCAGTCTCGTTGGCAGTCCGAATTGATGCGATTGGTTTGCATCCATCTTTTCCGTACCGGGAAATAAGATTCCATTCCTGAATCACACGGCCGGGTTACGCGCTAGTCCTCGATCATTTTGCCACTGCGACGGCGGCGGTAGTACCAGATTGCGAAGCCGATTACGGCCAATCCGAGGACAATCGCGGCGGCGGCCAGGCCGTGGTGGGCCACCACCTGGACCGCGCCCGGCCCCAGTTTGAGGACCAGCAGCGACAGGAGCATCCAGCGCACCATGCGGCCGCAGAAGACGGCCAGCATGAAGGGCAGTACGCGCATCTCGAAGACGCCGGCGGCAAAGACAAAGGCCTTCCAGGGCATGGGCGGGGGCATCATCGAGGGGATCATCATGGCCAGGAACTCCTGGCGCTCGAAGCGGGCGCGCATGCGCTCATAGCGCTTGCGATTAACGCGCTTGAGCAGGAAGAGTTCGCCGCCGGCGCGGCCCAGGCCGTAAGGCAGAAGGCCGCCCAGCGCCGAGCCGATGGAGGCCAGCAGGCAATAAGCCCAGAAGTGGCCCTTGTCGCCCCAGACGGCGACGGCCAGAAATGCGTCCATGGGCACGGGAATGGTGGAGGAATCGAGCAGGGCGATGGCGCCCATGCCCCAGATGCCGTATTTGGCCAACAGCGGCAACAGCAGCAGGTTGCACCTGGCGATTAAATGTACGAAAAACTGCTTCAAAAGAGCCCCTTCGATCCCGCGATCCGTCTATACCTGTGCAGAGTCCATTGTACGGGGCGGCGGGGGCTGGCTGCGGCGCGCGCGCTCGGCAGGAGCAAGCGTGGACCGGGAGGTCCACGTTACAGCCGGCCGGGAGGCCGGCGCTACAATTTCGTCTCCCGAGGGTCGGAATCATCAGTTGGGGAACTGACGACTGAGAACTGACGACTGAAAACTGACAACTGAGAACTGACGACTGCCCTGCCCCCTGATCCCCGACGGATGAGAGAATAGAAGAGAGGAATTGAATGAAGCCGGCGGGACGCTTGTCTGGCCTGGATTCCATACCACAGATGCTCAGTGAGAAGCCAGTGAACGAGCCGCAGCGGCCGGAAGAAAACGCACTGACCGCAGAGGTTGGGGAGACGAGCGTGCCCTCGTCCGGGGACGAGCCGCAAGCGGCTCGCCCGGCAGCCTCGACCTCGCGCTGGCTGGATTACGACACCCACGAACTGCTGGAGATGATCAGCGAGCTGGAAGACGAGCGGCGCTGGGCACGGCTGCGCGAAGGGATTCTGTGGGCGGTTCTGGCGCACATCCTGCTGCTCTCGGTGGTCACCTGGATTCCCAAGTACATCTTCAATGCGCCCAAGGTCATCGATCCCTTCGACGCCATCAAGCAGCGCAAAGACCTGACCTACCTGGACCTTCCGCCCGACGCGCTGAAGGCCTTGCAGCCCAAAGTTAAGATCAAGCCGCTGCCGGAAAAGCAGCCTCAGATCGACAAGCAGACGCTGGAGGCGATGAACAAACAGCCTGCGCCGCTTGCTCCCGAGCCCGCGCCTGCCCCGCCCGCAGCGACGCCGACGCCGATTCCGCCCGCGCCGCAATCGCAATCGCAGTTCGAGACGCCGCGTCCGCAGGCGGTTCCGGCCAAGCCCAACTTCAGCATGAACTCGCTGAATCAGGCCGACCAGTTGCGCGAGGCGATGCGGGGGGCGGCGCACAATTCCGGCCAGGGCGACGCCAACATGCGCGGCGGCGGCCTCTCCATGCACCCCGGCGCGGGGTCGGGGGGCGTCGAGGTGCTCAGCGATACGCAGGGCGTGGACTTCAACGGCTGGCTGCAACGCTGGCACCGCGAGACCGAACGCACCTGGGACCCGCTCATTCCCGACGAGGTCAATCCGCCCATTCTCAAGTCGGGGATGGTGGCCATCCGCTTCAAAGTGCTGCCCAATGGCCGCCTGATGGACGGCAGCCTGGTGCTCGAGGGCCGCAGCGGCGACACCGCCCTGGACCGCGCCGCATGGGGTGCGCTGACCGGCTCGAACTATCCACCCCTGCCGCGCGAATTCCATGGGCCCTACCTGGAACTGCGCGCCTTCTTCCTCTACAACATGAAGGAACAGTAGTGGCGTAGACGGCAGGCGAATGAGCTTGAAAGGACTGTTCGCGTGGAGCGTCAAGATGGTCCGGCGCAAATCAGCGATGGGAAGAGCAAGCGCAGGTCTTTCGACTCGCTGCGCTCGCTCAGGAAGACAGCTTGATTCTTTAAAAAACTTTAGAATCACGAAAATGGAAGAGAAGAGTGGGATGTGCCCTTTGCTCTCCGATTGTGAAAGAATCGCTGGGTGAACCCACTGGCCGCCTCTCCGCATTCCGCTTACCTGGTCGCCTGCGCCGCGGTTACGGTGCTGCTTCTGCTGCTGCTCATCGCCAAGGTGCGGCTGCATCCGGCGCTGGCCCTGGCTGTGGGGGGCATGGGTCTGGGCCTGATCTCGGGAATGCCTCTCGAACAGGTTCCGCTCTCTTTCAGCGCCGGGGTGGGCAATTTGCTGGGGCACGTGGCCGTGGTGCTGGCTCTGGGGGCTGTGCTGGGCCGCATGTTGGCCTCGAGCGGCGGGGCTGCCGCCCTGGGCAAGGCGCTGATCGAGGGCTGCGGCGAACGGGGCGCGCCCTGGGCGCTGTTGGCCATGGGTTTGCTGGTGGGCATGCCGGTTTTCTTCGAGGTGGGTCTGGTGCTGCTGCTGCCCATCGTGGCCGAAGCGGCGCGGCGCAGCGGCAAGCCGCCCATTCTGGTAGGACTGCCGGTGCTGGCCGGGCTCTCGATCGTTCATGCCGTCTTTCCTCCCCATCCTGCCGCCATGCTGGCCGCCGCGCAGTTTCACGCCGATCTGGGACGCACCATGCTGTGGGGACTGATGGCCGGCCTGCCCGCCGCCGCTTTGGCCGGCCCCGGATTGAGCTGGTTTCTGCTGCGGCGCTGGTCCCTGAAAACGACGGATGCTGCATACGCCGGACCGGAGCTCGATCTCTTCACTCCCGCAAAGGAAGCTGAAGCAGAACCCGCGCCGCTAGAGCCGAGAGCATCCGTTGCGCCGGAGAAGGCCGCCTCGCTTCCTATCAACAGGCTGGACAACGCGGCCTTTCACCGCGCCCCTACAGGGCGCGAGATTGATTTTGGCCACTTTCCCAGGGCTGCGCTGCGCTTGCCCTGGGCTATTTTCGCGGCCTCCCTGCGGGAGGCTCTCCGATGGATCACCTCTGAAGGGAAGGCACCGAGACGAGGCGAACTGCTGCATCGGAAACAAGACGCAATAGCGCCCACGGATGGGTTGGAGAATTTCACTGGGCAGCACGAGGCTTTATTTAATACTGGCGCTCAAGACGCAAAAGCGCCCACGGCGCTGCCCGCGATGTTGCGCACAGCGCCGGTTGGGCCGATCCGGGCGGCGGCGGCGATTCTGCTGCCGGTTGCGCTGATCTTCCTGGGCAGTTGGGCCGACGCGCTGGCTGAAAAAGGCAGCTTCGCCAACCGCATCCTGCACTTTACCGGCAGCCCCGATGTGGCTCTGCTGATTGCCGTTTTGGTGGCGCTGCTCACGCTGGGTCCGCACATCGGCCGGGAGCACGGCGCGGAACGCCTGCGCAAGCTCACCGGCGAGGCCTTTGCGCCCATCGCCGGAGTGTTGGTGATTCTGGCCGCGGCGGGGGGATTGAGCGGGGTGCTGCGCGATTCCGGGGCGGCGCAGGCCACGGTCAGCCTGGCACTTGGCGCGCATATGCCGCCGCTGGTGCTGGCCTGGCTGCTGGCCGCCGTGGTGCGCGTCTCGATGGGATCGGCGACGGTGGCCATGGCGGTGGCTTCGGGCGTATTGGCGCCGATGGCGGCGCACATGGGCGTGCGCCCCGAGCTGCTGGTGCTGGCCACCGGAACCGGCTCGATCATCCTCTCGCATGTGAACGATCCCGGCTTCTGGATGATCCAGTCGTTCTTCAAGACCGAGCTGAAGGAGACGCTCTCGACCTGGACGGTGCTGGAGACGATTTTGTCGGTCGCGGGATTGGGGATGACGCTGCTGTTGTCGGCGGTGCTGGGCTGAGTTTCGTCCTTTGCTCCCTATGAACAAGGCTGCGAGGATGGGAACAGGATCGAAACAAGAGCAGCGAGAGGATGGGAACAGGATCGAAACAAGACCAGCAAGTCAGCCTCAGCTTCGCGGAGAGAGCCAGTCAGGGAGTTAGCACGGTGGCAGAGGAGTGGCACAGGGGTTCATCGCCGCCGTAACATCCATAGGTATATCGAGATAGATAGATTTCAGGTTTAAGGAACCTCCAATTAAGTACTTTTTGTAAAAGCAGACCTTCCCTCAGCGGCTAAAGCCCATTGATTCCTCTGGCTTTATGTACGGGCTAAAGCCCGTACCCTTCAAAACTCCGACTACTTCAGAGGTTCTTTTAGACATCGAAAAACTCAGGTTTCGAGGTTCCGGGTATCGAGATACTCAGGTTTTGAGACGCTCAGGTATCGAAAGGCGCTGTGATCGCGATGCTCAGAATCCCTTGCGCACCAGTTGATAGCGCACCTGGATCTGCGCGCCGCCCGGCGTCCGCTCTACCCAGAACTCATAGTTGCCGCTGCGGCTGAGCAGGGTGGTGGTCAGAAAGGGGCGGTTCTGCCAACTGCCTCCCCCGCAGGCAGTGGAGTTGTAGCCGGGGCCGATGAGCAGCTTGCGATGCAGTTTGAACTCCAGTTTGGCGCGGTCGGTATCGAAGCCCCAGCGGGCGGAGCGGTCCAGGGGGACGGTGGGATAGACAATGACCTGGCCAGTGAGACGCGGCTTGAAATGAAAATCGAATTGCGTCCAGACCATCAGCGAACGCTGGTTATGGGTGGCGGAGCCCGCCTCCTGCACGGCGTAGAGCTCTTCGGTCCAGAGTGCGTGGCGCCCCCGCGCGAGCTCCGCACCTCCGCCGGCCAGCCAGAGCTGCTCGCTGAGACGGCCGGTGTCGTAGTAGCCCACATCGGGAAGAATCCAGCGGCCGCGCTGCTGCGCGTACTCGAAGAGGCGGTAGGTGGTCACATGCGGGCCTTGCAGGCTCTCGCCGGTGCGCAGCACATAGATGGAAAGAGGCTGGGGAGCGATAGAGAGAGGCTGGGGGGCTGTTTCCGGCTCGGCAGCGAGGACGTTGAGCCCGGTCAGCAGCAAGAGAACGAAGATAAGACGGCTGCGCATCGACGGCCCTCGCACACCCCGGCGGGGAGAGATTCTACTCGTCGATTGTATGCAATTTTCAGTGCAGTATGTGCTCGAAATCCTGCCGTTCAGAGCCTTTGTTGCACTTTATATGCGCAATATGCTCCTCAATTGGATGATTTGTGCTGGAAAGATTCGCTAGTCCCCTGGTGCGTGCGCTGAGGCGAAAAAGGCCCGCCGGAGCGTTCTGCTGCGGCGGGCCATTTGCCGGTTTCGACCTTTATGCGCCCTTGCGAGCCATCAAATAGACTTCCGATCCAAGCGAGGGAAACAGACCTCCCCAGAAGAGGTTGAGCTTCAGCCAGGCTTGGTGATTCTCCAGGGCGGAGCCGGAGAGCCGCATCAGATGCGAGCCGCTGAGGAAGTCGAGCTTCAAGCCGGCATCGGCCACCATGCGCTTCCAATCGCCGGGGCTGAAGGAGTTGATGTGGCCGTTGGGCGGTGTGGCCCCCCGTTCCATCAAGCGGCGCAAGCGGCGATGCAGGAAGAAGGAAACCGGTCCGGGGGCGGTGGGCGAACCGCCGAGGAAGACTCCGCCGGGAGCCAAGACCCTGGCGATCTCGGCCATGGAGAACTTCGGCCGGGGCAGATGCTCCATGACGTGAATGCAGACCAACGCATCCACCGAGCCGCTCTCCAGGGGCAGGCGACGGTCGAAGTCGCATTCGATCACCTGATCGTAGCCGGCGGTGGACATGCCTTCCTGGCGCTCCCGGTCGAGGCCCATCCACTTTTGCGAGGCGAAGGGATAGTGCGGCGCGATGGCCGCCATGGAGCCGGCGCAGTAGCGGCGCATCTGCCCATGGCCCGCGCCCATGTCGGCCAGAACGGCATCCGGTTTGTGCATCAGTTCCTGCGCCAGCGCATGAGCGACCCACCAATAGCGGATCGCCCGGATGGGATAGGCCGTCGCCTTGGCTCCCAACGACATGCGAAATTCAGGCTCTCTGATCTGGACGTTCTGGGCGAGATCGTCCAATGGGTAACGCAGAAAACGGAAATCCATTCTGAAATGATCTCATGTTGGCGGGAGCATATGTGGCGGGCGTGCAACAGCGGCCAGGGCTTCATGGTCTGCGGAAAAGGCCGAAGAACATCCCCCAAGGCTAAAGCCCAGCTCATTTTATGCCGTTTGAGGCACGACTGAAGTCGTGCCCTTTCAAGACCCGGCCTTCACCGCAGGCTGCTAGATTCCCAGAACAGCTCGCTGCGCGGCGAAGACCTCTTCGAGTCCTGCCGCGGCCAGATCCACCAGCCCATTGAGTTGAGCGCGGCTGAAGCTGCCCTTCTCGGCGGTGGCCTGGGTCTCGATGAGGCCGCCATCGGCGGTCATCACGACATTCATGTCCACCTCGGCCTGGGAATCCTCTTCATAGCAGAGATCGAGCAGCATGGCTCCGCCCACGATGCCCACCGAAGTCGCGGCGACGAGTTGCTTGAGCGGCGACTGCTTCAGGGTTCCCGCCTTGACCAGGGCATCGAGGGCCAGGGCCAGGGCCACGGCCGCGCCGGTAATGGCCGCGGTGCGCGTGCCGCCATCGGCCTGGATCACGTCGCAATCCAAAATGATCGACCGCTCTCCCAGCGCTTGCAGGTCGACGACGGCGCGCAGGCTGCGGCCGATGAGGCGCTGAATCTCGTGGGTGCGGCCGCCGATCTTGCCCTTTTCACTCTCCCGCGGGGTGCGGGTGACGGTGGCGCGAGGCAGCATCGAGTACTCCGCCGTCACCCAGCCGCGGCCGGAGTTCCTCAGCCAGCCGGGGACGCCCTGCTCGACGGTGGCGTTGGTCAAGACCCTGGTATTGCCCAGCGAGACCAGAACGGAGCCCTCCGCGGTCTGGACAAAGTTGGGCGTGAGGGCGAGCGGGCGCATTTGGGCAGGGGTTCTGCCGCCGGGGCGGAAATAAACGGAATTTTCTTGGGCGCACATAGGGCGATTGTACGAGAGAGGGCCGATGAGGGGCGGGTCTGTGGAAAAGTGTTCCGAAATAGGACTTCTGTCCCAGGGTCCCCCAGAACAGGAATGACCTTGGTGCGCTGATAGGAAAGGTTTTAGTTGGGTATGCAGAGCGCCGTTCGTCCCGTAATGGGACAGAGCAAGACCAGGAGGGGCAAACTCGGATCGAGCCAATTTTATAACCGTATTCTTTATCAGCCACATAGGAAAACTGTCCTAGTTTGGCACGATACGTGTAACAGAAGAGGACAGAATGACGGGTCGGCGAACCGGAACGGGAATGAGCAGGGAGGGTACGAAAATGGGACTCTCAGGGGCAGCGGGCAGCGCAAAAGTGGGAATGACGGACCGCAATCGGAGCTAGTTTGGACGAAACGGGCCAGCATGAGAAAGGACTCAGGCAATGCGGCAATCGGATGGTGCAGTACATCGGGATGGAACGGAGCGCAAACGGGTGGAAGCGGTGGTGGAGACGCTGGCCAACCTGCGCAGTCCCGGCGAGAGCCTGGCGGAAGTGGCGCACGATGCCCGAAATATGGTGACAGCGCTGGGGTTGTACTGCGATCTGCTGGAAGAAACCGGAGTGCTGAGTGCTCCCTATCGCCATTACGGCAGCGAATTGCGGCTGGTGGCTACGGCCAGCCGGCGGCTGGTGGAGAAGCTGGTGGCGCTGGATACGCGGTTGACACCGGCGGGCGAGGCGGCCTGGGGCGGGCGCGCCGCGGTTGCCCGCACGCCCATCCAGCAGCGTTGGGAGATGAGCCCGGCGGAGCCGATTGCGAATCTGGCCGCCGAAGTGCTGGCTAACCGCAATCTGCTGGCGGCGCTGGCCGGTCCGGCGATCGCCGTTACGGTGGAGGCGCACGGTGGGGCGCTACCGGTGAGTTTGACCGGCGAAGATCTCACCCGCCTGCTGGTCAATCTGGTCAAGAACGCCGCCGAAGCCATGCCTGCGGGCGGGCGGATTCATCTTTCCCTGGAACAGCGCGCCGGCGAGGAGGGGACCGCGCCGCTGCTGGTGCTGATTGTGGAAGACACGGGCCCCGGCATTCCGCAAAAGGCGCTGGAGCGGATCTTCGACTCCGGATATACCACCCACAGGCAGGAAGCGGCGCAAAGCGGCGCTTGGCCGGCTTCGCATCGCGGCCTGGGACTGTCCATCACGCGCTCGATCGTCGAGGCGGCCGGGGGGCATATCTTTGCCGCCAACCGTCCCCTGGCGGGAGCGCGCTTCGAGATCGAAGTACCCGCAATTTCGCTTTAATCCAGTAGCCAGGGGGATTCCCGCTGGCGGACCTCGAGAAACCGATTCATTGTACCCATGTGAGGCAATTACAATGTTTGAGACAGCCCCGTACACGAGAGCCATGGATTTTCTTCCACAAATCGCCGAAACCCCGGTGCGTCTGCACCTGCTGGTGGTCGATACCGACACCGCCATCCGTTCGGCGTGCGCCGAGATCGCCACCAGTCTGGGCTATGCGGTAGAGAGCACGGGCGACTTGGTTCATGCGCGCAGCCTGCTGCGGGGCCGCGCCGCCGACATTCTGCTGGTCAATCTGCCCTATGGCAGCAGCCAGGGACTGGAACTGGTGGCCGAGGTCAAGCTGCTCTATCCGCAGACTTCGGTGATCGCCATGACGGCATCCACTTCGGTCAATGCCGCCGTCGAGGCGATGCGCTGCGGGGCCTCGGACTACCTGACCAAGCCCTTCGCCATGGACGAACTCTCGACGGTGCTGGACCGCGCCTCGGCCAACCAGTTGACCGACACCGCTACCCGCCAACTGCGCGAGCGGCTGCGGCTCAGCCAGGGGCTGGGAGCGATGATCGGGCGCTCGGGGGAGATGGAAAAGCTCTACCGCATCCTCTCGAAGGTGGCGCAAAGCTCCCACCCGGTGCTGGTGCTGGGCGAGAGCGGGACGGGCAAGGAACTGGTGGCGCGCACCATCCACGCCTACGGACCCAACTCGCAGAAGCCCTTTTTGCCGGTCGATTGCGGCTCGCTGGTGCCGACGCTGATCGAGAGCGAGCTCTTCGGCTACGTCAAGGGCGCTTTTACCGGGGCCACCCGCTCGAAAGAAGGTTTGCTGGTTTCGGCCGAAGGGGGCACGGTCTTTCTCGACGAGATCGGCGAGCTTTCGCTGGACTTGCAGGCCAAGCTGCTGAGGGCGCTGCAAGAGAAGGAAGTCCGGCCCGTCGGCGCCACCCACCGCGTGCCCATCAAGGCTCGCATCGTGGCCGCCACCAACCGCGATCTGGCGGTGATGGTCGAAAAGGGCACCTTCCGCAAGGATCTCTTTTATCGTCTCAATGTGGTCAACCTGCGCCTGCCCTCGTTGCGCGACCGCCGCGAGGACATTCCCCTGCTGGCGGCGCACTTTCTGGACCGCATCAGCCGCGAGCACGGCACCAAGTTCACGCTGAGCGACGAGGCGCTGCGCACCATGATGCGCCACGACTGGCCGGGCAATGTGCGCGAGCTGGAGAACTCCGTCGAACGGGCCTGCGCCCTCTCCAGTGGGCCGATTCTGCACCTCGGCGACCTGCCCACGCAGTTGCAGCAGCAGGGCCTGGAGGCCCGGCGCAGCGCCTTGACCGTGGGGGAACCCGTGGCCGAGGGCGCAGCACCAAGAGTGCTGACGCTGGCGGAGCTGGAACGCGAGGCGATTCTGGGCGCCATCCGCACCCTCAACGGCGACAAGCTGCAGGCAGCCAAGCTGCTGGGCATCGGTAAAACGACGCTCTATCGCAAGCTGAAGGAATACGGCATCGTCGATCCTCTGCAGGAAGAGTAGGCAGCCGGCCGCACTCCGCGCTGACAGGACCCGTCCGCGCAAGCCAACCAACTCAATAGAGAGCCCCCGGCCGCCGCGCGTACGATCCGCGCTTGCCGGGCAACCCGCCCCCCTCCCGCCAACGGATGGGCCGGCGTCATTGACCCAAGGAGCTGTACATGAGCATTTTGATTGTGACCGGAGTGGAAGGCGCGCGTAACTGCGCGGCCGTCGTGGGCGCGCAACTGGGCATGGAAGTCGCGGTAGCCGAAGGACGCAAGGCAGCGCTGGCCGCCCTGCGCCATCGCGAATTCAACGCTATCGTCGTCGACGAGACGATGGCGGAGTGCGATCCGGCGGCGGCCGAGGCCATCTGGGAGCACGCCGGCCTGGCCATCCCCTTGCAAATCAACTTCGCCCTCTCGGGGGCCGCGCGGCTGGTGCGGGAGATTCGCGCCGCCCTGCATCGCCGCGAACGGGAGCAGACGCTGGCCCACCGCGCCGCCGCCGCGGCCATCGAGAACGAACTGAAGACTACCGTGGCCGGCCTTCTGCTGCACTCGCAACTGGCGCTCAACGGAGCAGAGATCTCCGCGCCGGTGGCGGAGAAGCTGCGCGTGGTGGCCGACCTGGCCGGCAGCCTGCGCCGCCAGTTGGACGCTCCCCTGGGCGCGCGCGAGACGGCGGCGTAAAAGGCCGGTTTTTCGCACACGTGGACGCCCTACGAGCCCAGATGGGCGGCGAGGACTTCGAGGAAGCGGGCCAGCCAGGCGGGATGGGCGGTCCAGGCGGGGCCGGTGACCAGATTGCCGTCGACCACCGCGCCGGTGAAATCCACCGCCACAAAGGTTCCCCCGGCCAGTTCCACCTCGGGCGCGCAGGCGGGATAGGCGTTGAGTTTGCGGCCCTTCAGGACGCCGGCGGCGGCCAGCAGTTGCGGCCCGTGGCAGAGGGCGGCAATGGGCTTGCGGGCGCGGCCGAAGTGGCGGACAAGCTCCAGCACGGCGGCGTTCAGGCGCAGATACTCCGGAGCGCGGCCGCCGGGAATCACCAGGGCGTCGTAACTGGCCGCGTCGATCTCGGCGAAGGTGGCGTTGAGGGTGAAGTCGTGGCCGCGCTTCTCGGAGTAGGTCTGGTCGCCCTCGAAGTCGTGAATGGCGGTGCGCACCTTTTCGCCCTTCTTCTTGCCGGGGCAGACGGCATCGACAGTGTGGCCCACCATTTGCAGCGCCTGAAAGGGCACCATGATCTCGTAGTCCTCGACATAATCGCCGGCCAGCAGCAGAATCTTTGCAGATTTCATGGGGAAATGCCTCCGCCAGAGAGTATGACGCAGCGGCGGCTGTGAATACCGTAAAATTCCGCCATGGGCGACGCCGCTTCCCTTCCCACCCCGCTTGCAGAGTTCAACGCCCGCACGATCGCCTGCGAGCGCTGCCCACGGCTGCGCGCCTACTGCGCCGAAGTGGCCCGCACGCGGCGGCGGGCCTACGCCGGCGAGGAGTACTGGGGACGGCCCGTGCCCTCATTTGGCGACCCGGCGGCGCGGGTGCTGGTGCTGGGATTGGCGCCGGGGGCGCATGGCTCGAACCGCACCGGCAGGCCGTTTACCGGCGACGGGTCGGGGGATTTTCTCTTCCCTACGCTGTATGAGACGGGCTTCTCGAGCCAGCCGCGGGCGCTCTCGCGGGAAGATGGATTGCGGCTGAGCGGGATGTGGATCAGCGCCGTGGTGCGCTGCGCCCCGCCGGGCAACAAACCGACGCCAGAGGAACAGCGCAATTGCGCTCCCTGGCTAGACGAGGAGATGGGGCTGCTCACCGAGCTGCGGGTGGTGGTCTGTTTGGGCAAGATCGCCTTCGACGGCTTTGTCGCTTTCGCGGTCCGCAATGGCCTTTTGCCGAGCCGCTCGGGGATCGCCTTTGCCCACGGAGCGGAGATCGCTCTCGACGGCGGCCTGACGCTGCTGGCCAGCTACCATCCCTCGCTGCAAAACACCAATACCGGCAAGCTGACCCGGCCGATGTTCCTGGAGATCTTCGAGAGAGCGCGGCAGCGAGCGGGACTGGCGAAGTGAGATCCGCCGCTTGATGAAGCGCGGCGAAGATCGTACCCTGCAAAAGGAGAAATAGCCATGGAAGAGCTGTCGAAGGAGATTTTGAGCCAGTTGCTGACGCCGGAAGCAGAGGTCGCACCGCAGAAGACCGTCCAGCCCTCCGATGTGGATCATTGGACGCCGGCGGTGCTGCTGGAGCGCGCCGCCTACCTGCGCAAGATCGCCCGCCATGGGGACGGCGCGGCCGGCGAGACGCTAAGGGAGTTTCCCGGCCACGCAGCCATGCTTTCGGTGCGCAACCGCGACGGCCAGGCCGAGGTGCATGAGAACTTCGCCGACCTCTTCTACGTGCTCGACGGGCGCGCCGGCCTGGTGACCGGGGGCGTGGTGGTAGGAGGGGTGGAGGTTGCGCCGGGCGAGATGCGGGGCGTCTCGATCGACGGCGGCTTGCGCCAGGAACTGCGCAGCGGCGATCTGGCCCACGTGCCCGCCGGCGTGCCCCACCAGATGCTGATCTCCGGTGAGAATAGCTTCACCAGCTTTGTGCTGAAGGTTCGGGAGAAGGAATAGAGGGTTTATTTTCTTTGCGAGCAAAGCGCAAAATTCGCCGACGATGTTTTCTGTTGTAAGATTGCTGGTCATGAAATACTCCGTGCTTCTTTTGGCGGCAATACTTATTCTCAGCTTCGATGCTGCGGCGCAGCAAGCGGCAGTCGAGGCGAAACCGACTCCGGATGCGGGGCAAACATCGCCGCAGCGGGCAACATTCACGGAACCAAACACGCCGGATGACCTCATGAGTTGGTGGGAATGGCTTGAGGTTGGAGAAACCCCGGAGAAGGTCGAGCGCCTGGTTGGGCTGGGAGTTGAACGGAAGGTTGCGGAAGCTTTCACAAGCCAGGAAAATATTGTTGCCAAGGTCGAACCCCTCCGGCTAGAGCCGCATCAAACTCACGCAGTTCTATTCCTACCCTGCGTCGAGGATGATGCTTATCTTTACGTTTTGCGATGGGAGAATAACTCCTGGCATTTAAAGGACCACAAAAGTTTTGACTGCCACTATGACCTGGATGTTTTTTTCGTCATCGCGCCGATCCGGAATGCGACGCGGGATGAGATTCAGGTTCACCATGCTTGCGAAGGTCATGGAACTGGTTATTTGGAGCAGAGATTCAGAGTCTTTTCGGTCGATCGCGGGAAGCTTATCGATGAACTTGAAACCGATGAGGTACTGCATGAATCTCGTCAAGGTGGAGGGCCCCGACGCGATCTGGTTCAGAGCAGTACCTTTACTTTGATTCCGATTCGGCAATCGAAAGTCAGGGCCATCGAGGAGACGCGGAGCACCCTTCTCAACGACCGCCTGACCGTTCAACGCAGGATTTTTCGCTGGGACGGAGCCAAGAGACGCTATTTGCCCTCCAAATTCTTCGAGATCGAGGCCGAACCTTAGCATCCTTTTCCTGTATTGCGGTTGGATCGATCGATCCCTGCATCAAGAATGGCCCTGCGCCGTCCCTCCGGGACTCCGAATGAATGGGGGGAATCTCTTTTCCCCACGCTGAAGCGCGGGGCTAACAAACACTGCGCCTACGGCGCGTTGGTGCGAAAGTTAACTCTCCGCCTACAACGCGTTGGTACGAAAGTTAACTCTGCGCCTACGGGGCGTTGGTGCGAACGCTGCCTCTGCGCCCACGGCGCGTTGGATTGGAAAATATCGGTGGGGTCCTTCATAGCCCAAACCATCCACCAAGAGCATCTTGACTCGCGCTCAAGCGTTACGGTGGCAACGAACGGGTTGCATTGCCTCCCCTAGAGCGATTCCAGAATGGCTATACCCTGCAACCTTCTTGCCAGGTCGTCGCTCGCTGGGGCTCGCGCCGACTTGAATGCATGGTTTCTGGGTACTCCAATTCTGGAATCGCTCTCGGGAGGCAGGGATCATAGCCCGGACAAGCGCAGCGCAGTCCTGGGAAAGAGGCCAATATCAATCTCGCGCCCCGCAGGGGTCGCGGTGAAACGCACTATGTTCAGTCTTTTTCATCGGGAGTGGAATGGCCGCAGGCCTCCCGCCGCACCGCAGGCGCCGGGCGCCCGTACAATGAGATCAAGCGGGGAGCGCATGGCGGAGCAGGAAGAGAAGCAGGCTAAGGCCGGCAAGAAATCGCCCAAGCAGGAGCCGGAGGCGGGCAAGGTCTACGACGCGCGGTTGATTCGGCGGCTGGGCCATTATCTGCGTCCCTACTGGGTGCAGGCCACCATCTCGACGCTGGCGGTCAGCCTCAAATCCCTCAGCGACGTGCTTGGCCCCTATCTGGTGATGGTGGCTCTGGACCGCTATCTCGATCCTGGCAAGGTGCGTCAGCCGGTCAGTCTGGTGGCCCATTGGCTGCGCAGCGCCAATTGGCTCACCCGCTATCTGCCCGACGATCCCTGGGTGGGGATCACGCGGCTGGCCGCCATTTACCTGGGCGCGCTGCTCTGCGCTTACTTCTTCGAGTTCATTCAGACCTACCTGATGCAGTGGACCGGGCAGAAGCTGATGTTCGATATGCGCCGCGACATCTTCCGCCATACGCAGCGCATGCACATCGGCTTCTTCGACACCCATCCGGTGGGGCGGCTGGTCACCCGCCTGACCAGCGACGTGGACGCCATCAACGAGATGTTCACCGCCGGCGTGCTCTCGATTGTCGACGACTTCTTCAATCTGGCCATCATGGCGGTGGTGATGCTGACCATCAACTGGTGGCTGGCGCTGCTGGCGTTCTCGGTGCTGCCCATCATCTGGGTGGTGACGCGGCTCTTCCGCGACTCGGTCAGGGAGAGCTATCGCCGCGTGCGCACCGCCATTGGGCGCATCAACAGCTTCACCCAGGAGCACATCGGGGGCATGAGCGTGGTGCAGCTCTTCAACCGCGAGGAGCGGGCCTTCAGCGACTTCCGCGCGGTCAACGAGCAGCACATGATCGCCTTCAAAGACACCATCTTCGCCTACGCGCTGTATTACCCGGCGGTGGAGCTGCTCTCGGCCATCGCCATCGCGCTGGTGGTGTGGCGGGGCGGCTTCGGGGTCTTGAACGGAGCGGTCTCCATCGGCGTGCTGGCCATGTTTGTGCAGTACTCGCAGCGTTTCTGGCGGCCGATTCAGGATCTCAGCGACAAGTACAACATTCTGCAAGCCGCCATGGCCGCCTGCGAGCGCATCTTCGCGCTTTTGGACACGCAATCGGAGATCGTCAGCCCGGCGGTAACCCTGGAGGGCGACGGCTCGAACCGCATCGAGTTCCGCCACGTCTGGTTCACCTACCAGAAGCTGAGCGCCGAGCAGCACGCGGCGGTGGACGCCATGGTTGCGGGTGCTTATGAGACGGAATCTTCCGATGCTTTGAAGGGGCACGGCTTCAGCCGTGCCGCCGAAGCGCGGGAAGGAGCGGCGGCTTTAGCCGCTGAAGGACTGCATACGGTCCAGAAAACCGTCCCTCAGGGGCTAAAGCCCGAGGATTCGTTGGAGCAAGGTTCGGCACGGCTAAAGCCGTGCCCCTTCAAAGCACCCGATTTGGGTAGCCTGAAGGATGTCGAGTGGATACTGAAGGACGTCTCCTTCAGCGTCGAGCCGGGGCAGACGGTGGCCATTGTGGGCCACACAGGGGCGGGCAAGACGACCCTGACTGCGCTGATGATGCGTTTTTACGAGGTGACGGCGGGGCAGATCCTGCTGGACGGTGTGGACCTGCGGCAGCACGACCTTAACGCGTTGCGCCGCCATTTTGCCGTGGTGCTGCAAGATCCGTTCCTGTTCACCGGCACCATCGCCGAGAACATCCGCCTGGGCAACGAGCAGATCAGCGACGCCGATCTGCGCAAGGCCGCACATGACGTGAACGTGCTGGACTTCATCGATTCGCTGCCCCAGGGCTTTGACGAGCCGGTCAGGGAGCGCGGCAACTCGCTCTCGACGGGGCAGAAGCAACTGGTCAACTTTGCCCGCGCGCTGGCCTACAATCCGCGCATTCTGATTCTGGACGAGGCCACCTCGAGTGTGGACACCGATACCGAACTGCGCATCCGCGGGGCGCTGGAGCGGATGGTCGCAGGCCGGACAAGTGTCCTAATTGCCCATCGCCTCTCGACCGTGCAGCGGGCCGAGACCATTTTGGTGATGCACAAGGGGCAACTGCGCGAGATGGGCAGCCACCAGGAGCTGCTGGCCCAGCGCGGCCTCTACTGGAAGCTCTACCAACTGCAATACAAGGACCAGGAGGGCGCAATGAGCGCCACCGGGCTTGCTTCGGCGGCGCCTGCGGATTGAGGGCTTTTCCCAATGTGCGCCTGTGCCGCCCGCGCTGCCTGGAAATGCACAGTACAGGCCGCTGCGATGGGCTATGATCGCTTCATTCCCATTCAGGAGATCGACATGTCCGAAGCCAAGATTGCGCAGAAGAGCCCCATCCCCGTGGAAGTTGAAGCCGGCAAGAGCTACTATTGGTGCTCCTGCGGCCAGAGCGCCAGCCAGCCCTTTTGCGACGGCAGCCACAAGGGCACCGAATTCACCCCGGTGAAGTACGAAGCCGCCGAGACCAAGACCGCCTACTTCTGCGCCTGCAAGCACTCGGCCAACCCGGTGCTGTGCGACGGCAGCCACGCCAAACTGTAGCTTCAGCGCGGCCCTGCGGGACGCGCATCCTGCATAGGCCTCTTTCCAGGGGTTGCGCTGCGCTCCACCCCTGGCTACTTTCAGCGCCTCCCGCTGGGAGGCGGGTCCGGCGTTCATCTCTGGCGCAACGCGTGCTGGCGGGTCGAGATGGTCCTCACGAACAATTCTGTGAGGATGAGAAAAGGATCGAGGACCACGTACAGCAGGTCAGCACCGCTTTGCGGAGAGAGCACGTCAGCGATTTGGCACTGTGTCGCCCAACAGCCTGTGGTGGAACAAAGTCAAGACCCGGGCGGCTAGAATGGTTTTATGGCCAATCCCTGGCTGGGAATCCCGCTGGCAGACTACGAAGCCCACATGGCCGCGGTGCGGCAGTTGGGCGTTTTATCCGATCTCTTCGCCGAGGCGCTGATGGTGCGCCGCCCCGCGTCGGTGGCGGTGCTGGGCGTGGCCGGCGGCAATGGGCTGGAACGCATCGAGAGCGGGCTTACGCGGCGCGTGGTGGGAATCGATCTTCACCCGGATTATCTCGAGGCCGTGCGCCAGCGCTTTCCCGACCTGCCTGGTTTGGAATTGCACTGCATCGATCTGGCCCATGACGTTGCCCGCATCGCCCCCGCCGATCTGGTCCATGTGGCGCTGATTCTGGAACACGTAGCAGCGGAACCCGGCGGGCTGGAGCGCTGCCTGGAGAACGCCGTCTCGCTGGTCGCCGCCGATGGAGCGCTCAGCGTGGTGCTGCAATTGGCCAGCTCAGACGAGCAGCAGGTCGGCCCCAGCGGCATTGCCTCAGTGCAAAGGCTCAAGGACCACTTCTGCTTGATTCCGCCGTTGCGGCTGCGCGATCTGCTCGAGGAGCGCGGCCTGGAGCCGGTCTGGGAGACGCAGCGGGCACAGCCCAGCGGCAAGTCCTTCTGGATGGGGATTTTTCTGCGCGCGTAGTGCCGTGACGGCGTGGAAGTATCCCCTCCCCGGTCTCAAAAACGAGACCGGGGGCACCCATTTCAATGAAATCCTGGTACTGAATCACGCGGTCACGAGACTCGCGTTTAAAACGTATGAATTGGCTATTCATCATGGACTGGCGCGGACGAGGACGTCCGCGTTCCAGCCGGCCAGGAGGCCAGCGCTACAGTCATGGCCAGCGTTTCTGTTTCATAAAAAGGGCCACTCCGCGGAGTGGCCCTTTTGGTGCTGCGCTGTGCGCCAAAGTTACTTGGCGGCGACCAGCGGCTTGGTGACCAGAGCGCCACTGGCGTAGCCCTTGGCCATGTCGGCGAGGGAGATGGCGGTGTAGTCGCCGGCGTGTCCGGCCTGGCCGAACTGCACCATGCGCTGGGCGACGACCTTCTGCATGGCGGCGCGCGCCGGCTTCATGTAGTCGCGGGGATCGAACTTCTCCGGGGTTTCCCAGAGAACCTTGCGGATGGCGCCGGTGATGGCCAGGCGGTTGTCGGTGTCCACATTGATCTTGCGCACGCCGTTGCGGATGCCGAGCTGAATCTCTTCGACCGGCACGCCCCAGGTTTCCTTGAGCTTGCCGCCGTACTGGTTGACGATGTCCTGCAGGTCCTTGGGAACCGAGCTGGAGCCATGCATCACCAGGTGGGTGTTGGGCAGGCGCTTGTGGATGGCGATGAGCAGGTCCATCTTGAGCACCGAGCCATCCGGCTTCTTGGTAAACTTGTAGGCGCCATGGCTGGTGCCGATGGCGATGGCCAGCGAATCGACGCCGGTCAACTCGGCGAACTCGACTGCCTGGTCGGGATCGGTGACGTGATCGAGACCGCTGCCGCCGGCGCCGTGGCCGTCTTCAATGCCGCCCAGCACGCCGATCTCGCCCTCGACCGAGACGCCGCGCTCGTGGGCGTAATCGACCACGCGGCGGGTAACTTCAACGTTCTCTTCGAAGGTGGCCGGAGTCTTGCCGTCGGCCTTGAGGGAACCGTCCATCATGACGCTGCTGAAGCCCAGCTTGATGGCGCTCTCGCAGGTCTCGAAGGAGTTGCCGTGATCCAGGTGCATGGCGATGGGAATCTCAGGATAGAGTTCGTTGGCCGCCAGGATGAGGTGGAAGAGATAGTTGTCCTGCGCAAACTGACGGGCGCCGCGGCTGGCCTGGATGATGACCGGCGAATTGGTCTCCTTGGCCGCCTCCATGATGGACTGAATCTGTTCCATATCGTTGACGTTGAAAGCGCCGACGCCGTAACCGCCCTTGGCGGCTTCGTCGAGGAGTTGCCGCGTGGTAACGAGAGGCATAGAAGTTTCTCCTTCTGGGATGGCTCCGGCCGCCGGTGCGCTCGAACCTGAATGGGTGAACCTGAATGGGCGAACCCGGATGGGCGAATGGATCGGCCCGGCGGCAAGAACTGCAATCGTCCTTATCGTAGCAGAGATGCGCAAGCAAAAAGTGTGCCGAGGAGCACAGCGCGGCGTAGCGGCATTCCACTTCCGGGTGGAATTCATCGAGTTTTCTTCCCTGGATTCATGGCGTTGTCCGGCCAGCGGCGGGGCGGAATTTCGCAACAGGTTAGAATTTCACTATGAAAAATCCCGCGACCAACGAGATGCAAACGCTTCAGGGCTGGATCGCGGCATTGCGACGCCGTTTGCGGGAGCAACTGCAACAGCGCGAGGAGCAGGTGTTTCTGGCGCTCTCGCTGGTGATCGGCGCGGTGACCGGACTGGCGGTGGTGGGCTTTATTCTGGTCACCGAACGCCTGGGAATGCGCCTTTACCCAGTGGGCAGCGCGGCCTGGCGGCGGGTGGCGATCCCCATCGGCGGCTCGCTGGCCATGGGTCTTCTGCTTTATCGATACTTTCCCAACGCGCGCGGCAGCGGCGTACCGCAGACCAAGGCCGCGCTCTTTGCCCGCGACGGCTTCATCTCGCTGCGCACGGTGCTGGGCAAGTTCTTCTGCACCTCGGCGACGTTGGCCTGCGGCATTCCACTGGGGCGCGAGGGGCCGTCGGTGCAGGTGGGCGCGGGCATTGCCTCGGTGCTGGGGCGATGGCTGGGATTGCGCCCGGAGAAGGTGCGGCAACTGATCCCGGTGGGCGCGGCCGCGGCCATCGCCGCCGCCTTCAACACTCCCATGGCCGCCGTGCTCTTTGCCCTGGAAGAGGTGATGGGCGATCTGCACGCCCCGGTGCTGGGCTCGGTGGTGCTGGCGTCGGCTACCTCCTGGGCCGTTTTGCGGCTGCTGCTAGGCAACAATCCGCTCTTCCAGGTGCCGCAATACGCACTGGTGCATCCGCTGGAGCTGGCGATTTACGCCCTGCTGGGCATTCTGGGCGGATTCCTGTCGGTTGCTTTTACATCCCTGCTGCTCACCATGCGGAAATTCTTTCTGCGTCTGCCGCTGCGCTCGCGCTGGGTACAGCCGGTGGCCGGCGGCCTGGCCATCGGCCTGATCGGCTGGTTTGTGCCCCAGGCCCTGGGCGTGGGCTACAGCTACGTGGGGCAGGCGCTGAACGGCTCCATGGCGCTCAAGGTCATGCTGCTGCTGGTGGCCCTGAAACTGGTGGGCGTGACCGTCAGCTACGCCTCGGGGAACGCCGGCGGCATCTTCGGACCCAGCCTGTTTCTGGGCGCGATGCTGGGCGGGGCGGTGGGCTCGGTGGCGCATCACTTGCTGCCCGGCTATACGGCCAGTCCCGGCGCTTACGCGCTGGTGGGCATGGGCGCCCTCTTCGCCGGCATCGTTCGCGCCCCCATGACCTCGGTGCTGATGATATTCGAGATGACGCGGGATTATGCGGTGATTGTGCCCCTGATGATCGCCAATCTGACCAGCCTCTTTATTGCCCGCCAGTTGCAAAAGCAGCCCATTTACGAGGCGCTGGCCGGGCAGGACGGCATTCACCTGCCCACATCCCGCTCCCACGACGTTACACACGAGCACCAGGTGGAAGACATCCTGCGCCAGACGCCGGAGAAGCTCCCGGGGCGCATGCGCGTCCGCGAGGCGATGGAACTGGCTCAGGGCACGCCCTGCCACATCTGGCCGGTGCTGCGGGGCAGCTTTTTTCTTGGCATTGTGACCAGGGAGCAACTGGAAAAGGCTCTGGCCGCGGGCAAGAAAGAGCAGCGGCTGGAGAGCCTGATCGACACCCAACACACCCCCCATCTGCACCGCGACCAGCCTCTGCACCTGGCCCTGGAGCGCATGAGCCGAAACCACCTGGATCTGCTGCCGGTGATTCACCGCGCCGACGCCCACCAGTTGGAGGGCGTGGTCACGCTGCACGATCTGCTGGAAGCCTACGGCGTGCAAAACACCGATGGGGCGCAGCTTTAAGGCTTGGGTTCGGTGGCGCGCATGAAGGCGGCCAGGTCGTCCTTCCAGACGGCGGCGGCGGTGTGGGTGCCGTGGCCGCTGGTCTGGTCGCTGATGGGCAGCAAGATGAAGCGGCCATGGGGAATGCGCTTGACCATCTCTTCGGCGATGCCCAGTTCGGGCGGGTTGATGTAGTCGTCGGCGGAGTTGATCCACAGCACGGGTGCGGTGATCCCGGCCAGACGCGGCGCGGGATTGTAGTTGCGGCTGGCGTTCCAGTAGTAGATCAGGTCGTTGGCGTCGGTGTTGGCGGCCATGCGCTTGAGAATGCCGTCGGCCAGCTTTTCGGCCGCAGCGCGCGTGGGCGCCTGCTTCTGCATCTGCAAGGGGCTGGAACTCATGACCAGTTGCAACTCGAGCGCGTTGCGCAAGCCGAGCATGGGCTGGCTCTTGTACTCGCCGCCCATCCACGCCGGATCGTCTTTGACGGCCTGGATGATCATGTAGCGCATCATGCGGTTGCGCCCGGCGATCTCGACGGGCAGGCAGGCGAAGGGGGCCAGCGCGTCGGCGAATCCGGGATAGGTCTCGCCCCAGACAAATGACTCCATGCAGCCCATGGAGGTGCCCAGAATCAGACGCAGGTGGTCGATCTTCATCTCGTCGAGCATCAGGCGCTGGCTGCGCACCATGTCGTCGTAGTCGTAGGCCGGGAAGCGGGCGTGCAAGCCGTCGCTGGGCTTGGAACTCTCGCCCATGCCGATGTCGTCGGGCAGGATGAGAAAGTACTTCTGGATGTCGAGCGGCGCGCCCGGCGCGAAGAGCACATTGGAGAAGATCGGATTGAGCAGCGAGTGGGCGTTGCCGCCGGTGCCGTGCAAGAGCAGGATAGCGTTGTCGGTATGCCCCTGGGCGTCGCGATGGGGAGCGCCGAGGGTGAGGTAATGGAGCTTGAGCTGAGGCAGCGATTCTCCCGTGCCGAAGTGGAAATCGGCCAGGGTGACGACGCCGTCGGCCGTGGGCCAGGCTGGTGCGGCGGGGGCCTGAACAGGCGGTGCGGCCGGCGCGGGACTCTGGCTGAACGCGGCCATGGAAAACGGCAGCCCCAGCAGGAAAACGGCAATACGCAGGTGGGCGGCAGAGAGATTCATGCGGGTTCCTCACTACGGCGGGATGAGTTTAACCATCGCTGTTTGAGGGCGAGGCGTCAAGAGGGATTGTGTCCATATTTGATCGCCGAATAACTCTTCTTTGAACAGCATCCAAAATCAATGTTTATCAGGAATCGCCCTTTTCTTCTTGCCGAATGCAATTCATCTGTCTCCAGTCGCTTAAGAACCGTCTATGATGGATGAATCTTTTGCGGACAGAGAGAACGCATTGGAGAAGAAGAATCCATATGAGGCTCCGCTGCCGCCCGCATGGGAAGAAGGCACGCCTGCGGTTCTCACCCTCACCACTCTGCTGGACCTCTTCAACTGGTACCGCAAGAATCTATGTGGCAAAGAGATTTTGGACCCGCGCGGCTGGCGCGTCTCATTCCTGGAAACGGACTTTGTTCACCTGATCAAGTTAACGGATAAGTATGGGAAAGAGCCAAAGAACCGCCGTATGACCATCGCGCAGATCCAGTCGGGGCGGATCACGCTCAATCCCGGTCGTATACAGATTCGCAGAGCCCAAGAGTTGAGTTGGGCGCGACCGATCATCGAAAGCCCCAACCTGATCGTCCCCAACTGGCAAGTTATGGGGCGCGCCAATCCCGGCGACGCCTATATCAAGGACTTCGGAGTCAAGGGACAGCCCATCTATCGGGTTCTCATCTGCGGACATGCTGGAAAGAAGCGGTGGGCCGTTACCATCTTCCCCAGAGAGCGATTCGCGGAGCGGGAAATCTCGACCGTTTTGTGGCCCTAAAAAGCGAGGGGGCCGCTCAAGGCGGCCCGCTCTAGCCCTATTGTGTCCCAGGCTGGGGTTTAGCAGATTTTCATCTGCGTACAACTAGAGATAGATTGCGCTATTCTGGGGGCAAATGCAAGCGAAAGAGCGCACCTATACTGCCAATTTCCAACTTCTTCCACGGCGCGGTAAAATCTGCTTGAAACCATGCGCCGCCCCGCTGCCATTCCGGAATTGGAAGCGCCCTTCCTCAAGCGCTTCCGCCATGGCCGTCCCGAACGTGGACGGACGCCTTCCCGCTGAGTAGTCTAGCAACAGGTTTCTCCCCGATGCCTGAAGAGAGAAACGCAGATCCTTCGCTGCGCTCAGGATGACAGCGCTTTTTCGGAGTAGATGGGTGAATTTGAGGAGCAGGAAGAGCAAGCTCCGCCAACTCCGCTCACGCCGCTCTCCTGGCTGGCCCTGTGTGATTGAACGTCCATCCGCCCGTGCGGATAGAAAGGTCCTTCCCCGATGAACAGCTTCGACAGCCGGTCTGTACTGACTACCGGCGACCGCTCCTGCACCTACTACAGCCTGCCGGCGCTCAGCGCGCGCGGCTTCAACCTCGACCGCCTGCCCTTCAGCCTGAAGATTCTGCTGGAGAACCTGCTGCGCCGCGAGGATGGGGTCAACGTCACCGCCGCCGACATCGAGTTTCTGGCCAACTGGAAGGCCAAGGCCGAACCCAGCCGGGAGATCGCCTACATGCCGGCGCGGGTTCTGATGCAGGACTTCACCGGGGTTCCGGCGGTAGTCGATCTGGCCGCCATGCGCGATGCGGTCAAACTGCTGGGCGGCGATCCGGAGCGAGTCAATCCGCTGGCCCCCGCCGAATTGGTCATCGACCACTCGGTGCAGGTGGACGAGTCGGGCACGGCGGGCGCACTGGACGCCAACACGCTGCTGGAATTCGCCCGCAACCGCGAACGCTATGCCTTTCTCAAGTGGGGCCAGACCGCCTTCCGCAATTTTTCGGCTGTGCCGCCGGGCATGGGCATCTGCCACCAGGTGAATCTGGAGTATTTGGCCCGCGTGGTCTTCACCGCTGAGGTCAACGGCGAGACGGTGGCTTATCCCGACACCGTGGTCGGCACGGATTCGCATACGACGATGATTAACGGCCTGGGCGTGCTGGGCTGGGGCGTGGGCGGCATCGAGGCGGAGGCGGCCATGCTCGGCCAGCCGGTGAGTATGCTGGCGCCGCAGGTGGTGGGCTTCAAGCTGACCGGCAAACTCAAGGAGGGCGCGACGGCCACCGACTTGGTGCTGACCGTGACCCAGGCGCTGCGCAAACTGGGCGTGGTGGGCAAGTTTGTCGAGTTCTTTGGATCGGGCGTGGCGGAACTGCCGGTGGCCGATCGCGCCACCATCGCCAATATGGCTCCCGAATACGGCGCCACCTGCGGCATCTTCCCCGTCGACGCGGAGACGCTGCGCTATCTCCAACTCACCGGCCGCAGCGAAGAACAGATTGCGCTGGTCGAGGCGTATTACAAGGCGCAAAACCTCTTCCACACCGCGGAGACGCCGGAGGCCGAGTACTCGCAGACTCTGGAGCTGGATTTGGCTACAGTCGAACCCAGCGTGGCCGGCCCCAAGCGCCCTCAAGACCGCGTGCTGCTCAAGGACGCGGCCGCCGGCTTTGCCCAGCAACTGCCCGCGCTGCTCAGCCCCACGGCCAAGGCGCTGGGTTCGCGCACGGCGGCGGCATGGGCGCGCACGCCGGTTACCGATGCAGGATTGATTGAGTCGCTGCCCTCGAAGCTCACCACCACCGTGCAGGGGCGCTTCGGCATCGATCCCGACAAGTATCTCGATCATGGCTCGGTGGTGATCGCCGCCATCACCAGTTGCACCAACACCTCCAACCCCTCGGTGATGATGGCCGCGGGCATTCTCGCCAAGAAGGCTGTCGAAAAAGGACTCACAGTCCCGCCCTGGGTGAAGACTTCGCTGGCCCCCGGCTCGCGGGTGGTCACGGATTACTACACCCGGGCCGGCCTGCTGCCGTATCTGGAGAAGCTGCGCTTCAACGTGGTGGGCTACGGTTGCACCACCTGCATCGGCAACTCGGGGCCGCTGCCCACCGACGTCTCGAAGAGCATTGAAGAACACGGCCTGGTCGCGGTCAGCGTGCTGAGCGGGAACCGCAACTTCGAGGGCCGGGTGAATGTGGACGTGCGCGCCAATTACCTGATGAGCCCGCCGCTGGTGGTGGCCTATGCGCTGGCCGGTTCGATCCACCACGACTTTGAGACAACTGCGCTGGGTAAAGATGGCGAGGGCCAGCCGGTCTTCTTGAAAGACATTTGGCCCACGCAGGCCGAGGTGGCCGAGGCTATCGAAGCTGGATTGTCGAGCGAGAGCTTCCGTCGCGAGTACGCGACCGTCAGCCTGGGCGACGTTCATTGGCAGGGGTTGCAGTTCCCTACGGGCGAGGTCTACCAGTGGGAGCCGGATTCGACCTACATCCGCAAGGCGCCCTACTTCGACGGCATGACGATGAAACCCGCTCCGGTCTTCGACATTCACGGCGCACGGGTGCTGGCGGTGCTGGGCGACTCGATTACCACCGACCACATCTCGCCGGCCGGCAACATCAAGGCCAACGGCCCGGCCGGCAAATACCTGGCCGAGCACGGCGTCAAGCCGTCGGAGTTCAACTCGTACGGTTCGCGGCGCGGCAACCATGAAGTGATGGTGCGCGGCACCTTTGCCAATGTGCGGCTGCGCAATAAGCTCGCCCCCGGAACCGAGGGCGGCGTGACGCGTTTGCTGCCCGAGGGCGAGGCGATGAGCATCTTTGAGGCCAGTGTAAAGTACGCCGAGCGCAAGGTTCCGCTGGTGATTCTGGCGGGCAAGGAATACGGATCGGGCAGCTCGCGCGACTGGGCGGCCAAGGGGCCGAAGCTGCTGGGCGTGCGCGCGGTGATCGCCGAGAGCTTCGAGCGCATTCACCGCTCGAATCTGGTGGGGATGGGGATTCTGCCGCTGCAATTCGCGGCCGGGCAGACGGTCGAGTCGCTGGGCCTGAGCGGCGAAGAGGTCTTCGACTTCCCCGACACCGGCGTGCGGCTCTTTGCCATCCGCAATGGAGAGCAGATCCAGACCACCACGGCGCCGGAGCATCTTGCCGGGACCATCACCTTCTCCGACCCGCGCGACCTCACGGTTTGCGCCACCGCGGCCGATGGGAGCAAGAAGCAGTTCTCCGTCCGCATCCGCATCGACACGCCGCAGGAGATCGAGTACTACGGCCACGGCGGGATTCTGCAATACGTGGCGCGGCAGTTGGCGGGAAAATAAGCATCCTGTAAACGATGGAAAGAAGTGGGGTGCTTTACGCGAGATGGTCACAGTGCGGTAAAAAACAGAAACAGGTCCTTCGACTCCGCTACGCTCCGCGTCCTTTAAACAAGGCTGGGATGAGCGGAAAAGGATCAAAACAAATACAGCAGGTTAGCCACCGCAGCGCGGAGAAAGCGAGTCAGCGAGTTGCCACGAATTGTGTAAATCTACTGTCAAATTGCAGGAAACCCAGCAAAAAGCGCCACCCCTTACGGGAGTGGCGCTTTTTGCTTTCAGCCTTGAATCTGGTTACTTTTTGCGGCCATTGGTTTTTGTTGCTTTGGCGGCGGCCTTGGGGGCCTTGTGTGCGGCCGGCTTGGCGGCGCGCTTGGGGGCGGGAGGCGGCGCAGCTTCGACTGCGGCGGGAGCAGCAACCGGCTCGGCTGGAGCAGCGGGAGCCTCAATCGCAACTTCGGGAGCGGTAAAGCGCACCCCGCCCTGGCTGCTTTCACCGATCACATGCAGGCGCAGGAAGTTGGTCGAACCGGACTTGGTGCGGGTGCCGGCGACGATGGCGATGACCTCGCGCTGGCGCACAAATCCAGCTTGTTCCAAAAGGCTCTCCGCGGTGCTGACCAGGGCCTCGGTGGAGTTGAGCTTGGGGCAGCGGATGGGCGTGGTGCCCCACAGCAGGTTGAGGCGGTTGACGGTGATCTCGATGGGGCTGAGGGCGAAGATGGGCGAGATGGGGTGGTATTTGGAGAGCTGGCGGGCGGTGGTGCCGGACTCGGTGAAGAGGGCGATGCCGCGCAGGTCCAGGTCGTCGGCGGCGTGGGCCGTGGCCTCGCAGATGGTCTCGGCGATGGAGAGATGGTGGTGGTCGCGCCGCCGGCGCTGCTGGGTGCTGTCGTTCTTGATGTTGCGCTCGGCCTCTTGCACGATGCGAGCCATCATGGCCACGGCTTCGACCGGGTACTTGCCCATGGCCGATTCGCCGCTGAGCATCACCGCGTCGGTGCCGTCATAGACGGCGTTGGCCACGTCGGAGGCCTCGGCGCGCGTGGGGCGGGGGTTTTCGATCATCGACTCGAGCATCTGCGTGGCGGTGATGACCGGCTTGCGGTACTCGCCGGCGCGGCGGATGATGAGCTTCTGAATGGCGGGCACCCGCTCCGGCGGCACCTCGACGCCCAGGTCGCCGCGGGCCACCATGACCCCGTCGGCCGCTTGCAAAATGCTGTCCAGGTGCTCGATGGCTTGCGGCTTCTCGAGTTTGGCGATGATCCAGGTCTCGAAGCCCAGGGCGGCGACGCGATTGCGCACCAGGCGAACGTCCTCGGCAGTGCGCACAAAGGAGACGGCGATGGCGTCGACGCCGTTGTTCAGCGCGAATTCGAGGTCCTCGGCGTCCTTCTCGGTCAGTGAGGGAACCTTTACCGGAATGCCCGGCAGGTTGATGCCCTGCTTCTCTTTCAACATGCCGCCGTCGACGATCATGCAAACCACATCGTCGCCGACCACTTCATGGACACGCAGCTCGATCAGGCCGTCGGAGAGGAGAATGCGCGAGCCCTGCTCGACGTTCTCGGCCAGGGTCTTGAAGGTGGTGCCGACAATCTTCGAGGTGCCCAGGATCTCGCGCGGGGTGATGGTCAGGCGCTCACCCGCTTTCAGCAGCACCGGCTTGCCATCGACCAGCTTGTTGGTGCGGATTTTGGGGCCTTGCAGGTCGCCCAGGATGCAGAGCGGCTTGCGCTCTTCGCGGCTCACTTTGCGCACCATTTGAATCAGGGCCAGCTTTTCTTCGTGGGTGCCGTGGGAGAAGTTCAGGCGGACGACATCGACGCCGGCGCGGAGCAGATTCCTGAATGCGGGCTCGGTGTTGGAGGCCGGTCCCAGGGTGGCGACGATCTTGGCGCGGCGTTGCGACGCGGATTCGGTCAGGCTCAGTTCGGCAAAGGCCATTTGCAATAACTCCAAGGATCTTTCAATTGCGGTGAAGAGTTTCAGTCAATCCAAAAAAACGCTGTGGTACCAGGGGCGTCTTCCAAGATCCGGGGGGAAAGCAGAGCGCAGGCCAGGGTCGGCGGGCACTCCACTCAACGGATAAAAACGATCCGCGCGAGCCCTGCCCAGATGGTCGCGCCGCGGCGAAGCGTCGGCATCGTCCCCATCTCTCAAAATGCGCAGGCCCGTTTCATTCTACAGGAGGGTTGGAAACATAAACCCCCTTTATGCAGGATGGAACAGATTATGCGCAATCGTCGGTGAGATTTGTCACAGAAGTAAGGATTCCGTGGACTGAATCGAAACAGCGGCGGCCCGCTCCTGGCGTTCGCGGAAGAGGACGCCGTTCAACTCCGCGCCCAGCAGGCCGCTGAAGGAGGTCAGATAGAGCCAGACCAGGGTGGCGATGCCGGCGCCAAAGGAGCCGTAGAACATCGAGTAATCGGAGATGCGGGTCACGTACCAGCCGAAAGCCACCGTGACCGGGAACCAGAGGAAGGTGGCCGCGACAGCGCCGGGCGCCACCCACAGCCAGTGCTCCTTGCGCTTGGTGCCGAAGTGAAAGAGCGCGCCCAGCACAGAGACGCTGGTGAGCAGCGAGATCAACCAGCGCACCGCGCGCCAGAAGAGCAGCACGATATGGCGCAGTTCATGTCCGGCCTTGGCGATGAGCCACAGCTCGAACTGGCGGCCGAAGACGATCACCAAGGTGGCCAGCGAGAGCGGCAGCAGCACGATCGGCACCAGCATCAGCGCCCGTCCGCGGCGCTCCCAGAAGCCCCAGTCGTCGCGCGGCAGGCGGTAGGCGCGGCGAAAACCCTCCATCAGCGAGAGCATTAAGCCCAGTCCGGCAAAGACGCTCAGGCTGGTGGCGGAGAAGATCACCTGGGCGGAGTGGACGCGGCGGTTCAGCACGTAGGACTGCAAGAGGTCCATGGTGTCGGCGGGCAGAAACTGCTCGAAGGTGGCGCGGACCTCGCCCACCAGCGTGTTGCCCTCCGCCACCTGGGCGAGCAGGGTGGTGACCACCAGCAGCGCGGGAAAGAGCATCAACATGCCGGAATAGGCCGAGGCCTTGGCCGTGTTCATCACGTCATGGTCCAGGGCCTGCAGCAGCGCTTTGCGGAGCAGATGTAAATACCGAGTCATAGCCACCATGGGCAAGAGTAGAGCATTGCCGGATTTTTTGCGAGCCGTAATTGCCGGGAGTCAAGGCTAAGCTCGCGGTTCTCTCCAGATAGAAACCCGGGAAGGCCGGGGAAGTTGCAGAAGCGATCTTCAACACAGGGCAATCGCATGAAGGTTACCCCCATGAAGAATTCGCCGGTTTGCATTGCGGTCATCGTTGAAGGCGGGGGAATTGGATTGGCTGGCCTCGCGGGCGGATTTCATGGCTGCATCGCTGACGGCGGGGCGGGTCAAGATTTATCATGTCCTGGTGATGAAAAAATCGATTGTCTACTCATTCTCGTGCTTCTTTTTGGTGCTTTTCTGCCTCACCCTGGCGGGCGCGCAGAGCCGGCCCGCGCCCAATCCGCAGCTTGCCTCGAAGGATGTGAATGCGCGCGTCGAGGCGCTGCTCAAGCAGATGAGGTTAGACGAGAAGATCGGCCAGTTGGTCCAGTACGCGGCCGGCAACGCCACCGGCCCGGCGGCTTCCGAGCTTAGCTACGACGAACTGGCCGCCAAGGGCCAACTGGGTTCGCTGCTGAATGTGGTGGGCGCAGAGAAGACCAACCACTACCAGCACATCGCGGTGGAGAACTCGCGGCTGCACATCCCCATCCTCTTTGGCCTGGATGTGATTCATGGCCACCGCACCACCTTCCCGGTGCCGCTGGCCGTAGCCGCCAGTTGGGACCCGGCGGCGGCGGAGACCGTAGCCCACCAGGGGGCCATCGAGGCGCGCGCCGACGGCGTCGCCTGGGTCTTCTCGCCCATGGTGGATATTGCCCGCGACCCGCGCTGGGGCCGCATCGTCGAGTCCAACGGCGAAGACGCCTACCTGGGCTCCGCTCTGGCCCGCGCCTGGGTCAAGGGCTACCAGCAGGGCGATCTGAGCAGGCCGGATTCGGCCGCGGTCAGCGTCAAGCACTATGCCGCCTACGGCGCGGCCATCGCCGGGCGCGACTACAACGCCGTGGATATGAGCGAGATCCAACTGCGCCAGATCTACCTGGAGCCCTACCGCGCCGCCGTCGATGCGGGAGCGGCCACGGTGATGAGCTCGTTCAACTCGATCAACGGCGTTCCCGGCAGCGCCAATCCTTTCACGCTGACGCAGATTCTGCGCAAGGAGTGGGGCTTTGACGGCTTCGTGGTCTCGGACTGGGGCGCGGTCAAGGAGCTGCTCAACCACTCGGTTGGCGCCGACGGCGCAACCGTCGCCCGCAAGGCGCTGATGGCCGGCGTGGATATGGACATGGAGGGCGGTCTCTACGGCACCGTGCTGGCCGCACAGGTGGCCGCGGGCAAGATCCCGGAGAGCGTGCTGGACGAGGCGGTGCGCCGCATTCTGCGAGTCAAATTCGCTCTCGGCCTCTTCGACCACCCCTACACCGCCGAGGGCCCGGCCTACGACGCCACTCCCGAGCGCCGCGCCCTGGCCCGCAGCATCGCCGAAGAGACCTTTGTACTGCTCAAAAACGACCCCATCGAGGGAACGGGAACGCTGCTGCCCTTGACCGCCAAAGCCAAAAAAGTCGCTCTCATCGGCCCCATGGCCGACAACCGGCGCGACGTGCTGGGCGCCTGGGCGGTTACCGGCGATCCCAAATACGTGGTCACACTGAAGACGGCGCTGGCCGAGCGCCTGGGCGACCGGCTGCTCTATGCGCCGGGTTGCGATCTGCTCTCGGGTGCAGATGCCAATGTGCTGGAGCGCGTCAACTTCAACGGCCCGGTGGCCGCCGACAAGCACCAGCCTGTTCCCGACGACGCCCGCACCATCGCCGAGGCCGTCGAGACTGCCAAGCAAGCGGATCTGGTCGTGATGGCCCTGGGCGAAAGCACCAACTGGATGGAAGGCGAGGCCGCCAGCCGCACCCGGTTGGGCTTTACCGGCGCGCAGCAGAGGCTGCTGGAAGCCGTCGCCGCCACCGGCAAGCCCATCGTGCTGGTGGTTCTGGCCGGCCGCCCGCTGGAGCTGAAATGGGCCGCCAACCACGTTCCCGCCATTCTCGAAGCCTGGAGCCCCGGCATCGAAGCCGGCCCGGCGATTGCCGATGTTCTTATGGGCGACACGAACCCCAGCGGCAAACTGCCGGCGAGCTTTCCCCGCGCCGTGGGCCAGGAGCCGCTCTACTACGCGCAACTGCCCACCGGGCGGCCGGCCCACGGCGACCTCACCCGCCTGCCCCGCAACGGCGATGAGAAGTTCATGTCGCGCTATCTGGACGAGGAGAACTCCGCTCTCTTCCCCTTCGGCTGGGGACTGAGCTATACCCGCTTCAGCTATAGCCAGCCCACGATCAGCCGCGCCGAAGTTCCGGTGAGCGAGATCCTGGCCAGTCACAAGCCCGTCGTGATGGTGGGCGTGGATGTGAAGAACATCGGCAGTGTCGCCGGAACCGAGGTCGTCCAACTTTATTTGCGCAACACCGCGGCCAGCGTCGAGCAGCCGGTGCGCGAATTGAAGGGCTTCGCCCGCGTCGCCTTGGCTCCCGGCGAGTCGAAACACCTCGAGTTTCCCCTCGGCTTCGACGAGCTGAACTTCTACAACGCGGAGATCAAGCGCACCGTCGAACCCACGACCTACACCGTCTGGGTGGGCGGCAGCTCGCTGGCTGCGGCGGAGACGAGTTTGAAGGTGACGGAGTAGGAGGTAGGGACTAGGTGTTAAGGGTTAGGGAATAGGGAATAGAAGGCGCGAGCGGCCTGGACGATAGGGCCGCTCGGCGTTTTGAAGGATAATACCGATCTTATTCAGAGGAGGGAGGCGGTTCGATCCCAGACGCTGCCATCCGGGCCTTTACTGCTTCCTCACCGGAGTCATCCAATACATATGCCATTGCAATCCAGTAGCCTTTTGATTCTGAGACCATGATGGTTGTGTGAACCACTAGCGGTTCCTTCTTTGGCGCCGGATGTCCCTCGATGGCATTGATGGTGAGAGCACCGGTAAACCAAAGGAGCATCTGTCCGTGCACAGGAAGTGCGATGATCTTGACGCCGTAGGGAGAAAGGTAGGGCGTATTCTTGAAGACTTTGATGATCTTGTCTGTTGCCCGATCGATCTTCTCTTTGTCTTGCACAGATTGGGGAAAATCCGCATCCGCGATGCAACGAGGGTCGATGGCGACGATGGAAGCAAACGAAGCAAATCGGCCTTCAACCTTCTGAGGAGCTTTAAGTGATAAGAGAATCTTGGTGCATTGGTTTGCAATCCCGTTTGGATGGGCGTAATCCAGTTCTACCTCGCCCTTGGGATCTGGAGTTGCGTTCCATCCGCCGGGAATCTCGTATTTAACTCCGAAGGCGTCATTCGTGTAGACGTTGTTGGATAGGAATCCATCGGGCATTTGTGAAACAGTCGATTTGGGAGCGCCGCGACCTGCTGCTCCCAAAGCGAAGGATGCGAGTGTCAGGGTTATAAGTAGATTACGCAAGAAATCGACCTCCAGCATCGCCGTCTTTTATACGCCTATGAGGTTTTATCGTCAATCAAAGGAACCTCCGATAAGCAGTAATGCTGGCGAATGTTTTGACCGCATGAATTTGTCCTACATCATGGACGAGCGCGGACGAGGACGTCCGCGTTCCAGCCGGCTGGGAGGCCGGCGCTACCGTCAAGAGGCCAGCGCGACCTTCCTCTATCGGCCAAATCGCGCGGTCAGGGTAGAAGGTCACTGACCGCTGGAAATGGGATTTCGGCCTGTTTTTCCCCGCTTGCAGCATGAACCGAGGGCGCGACCGCTGGCGGCGGCCGGTTGCGCAGGGAGGCTCTTGCGCATTCCCCCTGTCGGCCTGTTGAATGGAACTGGACCCTGCCCTGGGCAGCGGGAAAAGATCGACGCCTTTGCCGGGGCGGGAGTTGAAGCGGCTCCGATGCTGGCCGATAGAGTGGGTAGGGACTCTTCCTTCCATGGAGATGCGCAATCCAGAAGAACGCCAATATCGAGTACGCCGCTCTGCTGGGCGCCGTCGAGCAGGCCGGCGAGGGCATTGTGGTGACCGCCAAGGATGGCGCGATTCGTTATGTAAATAGCACATTTACCACGATCACAGGGTATACCGCCGAGGAAGTTCTGGGGCAAACTCCGCGCCTTCTCAAATCCGGCCTGCATTCCCCGCAGTTTTACGAGGAGATGTGGCGGACGATTGGCGCGGGAAGGTGCTGGCAAGGCCAGGTGACCAACCGCCGCAAGGATGGTTCGCTGTACACGGAAGAGTTGCACATCGCTCCCCTTTTCGGCGAACAGGGCGAGATCACCGGCTACGTCGCCCACCAGCGCGACCGGACCCCGCTGCAGGCAGCCGAGGAGGCGCGCCACTTTCTCACCGCGCTGGTCGAGAGTTCCGACGACGGCATCCTGGCCTATGCGCCGGACGGGAGGATTCTAACCTGGAATCGCGGCGCCGAAGCTATCTTCGGCTTCACCGCTGCCGAGGCGGTCGGCCAGCCCATGTCGATTCTGGTGCCGCCGGAACGCAGCCCCAATTTCACGGCGAATACGGAAACTGTATTGGAGGGGAGGAAACTCTCCCAGCGGGCGGGTTTGGGGCGGCACAAGGATGGACGGCGGATTCGCCTCTCGGTGACCAGTTCGGCGGTTTACGGCGACAGCGGCGAGGTGACGGCAATCTCCGCCATTGTGCGCGATGTGACTCACCAGGTGGAAGCCGAAGAGGCTCAGGGGCTGTTGGCGGTCATCGTCGAGTCTTCGGCGGATGGCATCAGTTCGGTGACGCTGGAGGGGACGACCCTCACCTGGAATCGCGGCGCTGAAACCCTGTTCGGCTACACGCGCGACGAGATGTTGGGCAAAAACGTCTCCCTTCTGGCCATGCCGGGGCGCGAAGCGAAGATGAAGGAGATCTTTCAAGCTGTCGCCCAGGGCCACGCGGTTGCTGCTTACGATACAGTGCTGCGCGGCAAGGACGGCTGCGGGGTCGAGGTCTCCTTTTCCATCTTTCCCATCCGCAATGCCGCGGGCGACGTGGTGGGCGCCTCTGGCATCGCCCGCGGCATCGGCCAGCGGCTGCATACCCAACGGCAACTGCGGGAGAGCGAGGAGCGTTTCCGCTGCGTCTTCGAGCGGGCGCCCTTCGGCTTGAGTCTGGGTGCGCCGGACGGCAGGATGCTGCTGGTGAATCCGGCCTTTTGCGACCTGCTGGGCTACTCGAAAGAGGAGTTGAGGGCGCGGACCTGGATGGATCTGACGCATCCCGACGATCGATCCACCTGCCTGGCCGGGGTCGAGGGCTTGCTGCAAAATCCTACCGAAACGCTGGAGGAGGAGAAGCGTTTTCTGCATAAAGACGGCAGCGAAGTGTGGGCGCGCATGCATGTCTCGCTGGCGTTGGAAGAAGACGGCGCCCTGCGGCATTTTGTGGCCCATGCCGAAGACATCACCGCGCAGCGCAAGACGGCGGCGGCGCTGGCGGCTTCAGAAAACAGATTCCGCAGGATTTTTGAAGACAGCGGTTCGGTGATGCTGCTGATGGAGCCTGCCGGCGGGCGGATTGTCGCCGCCAATCAGGCCGCTTGCAGTTATTACGGATATACAAAAGAGCAGTTGGCCGGCATGTCCATCTTCGACATCGACGTCGAGTCGCGCGGCAAGGGGGAAGCGCTACGCAGGAGGATGCAGGAGGAACAGCAGCTCCGCTTCGAATTCCACCACCGGCTGGCCAGCGGCGAAGAACGCGAGGTCGAAGTCTATTCCTCGATCATCGATCTGGAGGGCCAGGAGATCATCTTCTCCCTGGTCCACGACGTCACCGAGCGGAAGCGGGCCGAGGCACAGTTGCGCGACAACGAAGCCAAGCTGCGCCTGTTGACCGGCAACATCCGCGAGCTCTTCTGGATCATGAAAGGAGATGGGACAGAGATGCAGTACCTCAGTCCCGCCTTTGAAGAGGTCTGGGGCGTGCCGCGCGAGGCCGTCTATCGCGATATAGGCTTGCTCAATGAGTTGATTCATCCGGAAGACCGCCCCCTGGCGCAAGCGGCATTTGCCCAAGAACTGCGCGGCGAGAGTACGGAGATCGAGTTCCGGCTGGCCGGCGACGGCGGCGATGTGCGCTGGATCAGGGACCGCTCCTTTCCCAGCTTTGCGGACGACGGCAGCCTGATGCAAGTGGTAGGTCTATCCGAGGACATTACCGAGAGCCGCCGCGCCAGAGAGGCGCTGCGGGAGAGCGAGCAGCGCTTCCGCGCCACCTTCGAGCAGGCGGCAATCGGCATTCTGCACACCTCGACCGACGGCAAGTTCCTGCGCTGCAACTCGCGCTACGCGGAGATCATCGGCTACCCGCTGGAGGAGGTTCCCAGCGTGAGTTTTTTGCAGATCACGCTGCCCGAGGACCGCCCCGAGAGCGAGCGAATCTTTGGCCAATTGATCGATGGAGCAATCAGCGTACCCAGTTGGGAGATGCGCTATGTACGCAAAGACGGCAACCGCATCTGGGTGAGGCTGACCTCCTCTGCGCTGCGCGATCACGAGGGCCGCATCGTGCACTTCATCACCCTGGTCGAAGACATTCACGCGCGCAAGCTGGCCGAAACCATGCTCAAGGAGATCAGCGACCGTCTTTCGCTGGCCGCGCGCGCCGGCGGCGTCGGCATCTGGGACTTCGACGTGCTGCAAAACAACTTGGTTTGGGACGGGCAGATGCTGCGCCTTTACGGGGTTTCCCCCGACCGCTTCAACGGCACTCTGGAAACCTGGCAGAACGCCCTGCATCCCCAGGACCGGGCCAGGGCGGAGAAGGAGTTTGCCGCGGCGCTGCTGGGGGGGAAGGATTACGAAACAGAGTTCCGCGTGCTCTGGCCCGATGGCAGCATTCACTTCATCCGGGCCTTGGCCATGGTGCAGCGCGACGCCGAGGGCCATCCGCTGCGCTTCATCGGGACCAATTGGGAGATTACCGCGCAGAAAGAGGCCGATGCGGCGCTCAAAGAAAGCAATCGCCAATTGGCCGAGGAGACGGCGCGCGCCAATCAACTGGCCCTGGAAGCGGCCCAGGCCAATGCCGCCAAGAGCGAGTTCCTGGCCAACATGAGCCACGAGATCCGCACCCCGATGAACGGCGTGATCGGTATGACCGGCCTGCTGCTGGATACAGAGATGACGCCCGAGCAGCGCCGCTTTGCCGAGACCCTGCACTCCAGCGGCGAATCGCTGCTGCATCTGTTGAACGACATTCTCGACTTCTCCAAGATCGAAGCCGACAAGCTGGAGCTGGAGTCGGTGGATTTCGACCTTCTTCACCTGCTCGACCAACTCGCCGGCGGGGTGGCGGCGCAGGCCTTTGGCAAGGATCTGGAACTGGTCTGCGGCGCCGACCCCGAGGTTCCGGTGAGTTTGCGCGGCGACCCTGGGCGGCTGCGCCAGGTGCTGGCCAACCTGCTGGGCAATGCCCTCAAGTTCACCGCCAAAGGCGAAGTGAGGATGCGCGTTGCGCTGCTGGAGGCGACCGGCAGCGACTGCCTGCTGCGCTTCTCGGTGAGCGACACCGGCATCGGCATTCCCCAGGACAAGATCGCCTCCATCTTCGACAAGTTCAGCCAGGTGGAGATTTCGACGACGCGCAGGTACGGCGGCACCGGACTGGGACTGGCCATCTGCAAATCGCTGGTGGAGAAGATGGGGGGCAGCATCTGCGTCACCAGCCGGGAGGGCCAGGGGTCGGAGTTCTGCTTCAGGGTCCGGCTGCAACGGGGTCCTGCCTCCGCGGAAGAACTCGAGGAGGGCCGGGCGATTGAATCGCTGCGCGGCCTGCGGGTGCTGATCGTGGACCATCATAGCGGCAGCCGCGAGTTGCTCAGCCGTCAGATCGGCGCCTGGGGCTTACGCGTGGAAGCGGTCGAATCCGGCCTTGCCGCGCTCAAAGGCCTCTATCGGGCGGCGGATGAGGGCGACAGCTTCCGCGCTGCGGTGATCGACATGCAGATGCCGGGCATGGATGGGGAGGCGCTGGCTCGGGATCTCCGCGCCGATCGCCGGCTGGCCGCGACGGGGATCGTTCTGTTGACCCCCTTTGGCGCTCGCTTCGGCGCACAACGCAGCCATCTGATGGACTTTGCACAGTGTTTGAACAAGCCGGTGCGCCGCCATGAGCTGCGCGCGGCGCTCAGCGCGGTGCTGACCGGCGACGCCGTTGCTGGCTCCATGGCAGCTTCTGATTTGACGCCGAAGCCCCCGCAACAGCAGGCAATCCAACCTCTGAACCGCCCCGGCCTGCGCATCCTGCTGGCCGAAGACAACCTCACCAATCAGCAAGTGGCGCTGGGCATTCTCCATAAACTCGGCCTGCACGCCGACGCCGTGGGCGATGGCGCAGAGGCCCTGCGCGCGCTCCAGAGCACTCCCTACGATCTGGTGGTGATGGACATGCGCATGCCGGTGATGGATGGACAGGAGGCAGCGCGCCGCATCCGCGATCCCCATTCGGGGGTCCTCAATCCGGCCATTCCCATCGTCGCCATGACCGCCAACGTGCAGCAGTCGGACCGGGATCGCTGCCTGCAGGCGGGAATGAACGGATTCATCTCCAAGCCAGTCTCGGCGGCGGAAGTGCGCGAGGTGCTGGAAAAGTGGCTGCCCGCAGCGCCCGCTTGCCCACCCCCTGTCGATGAAACGACCGCGGCTGTTGCTGCCATTGAAGAGCCGCCCGTCTTCGACCGCGCCGGCATGTTGACGCGCATGATGGACGACGAGGCGCTGGCCGGAGTCGTGCTGGGAGCTTTCATGAACGACCTTCCCCGTCAGATCAAGGCGTTGAAGGGTTTCCTGCGCTCGGGCGATGCCCCTTCCAGCGGCCATCAGGCGCACTCCATTCAGGGAGCAGCCGGCAACGTCGGCGGCGAGCGCTTGCGCCAGCTCGCACAGCAGATGGAGAAGGCCGCCGATGGCGGGGATCTGGACGGCGTCCGCGCCGGCATGACGGAATTGGAAGCGAGGTTTCTGGAACTTTGCGACGCGATCCGGGAGAGTGCGCCGGCCGGATGAGGACGCCGTGATTCTGCACCGAGCCTGCGCAATGCAGAGCTACATCATGTGGGCAGATCGCAAAGCACAGGGTCGAAATCATAGATTGAAAGAGGTAAGTCGAAGCGCAGAGTGATGTGCATCACATTGCGCCGCTTTTCGAACGGATGGCGCGATTCCCCTTTAGAAGATGGCCTTTCGCGCATATCCATCGATACAAAGAAAAAATCTCTCCATCCGCACATAGTGGATGACAAGACCATCATCGTCGAACTATATTTCTTTCGCACTCTTGAGGCGTTCCGCAATCGTACTTTAATCCTCCTCAAGATTGGTGTGCGCTCTTGCCTCCGCCTTGCGGGTGCTGCGATTGGTGGGATTTCCGTGGCGACGGGCAAGATGAGCCGGGTTCCTGTTTTCGCACCTTGCAGGAGGACTTGTGACTCTCTACCCGATGCCGCCCCTACCTTCAGATGACAAGCGCTGGAAGATCGTCAGCAACGCCATGCGCAAGAACGGCTTTGCCCGCCATGCGCTGATCGAAACGCTGCACACCGTGCAGTCCTCGTTCGGCTATCTGGACGACGATTCGATTCGCTTTGTGGCCCGCTCGCTGCGCGTGCCGCTCAGTCAGGCCTATGGCGTAGCCACCTTCTACCACTACTTCAGCCTCAAGCCGCCGGGCAAGCACACGCTCACCATCTGCGCCGGCACGGCCTGCTATATCAAAGGCGCCGACAAGCTGGTTGCCGCCGCGCAGGAGAAGCTGGGCATCAAGACCGGCCAGACCACCGCCGATGGCGAGATCAGCCTGATGACGGCGCGCTGCGTAGGCGCTTGCAGCCGCGCTCCCGTGGCGCTGTGGGACGGCGAAGTGGCGGGCGAGATGGCCGGCCAGCAGTTGATCGAGCAACTGGAAAGGTGGACGGTGGCATGAATATCGAAGAGCTCGAACAGATTGCCGAAAGCGTCCGGCAAGAGAACGCCAAGTACGATTACGAGGTCAACGTCTGCATGGATCTGGCTTGTTCCAGCCAGGGCGCGGGCCAGTTGCGCGAGGAATTGGTGAAAGCGGTTGCGGCCTCGGGTAAGAAGGTCCTGGTCCGCCGCACCAGTTGCATGGGCCCCTGCTCGGCAGGGCCGCTGGTGCGCGTCGATCCCGCCGATCTGCTCTATCACCACGTCAAGGCCGGCAATGCGCAGGCCATCGCAGACAGCCTGGGCAACGCGCCAGTGCCCGAGTTGCAATGCGACCTCAACGAGCACTTCGATCAGCAGATGCGCGTGGTGCTGGAGAACGCCGGCCACATCGATCCCGAAAAGATCGACGACTACATCGCTCGCGATGGCTACAAGGCGCTGGTCAAGGCGCTCACCGAGATGACGCCCGGCGACGTGATTCAAACGCTCACCGAGAGCGAACTGCGGGGGCGCGGCGGCGGCGGTTATCCTACCGGCCTGAAGTGGGGCACGGTGGCCAAGGCCGGCGGCGATCTCAAGTATGTGGTTTGCAACGGCGACGAGGGCGACCCCGGCGCATTCATGGATCGCAGCGTGATGGAAGGCGATCCGCATCGCGTCATTGAAGGCATGGCCATTGCCGCATACGCAGTGGGCGCAACGCGGGGCTTCATCTATGTGCGCGCCGAGTATCCGGTCGCAGTGAGCCGCTTGACGGCAGGCTTGCGCGATGCGCGCCGGCGGGGCCTTTTGGGCAACAACATCTGCAACACGCCCTTCTGCTTCGATGTCGAGATACGGCTGGGCGCGGGAGCCTTTGTCTGCGGCGAAGAGACGGCATTGATTGCCTCCATCGAAGGCCGTCGCGGCACACCCAAGCCGCGTCCTCCTTATCCTGCCGTGCATGGCCTGTGGGGCAAGCCAACGCTGATCAACAACGTGGAGACCTTCGCCAACATCGCGCCCATCTTGCGCCGTGGCGGAGAGTGGTTTGCCAACATGGGCGCTGGGCGCAGCAAGGGCACCAAGGTCTTCGCACTGACCGGCAAGATCGCCAACACCGGCCTGGTCGAAGTGCCCATGGGCATTACACTGCGGCAGATCATCGAGAGCATCGGCGGCGGCGTTCCCGGCGGCCACACATTCAAGGCAGTGCAGACCGGCGGGCCTTCCGGCGGCTGCATTCCCAACGAGCATCTCGATCTGCAAGTGACTTATGAATCGCTGGTGCAGGCGGGATCGATGATGGGCTCGGGCGGCATGATCGTGATGGACGACAGCTCGTGCATGGTCAACGTGGCCCGCTTCTTCATCGAGTTCTGCATGACCGAGTCGTGCGGCAAGTGCATTCCCTGCCGCGCCGGCACCGCACAGATGTACACGCTGCTGACGCGCATTTGCGAAGGACAGGGAACCATGCAGGATCTGGAGTTGCTGCAAGACCTTTGCGCCACGGTCAAAGAGACCAGCCTCTGCGGGCTGGGCATGACCGCGCCCAATCCGGTGCTGAGCACGCTGCGCTACTTCCGCAACGAGTACATCGAGCACATCGCCAACAAGCGCTGTCCAGCCGGCGTCTGCGCCGTTGAAGCGGCCGTGGAGGTGATGGCATGAGCGTAGCCGTGGATGTCAAAACCCTCATCATCAATGGCCTGAATGTAAGCGCCCGCGCCGGCCAAACCATTCTCGAAGTGGCGCGGGAAAACAATATCCAGATTCCCACGCTCTGCCATCTCGATGGATTGAGCAGCGTCGGCTCCTGCCGCTTGTGCCTGGTCGAAGTCAAGGGCAGCACCAAGCTCTTTCCCGCCTGCGTCACCGCGGTCGAAGAAGGCATGGAGGTCAACACCGTCAGCGAACGGCTAAAGAAGCATCGCCGGACGATATTGGAACTCCTCTTTGCCGAACGCAATCATGTGTGTTCGGTATGCGTGGCCAACAACCACTGCGAGTTGCAGAAGCTGGGCCAGGAGCAGGGGCTCACCCATGTGCGCCTGCCCTATCGCAACCCGGTGCTCGCCGTCGATGCCTCCAACGACCGCTTCACCGCCGATCACAACCGCTGCATTCTTTGCACGCGTTGTGTGCGCGTCTGCGCGGAGATCGAAGGCGCGCATGTGTGGGATGTGATGGGCCGCGGCGTCAATTCGCTGGTCATCACCGATCTGCACGATCCCTGGGGCGACTCCACCTGCACACAGTGCGGCAAGTGCGTACAGGTCTGCCCCACCGGCGCGCTCTTCGACAAGAGCAAGGTCGGTACCGGGCATCCCAAGGACCCCGATTTTCTGCCCTACCTCAACCTGATGCGGGAGGCGCGATGAGCAAACTGAAACTGGCAACGGTCTGGCTGGACGGGTGTTCGGGCTGCCATATGTCCTTTCTCGATATGGACGAGCGGCTGCTCGAGCTGGCGGCGATGGTCGAGGTGGTTTATAGCCCGCTGGTCGACGCCAAAGAGTTCCCCGACGAAGTGGACATCACGCTGGTCGAAGGCGCTGTGGCTTCGGTGGACGACGAGCGCAAGATCAAAAAGATTCGCGCTCACACCAAACTGCTGATCGGCATGGGCGACTGCGCCATCACCGGCAACGTGCCGGCCATGCGCAATCCCATCGGCGTGGAGGAGATTCTCAACCGCGCCTACATTGAGAACGTCAGCGCACAGGCGCAGATTCCCACAGTGGTCGTGCCCAAGCTGCTGCCCACAGTGCGGCCCATTCACGAGTATGTGAAGGTGGATGTCTTTCTGCCCGGCTGCCCGCCCTCGGCTGCGACCTTCAACTCCGCGCTCACCGCGCTGGTTACCGTGGCGGCGCTGGACATCTCCGCGCTTACCCGTTTCGGAGCTTGACCTATGAGCAAGACAATCGTCATCGATCCCGTTACCCGCCTGGAAGGCCACGGCAAGATCACCCTTCATCTCGACGCTCAGGGCGAGGTCGAGGACGCGCACTTTCATGTCACGCAGGTGCGCGGCTTCGAGCGCTTTGCGCAAGGGCGTCCCTTTTATGAGATGCCCAGCCTGATGGCGCGGGTCTGCGGCATCTGCCCGGTCTCGCATCTGCTGGCCTCGGCCAAGGCCTGCGAGGCGGTGATGTCGGTGCGCATTCCGCACACCGCGGCGCAACTCAGGCGCTTGTTGAATCTGGCGCAAATGGTCCAGTCGCACGCGCTGAGCTTCTTCTACCTGGCCTCACCCGATCTGTTGCTGGGCATGGAGTCCGATCCCAAGGCGCGACACATCTTTGGCGTGGTTGCCGAGCATCCCGAGTTGGGCCGCGCCGGCGTGGCGCTGCGCCGCTTCGGGCAGCACATCATCGAGTTGTTGGGCGGCAAACGCGTGCATCCCGGATGGGTGATTCCCGGCGGCGTGACCGAGCCCATCACCGCCGCCAAGCGCGACGAGATTCTCAAATCCATTCCCGCCGCGCTCAGCAACATGAAGCTGGCCCTGAGCGCCTACAAACAGATCGCCGACCAGTTTTCAGAAGAGATCGAAGTCTTCGCCAACTTCCCCTCGTACTACATGAGCCTCATCAACGAAGACGAGTCGATCGAGTTCACCGACGGCGCGCTGCGGTTGATCGGCCCCGCGGGCGAAACGATTGAAGACGGCATCACCGCCCACGAATTTCCCGATAGAATTGGCGAGGCCGTCGAGCCTTACAGCTACACCAAGTTCACCTACTACAAGCCGCTCGGCTACCCCGAGGGCAGTTATCGCGTCGGCCCGCTGGCGCGGCTCAACATCGCCAAAACCATGGGCACGCACAAGGCCGACAAGGAACTGGCGGAGTTCAAGAAGCTGGCCAAGGGCCCGGTGCAGAGTTCCTTTCACTACCATCATGCGCGGCTGGTGGAGATGGTCTACGGCATCGAGAAGATCGAGCAGATATTGGCCGATCCGCTGATCCTCGACAAGCATGTGCGCGCCGCCGCCGGAGTGAATCGCTTCGAGGGCATGGGCCAGGCCGAGGCTCCGCGCGGCACCCTCTTCCACCACTACAAGGTGGACGAGAACGGCCTCATCACATGGGCCAACCTGGTGATTGCGACAGGGCAGAACAATCGCGCCATGAACCTGGGAATCTTGCAAACGGCCAAGCAGTACATCAAGGGAGGCAAGTTCACCGAGGGGATTCTCAACCGCGTCGAAGCTGTGGTGCGCACCTTCGATCCATGCCTCAGTTGTTCGACCCACGCCCTGGGCCAGATGCCGCTTTCCATCGAACTGCGCTCGGCGACGAACGAGTTGCTCGCCGAGGTGCATCGCTGAGCGTATTTGGAGCTTGCAGAAAGGCCTTAAATACCGGCGGGAAAGCGCGGGGATTTGAAAGGGCACGGCTTCAGCCGTGCCGCAAAGCAGGAATCTTCCTTCATCGGCTTTAGCCGCCGAGGGACGTTTTGGCGGCTCTAAAAAACTTCCCTCAGGGGCTGAATATGCTACGAAAAGGCCTATTCGGACAAGCTTTGTAACAGGGCACGACTTCAGTCGTGCCGACCACAGCACCAAATCTCTCCGGCTTTAGCCGCTGCAAAATGTGTTCGCTTGAAAGACGGTTTGCAGGGGCTAAAGCCCGGAAAATAAACTCGATTCTATCGGCACGACTGAAGTCGTGCCCTGTTACAAAGCCGATTGTTGAAACACGCTGTAGGAGTTTGAAATGCTAATAAGAACGACTCCAATGCGAATGGGTCCTGCCGGTATAGCCGCGGTGTTCGTGTTTAATCTTTTGTGTCTTAGTCTGCTCGGGAGCGCGCAGAACTACGAGATCCCGCGGTTGCCGGGAGCGGAGTTGTTGGAGGCGAGCTATCTGCCATATAGGCATTTGCTCGCGACCGAAGACAAAACGATAACACTGCCGAAGGAATTGACAGATGCGTTTCTAAGCATCTCGGCAGATGGGAGCATAATTGGTTGTGTTCGTCGCATTCCCGGCAGTGGTTCATCTGACGAAAGGCGCATCGTCAGCACTTATTCCGTCAAAGACGAAAAACTGACGGACTATCTGGAGATAACTGGTTTTTGGGGCTCCTCTGCAATCGCTCCCGACGGAACGGAAATGGCCTATGTCACGAGTGATCCGCTTCCAGATTCTTTTGGCGTCCATTTGAGCCTTCGGCTACTCGATTTCAAAACTGGAAAAGTAAGGTCGTTTAATAACCCTTCCGGAAGCGTGGAAGAGATCAGTTGGTCCCCCGATTCACGGCGTATTGCCTTTGACATGGGCTCGCCTCGTGACCGGGGAGTCGATTTTTACAGATCGGAAATCCGCACGATCAATATGATCGATGTTGAGAGCGGAAAGATCTCGAGCATCGGTGTAGGCGGAACCCCTTCGTGGTCCCCCTCGGGCGAGTGGATCGCTTATGTCGGATACGTTCCGACCAACCGTGCAGATGCGCAGCAGTGGAGTTTCTATAATGGGCGATATTACGCAAATGACGATTTCGAGCTCCGCTTGACGAACACCGCCGGTACGCATTCCCGACGTCTCATGCGGCTCCATTCGGGGCCGAATTTCAAACCCGTTTGGTCGCCTGACTCCCAAACCATCCTATTCAATGAAATGCGGGATCCTGACAGAGGCATGATCGACATTTACATGCTGGACGTCGTGACTGGTAAGAGAACGAAGAAGTTCAAGAATGTTGGACCCGTCTTTGCATGGGTTGCTGCCAAGTGAAGTGGTATAAACGGGATCAGAAAGCAGTTCCGTGTGGAAAGCGGCCCACTTGGTAGTTATTGTTTCAGCACAACTCAGGGGTGAACGTTTTTGGACCTACTCAAATCTCAGGCAGCGCCAGCAAGGGGTACGAAATCGAGCATCGCGAACCAATCTTGGGTGAACGCCGCAAGCTCTTGCTGGCCTGCGGCAACGCGCTGCGCTCGGACGATGGCGTGGGCCTGCGCATTGCTGTAGCTGTCGAAGAAGACCCACACTTTGCCGGGGTCGAGGTGATCGCGGCGCAGCAGTTCACCCCCGAACTGGCGGAGTTGGTCGCCGCCGCCGATCTGGTCGCTTTTGTCGATGCGTCGATGGAGTTGCCGCCGGGCGAAGTGCGCTTGCTGCCCGTCGCAGCCGCCGCCGATCCGCCGCGGGGATTCACCCATCATTTACCCCCCGCAGCGCTGTTAGCTTTGACGCAATCCCTCTATGGCAGAGTGCCGCAACGCGCCGTGGCCATTGCCGTAGGCGCCTTGTCCTTTGCGTTGGGCGAGGGGCTCTCCGAGGCGGTGCGCGCCGCTCTTCCCCAGGCCATTTCACTTCTCGGAGAGGTTCTTCAGGGGGAAGAATAGGCGTAAGCAGAGTCAGAGCCGGTTGACTCGGCTCCTTTTCCCGCCTAAACTCATCGCAGAGCGCACGATGATTTCGCACTTTTTCGCGGAGTCTAGGGCAGCCGATCAGGCAAACATTCGATGGCAACTACCCGCACGACCGCTGCTCCGCCTTCCACGCGCGTTCGCCTGATTGTGGCGTCCTCGGTGATGCTCACCTTCATCTCCTTCTGGCGAGCGGCGGCCATTGTTCTCTGCGATTTAGGCTCCTCCGCCTTTTACGCGGGAGGCATCGCCGAGCACGCCGTTGGCGCAGCTGCCCCGTGGTTCATTCTGGGCATCATGCTGTTCAGCTTCGCGGTGCGGGCGGTCTACGTCGAGAGCTGTTCGATGTTCACCCGCGGCGGCGTTTATCGCGTGGTGAAAGAAGCCCTGGGCGGCACCTTCGCCAAGCTGAGCGTCTCGGCGCTGATGTTCGATTACATTCTTACCGGCCCCATCTCGGGCGTTTCGGCCGGCCAATATATTACCGGTTTGATGAACGAGCTGATGGTTGTGGCCAACAACGGCAACTGGCTGCCGCCGGCGCTGGTGGACGCGCAGAACAACCCCTTCCAGTTCAACATGGATCACACCTCGGCGGTCTTTGCCGCGGCGGTGACGATCTATTACTGGTGGCAGAACATCAAGGGCATCGAGGAGTCGAGCGGCAAGGCGCTGCGGGTCATGCAGGTCACCACCATCATGGTGGTCATTCTACTGGTGTGGGGCGTTTTTTCGGTGCTGGTGGGGCCGCAGGGTATTCACTTTCCGCCGCCGCCCACGCCGTCGCATCTCAAGTTCAGCGACGAGGCATTGGGCTTCCTGCAAGGCAGGGGCCTGCCCATCTTCGGGCTGTTTGGCATTCTGATGGCCTTTGGCCACTCGGTGCTGGCCATGAGCGGCGAGGAGAGCCTGGCCCAGGTCAACCGCGAGATCCAGCATCCCAAGCTGAAGAATCTGAAGCGCGCGGCCATCGTCATCGCCATTTACAGTCTGATCTTCACCGGCGGCGCCACGCTGCTGGCCTCGATGCTGATTCCGGACTTCGAACGGACCCATATCTACCCCGACAACCTGATCGCCGGATTGGCCATGTTCATGGTCGGGCCGCTGTTCTGGCGCATCGCCTTCCGCATTTTTGTGGTGCTGGTGGGCTTCCTGATTCTTTCGGGCGCCATCAACACGTCGATGATCGGCTCGACGGGCGTGCTGATGCGGGTGGCCGAGGACGGGGTGCTGACGGACTGGTTCCGCAAGCCGCACACCAAGTTCGGCACCAGCCATCGCATTGTGAATTTGGTGTTCATCCTGCAGATGTTCACCATCATCGCCACCCGGGGCAACATCATCACCCTGGGCGAGGCGTACGCCTTCGGCGTGATCTGGTCGTTCACCTTCAACAGCCTGGCCATGCTGGTGCTGCGCTGGAAGTATCACGGAGAACGCGGCTGGAAGGTTCCCCCCAACATTCGCTTCGGCAAGACCGAAGTGCCGTTGGGATTGATCTCGGTCTTCCTGGTGCTGTTGACGGTAGCCATAGTCAACCTGTTTACCAAGTCGGTCGCCACGGTCAGCGGCATCGTCTTTGCGGCGGCCTTCTTTGTCATCTTCACGGTTTCGGAGCGCGTCAACCTGCGCAAGCACGCGCTGACCGCGCGGCAGATGAAGGACCACTTCCAACTGGAGCACCAGGACACCATCAGCCGCGAGTCGGCGGCCATTCGTCCCGGCGGCACCATGGTCACCATGCGCGATGTGGAAAACCCCCTGGCGCTGAAGTGGACCCTCTCGCGCACCAGCACCGAGGAGCAGGACGTGGTGGTGCTAAGCGTGCGCATGATGGGCGTGGGCGGACCGGAGTTCCTCAGCGCCGAGCAGCAGAGCTTCAGCGAGCACGAACAGATGCTCTTCACCAAGGCCATCAGCGTGGCCGAGAGCTTTGGCAAAAAGGTCTCGCTGCTGGTGGTTCCGGCCGGCGACGTCTTTGCCGCATTGGTGCAGGGAGCGAATAACCTGGAGATGGACTCGATCGTCTCCGGCGTCTCGACCAAGATGACCGCCGAGGAGCAGGCCTTCCGCATGGGCCAGGCATGGGAGGCGCTGCCCGAGCCCAAGCGGCAGTTCAACTTCTACGTGATCGACGACCAGGGGCAGGCCAAGGTCTTCTACATCGGGCCGCACGCCCCCAAGCTCACGCCCGACGATGTGCAACTGGTGCATCGCCTGTGGCTGAACATGCGCCGCGACCCCACCGTGACCGGTCTGCACCACAGCGACATCATCACCTATGCGCTGACCCGCCTGGCCAGCCAATATGCCCGCGACAAGCAGGAGATCCTGCGCGAGCTGCGCAACTATCGCGCCGCCGACGCGGCCGGCACCAGCAAGCTGAGCGGCCCCGACCTGACCGCCAACATCACCCTCACCGGCCTCTCCTCGCGCTCGCCCAAGCCGCCGCATTACCTGTGAGGAATTGCTAGGCGAGCCATTTTTAAAGTGAGCGGGATATTGTGCAGCGTGGAAAGGCTTCCATCAGAACAGGCTTTGTAACAGGGCACGACTTCAGTCGTGCCGGTTGCGGCCCAATCAAAATTTCGGCTTTAGCCGCTGCGGCAACATAAACGAATGAAAAAATAGATCAGGGGCTAAAGCCCAACCTTATATTGCGTCATTTACGGCACGGCTAAAGCCATGCCCTGTTACAAAACCTGCTCGCAAAACCAATTCTTCGTCCCCGTACGAGTTTTTCCGTAGCCTCTGAAGCCATGCCCTGATACAAAACTGTATTTTGAAAGACTCGTTAATCGAGAGGGTGAGATCTTTTCCCAGTGAACGCCTCATAGGTTCTGGCGTAAATAAACGAAATGCCGAGAAAAAGAAGATAGAGAGCGAATGCGGTGACGATACAGACAAACAATCGTTCCGCCATGGGGACAGGGGCGGCGATTCTGCTGGCGAATTGCTTTCCGTAGCACAAAATATATGCATCTTTTCCTTGGGCCTGCCAATGCTCATCCTGCTTCTTTAGATAAAGCGCCCACAAGATGCCCATGGTGCCGACCGATAGAAGATCGAAGATATGCTTCCTTTTCATGCCCCCGATTCTAACGCGCCAGGCCGGAGGTCGAGGCGGAACGCCGATCAAAATCTTTTCCGCGCTGCATCGTAACGCCATCCTCCGCATCTAAAAGCCATGATCCGCGCTGCACTCGCCTGAAGGGCGCGGCCGGAGGGAGATTCCATGAGCGCATCGATTTACGAGATTCCTGTGAAGAAGATCACCGGCGAAGAGGCCTCGCTGGCCGAGTACAAGGGCAAGGTTCTGCTGGTGGTCAATGTGGCCTCGAAGTGCGGCCTGACCAAGCAATACGAAGGGCTGGAGAAGCTCTACAAGGAGTACAAGGACAAGGGCCTGGTGGTGGCCGGCTTCCCGGCCAACGACTTCAAGAGCCAGGAGCCGGGCTCGGACGAAGAGATTCAGAGCTTTTGCACGATGAACTTCGGCGTCGATTTCCCCATGTACAGCAAGATCACGGTGGTAGGCGCAGAGAAACACCCTCTTTACAAGACCCTGATCGCCGCCAAGCCCGAGGCCGTCAGCCTCTCCGAGCAGCCCTTCGGCGAGTTCCTCAAGGGTCACGGCATCGTTCCCAACGAAGCGCCCGAGGTGCTGTGGAACTTTGAGAAGTTCGTGGTGAGCCGCAAGGGCGAGGTGGTGGCGCGTTTTGCTCCCAACACCGATCCCGACGCCCCGGCGCTGCTGGCGGCGATCGACGCGGAACTGGCCAAGAACTAGGTCTCTGAACGCATGAAGATGAGTTTCAGTTCGTACCCTTCCCCGGTCTCAACATCGAGACCGGGGGCACCCTCAGCGGTGCAAAACCATGCGGTCAAAAAACTAGTCTTCAGCGAGAACGGCCCGGAGTCTTGAGACGGCCAAGCCGCACCGCAGGCTGGCCTGATTGAATCTGGGCTATTTTTGTCTAAATATCGCTTCAAACGGGCTGGGTGCGCCTTGTATACTCACGCTGCGGTTTCCCCAAAACCCACATTCATCGAGCGAGGTCCCTATGTCTACTCTTACGGCTGCGCCGGTTACACCGGAGCGCATCTATCAATTTGCCTTTGCCTATGCTCCGCCTCTGATTCTCGAGGCGGCCATCCGCCACCATGTTTTCGATGTTCTGGACAGCGGCCCCAAGCCGCTCCATGAGGTTCATTTGGCTACCGGCGCCTCCGAGCGCGGGCTGGCGGCGATCATGGACGCGCTGGTGGGCTTCGAGTTTCTCAGCAAGGACGGCCAGGGCCTGTATGCACTGACTGCGGAGAGCGCAGCCTTTCTGGTCAGCACCAAGCCCGGCTTTCAGGGCGGACTGATTCGCCACACGAGTGAACAACTGATTCCCAAGTGGCTCAAACTGAATGAGGTCGTGGGCACCGGCAAGCCCGCCGCCGCGGTCAACCAGGAGGCAGCCGGCGGCGAGTTTTTCCAGCAGTTTGTCAACGACATCTTTCCCATGAGCTATCCCGTGGCCCAGGCGCTGGCGGCCCATTTGGAACTGGATAAGGTCTCCCAGGAGCCGCGGGTTCTGGATCTGGCGGCCGGCTCCGGGGTCTGGGGCATCGCCCAGGCGCAGAGCTGCGCGCGGGTGCAGGTGACGGCCGTCGATTGGCCGGAGGTGATTCCCGTGACCCAGGCGACGGTCGGGCGCTTTGGGCTCACAGAGCGCTTTTCTTTTGTGGCCGGCGACCTCTTGCAGGCGGAGTTCGGCAGCGGCCATCATCTGGCCACCCTGGGCCATATTCTGCACAGCGAGGGCGTAGAACGCAGCAAGGCGCTGTTGAAGAAGACCTTCGCGGCTCTGGCCTCGCAGGGGACTATCGCCATCGCCGAGTTCCTGGTCAGTTCGGATCGCACCGGCCCGTTGAACGGCCTGATCTTCGCCGTCAACATGCTGGTGAATACCGATAATGGCGGCACTTATTCGTTTGAAGAGATTGGCGAATGGCTGCGCGAGGCGGGATTCGTCAACGCCCGGCTGCTGGCTACTCATGGACCGTCGCCGCTGATTCTGGCCACCAAACCCTGAGCCGGCGGGGGGACTGTGCGCCATGGGGACCGAGGTTGTATGCTCAGCAGGATATGAGGAGAACGACCTGAGCTCTGGCAGCGCCAATCGATTGGAACACGCGGCCTCCTCCTATCTGCGTTCGGCGCGGCATCAGCCGGTCGCCTGGCAGATGTGGGGCGAGGAGGCCTTTGCCCAGGCGCGGGCCGAAGACAAGCCCATCCTGCTGGACATTGGGGCGGTCTGGTGCCATTGGTGCCACGTCATGGACCGCGAGTCCTATGACGATCCGGAGATGGCCCGGATCATCAACGAGAACTTTGTCGCCGTGAAGGTGGACCGCGACGAGCGTCCCGATGTGGACGCACGCCTGCAATCGGCGGCAGCCACCATCAGCGGACAGGGCGGCTGGCCGTTGACGGCCTTTCTCACTCCCGATGGGCGTCCCTACTTTGCCGGCACGTATTTTCCTCCCGACGACCGCTATGGGCGGCCGGGCTTGCGCCGCGTCTTGCAGCGCATGGCGCAGGTCTGGCGGGAGCGGCGCGAAGAGGCGCTGGAGTCGGCCTCGGGCGTCATGGCCATGATCGAGAGCAACGAGAACCTGGCCCAGCCGGGGCAGAAGGCGGCGCTTTCGCTGGGACTGGTGGACCGAATCGCCGGGTCGATTCTGGCGCAGTTCGATTCCATCGAGGGCGGATTCGGTTCGGAGCCCAAGTTCCCTCACCCGGCGGCGCTCGATCTTCTGCTGCAGATGGCCATGAGCCGCGATAACGAGCAGGCCCGCGACGCCTTCGCACTGACCCTGGAACGGATGGCGCGGGGCGGGGTCTACGACCAGTTGGCCGGCGGCTTCCACCGCTACAGCGTGGACGGGCACTGGCAGGTTCCGCACTTCGAGAAGATGCTCTACGACAACACCGAGCTGCTGCGCAATTACGTGCACGGCTTTCAGAGCTTGGTGCGCCCCGATTTTCTGGCCACCGCACAGGAGATCGTCGCCTGGCTCGACGGTACGATGACCGACCGCGAGCGGGGCGGCTTTTACGCCTCGCAGGACGCCGACATCGACCTGGACGACGACGGCGATTACTTTACCTGGACGCTGGATGAAGCGGAAGAGGCTCTCGATGCCGGCGAATTTGCCTTTGCCGCGCGCTATTGGGGAATCCGCAGGCAGGGACCGATGCACCACGATCCAGCCCGCAACGTGCTGCATCTGCCGCATACGCTGGAGGAACTGGCCGCGCAGACCGGTCAGCCGCTGGCCGAAGTGCGCGCGTTGCTGGAGTCGGCGCGAGGCAAGATGCACGCTGCTCGCCTCCTGCGTCCCACCCCGTTTATCGATCGCACCCTTTTCACCGGCTGGAACGCCCTTGCGGTGACTGCCTATCTGGAAACGGCGCGCGTTTTGCGCATGGACGCGGCGCGGGACTTCGCCCTGCGCACCCTGCGCCGCCTGCTGGCCGAGGCCTGGGACGGAGAACAGACGCTGCAGCACGTGATCGCCTACGGCTCGTCGTCTGGCGGCCAGACACAGCCGCAGCAGACGGCGCCGGGCACGCTGGAGGATTACGCCTTTACCGTTCACGCGTGCATCGACGCCTGGTTCAGCAGCGGCCGCATGGAGTTCTACCACGCCGCCGTCAAGCTGGCCGAAGCCATGATCGCCCGCTTCTACGACCGCTCCGCCTGCGCCTTCAACGATACGGCTACGCCCGTGGGCAAGACGCCGCTGGGCGCATTGGCGGCGCACCGCACGCCCATTCAGGACACGCCCACGCCGGCCGGCAATCCCGTCGCCGCCGCCGCGCTCTTGCGCCTGGAGACGCTCAGCGGACGCGCCGAGTATCATCGCATCGCCGCCGACACGCTGCGCTCCTTCGCCGCTCTCGACGGCCGCTTCGGGCTCTATACCGGCAGTTACGGCCTGGCCGTGGAACGGCTGCTGCTCGATCCGCTGCAAGTGATGGTGGTCGGTTCCGGCCCCGAGGCGGCGCGGCTTGAAGCCCTGGCCGTGGCCCGCTATGCGGTCAACAAGACGGTGATGCGCATCGCCCCGTTCCGCCTGGTTCCCGACGGAATCCCCCCGGCGCTGGCGGAGATGCTGACCCATTTCTCTTCGCCGCCGGGCGTCGAGGTCTGGGCGATCGTCTGCCGGGGACGCACCTGCCTGCCCCTCATTACCGAGGCCGAAGCCCTGCTGGAGGCGCTGGAGGGGTGAACCCCGCCGGCAACGCAGCCGCTACAGCCCCGCCCTTCCAAGACACACCCCGCAAAGGTATGCTGAAAGCACTTCTTGAGGACGATCGATGCAGCGAGCCTTTGACGACGACGATTTCGAGCCAGCGCAAGGCCGTCGGGATACGGAACTGACCCTGGGCCCCTGGGTGATCGCCGGATTGCTGTTGGGCCTGGCGCTGCTCTGCGGACTCTTCTTTGGACTGGGCTACCGGATGGGCCACGGCGCTGCGCAGACGGCGGCCGCGAACTCCAGCCCCGCAACTCCTGCGCAGTTGGCTGTCCAGACTCCAGCGGATGCCGCGCACTCCAAACCCTCGGCGATGCCGTCCGGCGGCTCGGCTGCCACCCACGATGCGGCCGCGCAAACGCCCACGGCAGACGGCAGCACTCTGCCCACGCAGGAAGCGGCGGCTGCGAGCAACACCTACCCGACGCCGTCCACTCCACCTGCTCCGCCCGTTGTACACCCCGTGCTGCCGATTCAGCCGGCTGCCGCCTCCACCGGCCCCGTGGTGCAGATCGCAGCGGTCTCGCACCAGGAGGACGCCGAGGTGCTGGTCAACGCCCTGCGCAAGCGCGGCTACGCTGTCACCGTCAGCCAGGACTCGAACGACAGCCTGCTGCACGTGCGCATCGGCCCCTTCGGCAGCCGCGTGGAAGCCGATCGCTGGAAACAGAAGCTGCTCGACGACGGCTATAACGCCATCGTGCAACCGTAGCACCGGAGGAGTCTCATGCCGTCCACATCTCGTACCGTTTTCGCCGCCCTCGCCCTGATCTCTTGCGCATGGTCTTGCGCGACTTTGGGCGTCGCGCAGCAACTATCTCCCAAGTTGCAAGACGCCGTCGGCCGCTGGCAGGTGATCGACAACGACGGCAAGCCCGGCGGCCAGGTGGAGACTTACCTGACCAACGGCAAGCTCTTTGGGCGGGTGTTGCAGGTGCGCCCCGGACGCACCCCGCAGGATCTCTGCGACAAGTGCTCCGGGGCGGAAAAGAACCAGCGCATCCTGGGCCTGGTCATCCTGCGCAACTTCGTTCCCGAAGGCGACGATTGGGTGGGCGGCAGCGTCGTCGATCCGGAGAATGGCAAGGAATACAAGGGCAAGATTTGGACTGTAGGCAAGTACGAATTGCACATGCGCGGTTTTATCGGCATCTCGCTGCTGGGCCGCACGGCGGTGTGGCTGAGGTTGCCGTAAGCAGGCTTTAAATCAGGTGCGCATCCACTCCGGCAGGCCGCTGGCGATGGCGGCGCGAACGGCTTGGAGCAACTCGTCGCGGGAGGCGTAGCCGGCGGGCCAAATGGGTGGGTGAAAGACGATGTTAGCGGTGCCCGGCACCAGGCGCAGGCTGTGCTTGGCCATCATTGTCTCGGTACCGTAGATGGAGACGGGAATGCAGGGCGCGCCGGTCTCCTTGGCCAGATAAAACGGGCCTTTCTTGAACGGCAACATGCGCCCGTCTTTGGAGCGGGTGCCTTCGACAAACGTGGTGATGTGCACCCCCTTGGCCAGGACGCGGACGGCGGCGGCGATGCTCTCCTGCGCGCTCTCCAGGCGGCCGTCGCGGTCGACGGGGATGAAATCGGCCAGCTTCATGCCGTAGCCCAGAGCGGGAATCTTCATGATCGAGCGCTTGCTGAAGGCCGAGGTGCGGGTGGGAATCTGCGGGATCAGCGCCGGCGGATCGAGGTTCGAGACGTGGTTGGCCATGAAGATGCACGCATGGCCGGGAGGAATGTTCTCGAGCCCCTGAACACGCACACGGATTCCCGCCAGCCGGAAGGCGGTGCGGACAATGAAATTCGAGGCCGCATAGAGCGGACCGACTCTGCCGGTCAGCATCGCCAGCGGAATAAAGATCACCGCCGAAGGAATGGCAAGAACGACAATAGTCAACAGCAAAACAAGAGCAGCAATCATGGAATTCTTTCGTCCGTCTTATTGGAACCGTTCCCGCAGCCGTGCGGGGAGTTTCTCGTAGATGCCGTCGAAGCCGCCGTTGGAGAGGATCGCCACCACATCGCCAGCTTGCAGACGCGGCACAATGCTCTCTAAAATCGCCTCCACATCGGCACAAAGCCCGGCGTGCGTTCCCGCCGCCCCTGCCTCCCCAGCATTGATCGCGGCGACAACCTCTTCGGGATGCAGGCGCTCGCCCTCGGGAATGCGCTGCTGCTGGTAGACTCCGGCCAAAATCACTTCATCGGCCAAGCGCAGGCTTTGCACCAGTTCCTGGGCCAGCACTTTGCGGCGCAGGGTGTTGGAGCGGGGTTCCAAAATGGCCCACAGACGCGCCTGGGGATAGACGGCGCGCAGCGCCCGCAGCGTCTCGCGGATGGCTGTGGGGTGGTGGGCGAAGTCGTCGATGACGGTGACGCCGCCCACGACAGCGCGCACCTCCAGGCGGCGCTTGACGCGGCGAAAGCTGGCCAGCGCTTTCTGAATAGCCTTTTTTCCGACTCCCTGCCCGTGGGCCAGAGCGGCGGCGGCGGTGGCGTTGAGCACATTATGCTCCCCGGCGAGATCCATGGCCAACTCGGCCCACAGCGCGCCGGCGCGAAAAACATCCCAGCAGGTCCGGCCGTTTTCGTAGCGCAGATTGCGGATCTGCCAGTCGGCGGTCGCGCTGAAGCCGTAGCGCTCGACGGGGCAAAAGGCGCGGCTGACGCACTCGGTGACCGTCTCGCTGGCGTCGTAGGCCACGATGCGCCCGCGCCGGGGCAGCAGATTCACCAGCCGCTTGAAGGCGGTCTTGACGGCTTCCAGATCGGCGTAGATGTCGGCGTGGTCGAACTCGACGTGAGTCAGGATCAGCGCGTCGGGAAAGTAGTGCAGGAACTTCGGACCCTTATCGAAGAAGGCGGTGTCGTACTCGTCGCCCTCGAGGATGAAGGTGCGGGTGGGGCGAAGCTGAAAGCTGGAAGCGAAATTCTCCGCCACCCCGCCAATCAGGAACGACGGCTCGAATGCGGGGTCTGTTTCGCTGGCCGTCTGATATATCCAGGCCAGCAGGCTGGTGGTGGTGGTCTTGCCGTGGGTTCCGGCGACCACCAGCGAGGTGCGGCCCGCAATGAACTCCTGGTGCAGCAGCGCGGCCATCGAGGTGAAGGGAATGCGTTCGTCGAGCACGCGTTCGACCTCGGGATTGCCGCGGGAGAGCGCGTTGCCGATGACGACAAGATCGGGCGCGGAATCCAGGTTGGCCGCGGCGTACGGCTCCAGCACGGGAATCCCCAACCGCGCCAGCAGGCCGCTCATGGGCGGATAGACGGCGTTGTCGGAGCCGGTGATGCGGTGACCCTGCAACTGCAGCAGTCCGGCCAGCGCGGCCATCGCCGTACCGCCAATCCCGCAGAGATGAATGTGTCGCGCCGACCTAGTCCCTAGTCCCTGTTCCCTTGTTCCCTCGTTCCCTCGTTCTCTCATCGCGCCACCGCCGCTTCCGTCAACTTCAAGGTCGTGCCTTTCTCTGCGTTCAGTTCGGCTTCGACGCCGAAGGTCAGGGTCACATTCTGGCGGGAGACGTGGCCGCTGCGCAGGCCGATGGCGATGGGTCCGTCGAAGTCCTCGAAGAAATGCAGAAGCACCTCTTCGAGCAGGGTGGCGGAGCCGCCGGGCTGGGCGCAGTCGAGCATCTCGCCAAAGATCATGCCGGGGACGCCGTCCAGTTTGCCCGCCTCGCGCAACTGCCACAACATGCGGTCGATCTGGTAGGGCTTGGCGTTGACGTCTTCCAGAAAGAGCAGCTTGCCCTCGGTCTGCGGCTCCCACGGGGTTCCCAGCAGGGCGGTAAGGATGCTCAGGCAGCCGCCGTAGAGCACGCCCTTGGCCTGTCCAGTGTGCAGCACGCGCAAGCCCTCGGCCGCGCCCAGCGTATACGGCTGCCCGGCGAGCGCGGCGCGCAGGCTGGCCAGGTGAACGCCGTCGGCGCGGGAGAAATCGGGGCTGATCATGGGCCCGTGAAAGGCCGGCATCTGGATCTGGTCGAGCAGCCAGAGGTGCAGCGCGGTCAGGTCGCTGAAGCCGAAGAGGGGTTTGGGATTGGCGGCGAGCAGGTCCAGGTCCAGCCCTTCGAGCAGGTAGTTCGAGCCGTATCCGCCGCGGCTGGAGAAGATGGCGCGGATCTCCTCGTCGGCAAAGGCGCCGTGCAGATCGTCGAGGCGCATCTGCGGGCTTCCTGCAAAAAAGAGCGGACCGCGGGCCAGCACGAACTCGGTCGGCTGCGGCGTGTAGCCCAGCGCCCTGAGGGCCTGCATCCCGCTCTCGACGCGCTCGGCCATCGGCGCGGAGGCCGGCGAGAGCACGGCGACGCAGGCGTCTTGCGGCACAGCCGGGGATTTGAGCAACGCAGTCACCTTACCAGGCCTCTCCATGGGCGATGAGCGAAGCCGGTCCGGTGAGTTTCAGCTCGCTGCCGGGGCCTTCCCAGGTGACGGTCTGCGCGCCTCCGGGGGCCACCACCGTAAGCGGCGAGGTGCAGCCGCCGAGCGCCAAGGCGGCCGTGGCCGTAGCCGAACTGCCGGTGCCGGACGAGGTCGTGGGGCCGACGCCGCGCTCGAAGATGCGAATCTCGATCTCGCCGGAGCTGACCACGCGCAAAAATTCGACATTCGTCCCATAGGGAAAGTCGGGATGCGCGCAGATCTGCTGGCCCACACTCTGCCAGCGCTGCCCATCGACTTTGAAATCGGCGTTATCGACGACGATGACGAAGTGGGGATTGCCCGTCGAGACCTCGACGCCCTCGACCTGCACGCCGGCGGGCATGGTCACGGTGCGCTTTTCGAAGCTGGGCACGCCCATGCCGGCGGTCACCTGCACGGTGTACTCGCCCTCGACGCCGATGGCGTCGATGTGGCAGAGGCGCGGGCCGGCGTCGGTGGTAATCTCCAGATCGTCGCCCGGCTGAGCATGAAACGCTTGCGCCATCCAGGCAGCCACGCAGCGCGTGCCGTTGCCGCTGATCTCGGCAATGGAGCCGTCGGCGTTGTGCAGGCGGATGCGGCCGGCCTTGGGCCCGGTCCAGGCAAAGAACTCGATGCCGTCGGCGCCCACGCCGGTGTTGCGCTGGCAGAGGCGTTGGGTCAACCGCGCCCAATCCTGGCCCTGGGCCGCCGCTTCGGTGACGATGAGAAAGTCGTTGCCGCAGGCGTGGGCTTTTGTGTAGGGAATCAATCTTCCTCCGGATCGCGGAAGGTGTGCAGGGCCTGAATGGCAGGCTCGCCGAGCAGCTTTCCGCGCAGCCGCTCGTGCTGCCTCTGCGTCGCGGTGAGGGCGAAGGTAACCCGTTGCAGGTCGCCGATGGCGTCGCGTTCAACGCCGGTCAGCCGCTCGCCGGCCTTGTCCATGGCGTCGAGAACAGATTCCAGTATGAGGGTCAGGTCGCTGCCGCGCGCCTCGTAGATCAACGGGTAGATCTTCAGATTGGCCCGCCGCTCCAGGAATCCAATCAGGCGCAGCGCCACGATCACGATTACCGCCGCCACCACTGCCGCCATATACAGACCCGCGCCGCAGGCCATGCCGATCGAAGCCACCACAAAGACGCAGGCCGCGCTGGTCAGGCCGCTGACCCGGCTGCGATTGTGCAGAATCAGCCCGGCGCCGAGAAAGCCGATGCCCTGCACGATGTTCGAGGCCACACGGCCCTTGTCGGGATTGGCGTCGCCGGCCAGCACCGCCGAAAGCAGAGTGAAGAAGGCCGAACCCATGCAGATGAGCAGGTTGGTGCGCACTCCGGCGGCCTTGCGGGTTAGCTCACGCTCCAGCCCCACCAGCCCGCCCAGCAGGCAGGCCACCAGCAGGCGGCCCACTGCTCCGTTGACCACCACCATCTGCTGCAGCAGGTCGAAGTTGAGGGGTTGCGCGGGTTGAATCAAGGCCATGCTCATCGGGTTTCCTTCGACGATCCTACCACCAGGCAGGCCTGCATGTTGAGACCGCCGCTGGAGTTACCCTCAAGATCAGCCGTTCTGGATCACCGATCCCCAGCCGTCGTACTCGACTTCAAAGAGTTGGGCGAGACAGACCATGAAGGCCGAGACGGAGCAGATCAGCGGCGGATGCACCGGCATGGGAAGAATCGCCGTCACCCAAAACAGACCGTCTTCGTCGCGGCGCATCGTGGCGTCGGCGAAGTGCATGGCCAGGATGTAATCGCAGAGCGCCTGCGCCCGCTGCTCTTCCCCGGTCTTGAAGAGGAAGTCCACGTCGCGCGGGCGGGTAAACACGTCGCCCAAAGCGTCGTTGCGGCAGAGCAGATCGTTGTCGGCGCGGGCATTCTCGCGCAACAGAGCGAATGTTTCCGGCGTGAGCGGCGCGTCCTGGCTCAATGGTTCCTCCTGCGCGGTACCTTCGACTTCATAAGTGCGAAAATCTGGCCAAAAGAGTTTTGTAACAGGGCACGACTTCAGTCGTGCCGAAAAATGCGTATACGACCTTCGGCTTGAGCCGCTGCAGAGACAAAATCGATCAAAGAAGAGTGTGCAGGGGCTAAAGCCCAGAGATGGATGGGGCCATCATCGGCACGACTAAAGAGGCTGCGGAAAAAGGCCGAATGAAGGGCGAAAACCCCGAAAAACATCCCTCAGGGGCTAAAGCCCTCGTTGATTTTGCGGCACTTACGGCACGGCTAAAGCCGTGCCCCTTCAAAACGCTTCCCGCGATGGAGTTTTTCCGCAGCCTCTAAAGTCGTGCCCTGTTACAAAACTCGCTCAAACAGGCTTTTCCGCAGTGTGTCACGTCGTGCCCTGTTACAAATCGTTGCCCCCAAAAGGTCATCCTCAACCTCTGCTCTTTTCAGCCGCCAGGACAAAGAATCCCGGAATGCAGTTACCGCTCCTCAAACTGGCCCGAACGATAGAGCGTCCCCGCGGCCTGGCCGGGCGCGGTAAATCGCCGCACTGCCGTCAACCCCTCGGGATGCGCCTTGACCGCCTGGTCGACGGCGTCTCCGTCAAAGGCCAGCACCCATGCCGCGTGTGCGGCGGGAGCTTGCAGCGCTTGATGGAAGATCCACAGATCGCTCTCGTTGATCGTCTGGCGGAAGGGAATGCCGCTGAAGGCGATGAGATTCGGGTAAACCGACGTATTGAGCAGAATCACTGCATCCGGCCGCCCGGCCAGCGCGGCGCGCAGCACCGGAGGGATCTCCACTTCAAAGGGCCGCCGGGCCTCGATGTTCTTGATTCCTTCCACATAGGTCAGCGGCCGCTCGCGGAGCATCTGCACGGCATTGAGTCCCAGCAGCGCCAAGAGCACTCCCACTGCGAATTTTGTCCAGCGCGGCTTGAACTCGCGCACCGCTGCCAGCAGGCCTTGCAGACTGAACCCCAGGCCCAGCGCCAGCGCCGGCAGCAATTCCATCCCGTAGCGGGTGTTGTACCAGGAGTGCGGCCACCAGCAGGGCAGAAAGATGGGCACGGAACTGTAGGCCACCGAGTAAGCGTAGAACGGCATGGGCAGCCACAACAGCAGCGCCCACAAAAAGGCGTGCTTGCGCCGCGTCAGCCAGGCCCATACGGTGCCCAGCGCGCTCAACAGCAAAAGCACATTGCCCCATGCTGCTGCTGCTGCGTCCATCTCCGCGGCTTTCATAAAGAAAAGGAATGAGACCCAGCAATTGTGCCAGCCGGGATGCGGAGGGCCGGCGCCGTGCGAGGCGGTGCGGATCTCGATGGCTTTGGCCGAGTAGGGTCCGCGGGCAAACTCCAGCCAATCGCCAAAGCAGACGGAGTTATAGACGAACCAGGCGATGGGCGCGGCGACTACAAAGGCAGTGGCAATCCAGAAGCTCCACGAGCGTAGCCGGCCGCGCTGGAGCAGCGCCAGACCGATCCCGGTCCAGGCGATGGCGGCCATGATCCAGCCATCGTAGCGGGTGAAGACGGCGGCCACCAGCACCAGCGCGATCCAGCCTTGCAAGCGCTGTGCCCGGCGCGGATCAGCGTCTAGGTTTTCCCGCCACTCCACCATCCACACGGCAACCCAGATCATCTCGCAGACAAACAGCGGCTCGGTCATGGCCGTCGTTTGCAGATAGAGAAGATTCGGATTCAAGGCAAAGAAGGCCAGCGTCAGCGCCGCCGCCAGGGGAGTGAGCCAGCGCCGCGCCAGGCGATAGAGGCCCACGCAGGCCGCCAGATAAGACAAGACCGACGCGGGCAGCGCCGCGGCCCCATTGGCCCACCAGCCGTAGACCTGCACAAAGGGCAGCATCAGCACGTGAGGCAGCGGCAGCCATACCGATCCCAGCATGGAGAAGCGCGGCAGCCGCGCATCGAAGACCCGGCGCGCAATGTGCAAGTGGGCCACCGCGTCGCCGTAGTTGAGCATCGCGCCGGTGCGCCAGCTCCACAGCACCGCGCAGAGCGAGGCTGCGGCGCACAACAGAAGCACCGCCAGCCATTCGCGCGGCGTTGTGGTGACTGCGGGTTGGTTTGGCTCAGTCAGTTTTTTGCCCTGTTCAGTCCAGTTGTTGTCTTTTTCAGTCCAGGTGCGTCAATGCGCGGAACTGGTCGAAGCGGGCGTCGATCTCGGCGCGGGTCAGTTCTTGCAGCCGTTCGGTGCCAAAGCGCTGCACGGCAAAGGAACCCATCACGCTGCCATAAAACATGGCGCGGCGATAGGCGGCGGGAGTCTGCTCCTTCTGCGAAGCCAGGTAGCCAAAGAAGCCGCCGGCAAAGCTGTCGCCCGCGCCGGTAGGATCGACGACCTCATCCAGCGGCAGCGCCGGCACCTTAAAGGTGGTGCCGGGGGCGCTCTTTTCATTTGGACCAGAGCCTTGAAACAGCGTTGCCCCATACTCGCCATGTTTGACCACCAGCGTCTGCGGACCCATTGCCTGAACCGCACGCGAGGCGCGGACCAGATTGCTCTCCGCGGCCAACATGCGCGCCTCGGTGTCGTTAATGAGCAGAATGTCGAGGCCCTTGAGCACTTCGAGCAGCGCCGGACGATGGTCCTTGATCCAGTAATTCATGGTGTCGCCGGCCACCAGCTTCACATCCGGCATGGCCTCGCGCACCCTGCGCTGCAAGACCGGATCGATGTTGGCCAGAAAGAGAAACTCGCTGTCGCCGTAGGCTGCGGGAATCTTGGGCTCGAAGCTGGCAAAGACGTTGAGGTCGGTGATCTCGGTCTTGGCCTCGTTGAGGTTGTCCATGTAGGAGCCGGCCCAGAAGAAGCTCTTGCCCGCCGCCCGCTCCAGCCCGCGGGTATCGATGTTGCGTGCCGAGAAGACGGCCTCTTGCCGCTTGCCGAAGTCCTCGCCCACCACGGCGATCACGCGCACGTCGGTAAAGAAGCTCGCGGCCAGCGAGAAGTACGTTGCCGCGCCGCCCAGGCAGCGCTCCCGCTTGCCCGCCGGCGTCTCAATGGAATCGAATGCCACACTGCCCACTACAGTAATCGCCATCTGTCTTTCCCTCATATCGTCTTGTCAACTTGCGATCAAGACCAACACAACTCAATTTTCGTTTGACTCGAGACGCTCAAATCCTGTTTCGAAATCCAATAGTGCTTGTACTACGCGAGTATTCAGGTCTTCCATTGGTTCGGAGCCCGCTTTATCTCTGGGAGCCTTCTCCGTCGGCGCAGATTTATAGATTGCAGCATGTTCAACGTCCCAGTAGAGCCCTATCAGCATCGGTACGATTTGATATTCGGCCTGAATCTCGCTGCTTACGTTCTTGCATTTCCCTTTATATTTGGGGGCCAGAACACCCCCTCGCCCGTCCGGGATCGGGTCAGGAATCCATTGAGTGAAGACACTGGACAATGCTCTGTCCACTTCAATCAGCCTTCTACGCGGGAAAACCAGAACCCTGACACCCGCCAAATCCGGCAAATCAAGCAGTGAATAACAGTTCAACGGTTTCTCCGGATCGAAAATCCCACCCTCCTGCCTGCGACGGAGAGACTTCACCGCACTTTCGCACTCTTTGACGCGCGACTTGATGATCAACTGCTCATAAGTCTTCAATCTCTGAAAGATTTCTCGCGTATGATAACGAGTCTCAGCCTCGAGATACCACACTACCCTGCGAATATCCGGGATAAGTCTGAAGTACTGTTCCCTCAGTACATCCTCATGTGTGCGTGCCGCCATCATCCAAGCACTTGTTCCAATATGCGTTTCACACCCTCGGATGGATCGGAGTTGAAATAGAACTTCCACACGCTGCCGTCGGTTGGCTCCTGAATGCTCTGGCGAATGACCGTTTCATCCTTGTCATCGACAAACTCCAGGCTAAAGGCTTTTTTGGCCTTACGATTGAAATATATATCGCGGTCGAAGTTGTACCGATAGTCGGCTCCCAAAAGAATGTCCTTCTTTTTCATCTTCGCCTCCACGGTGGGAACGAGTGTCCGCACCCCAGATTATACCGCAATTCAGTTTTCGAATCCGCCCGCCCCTATCACCCAAGATACTTCCCAAACAGCAGTCTCAGCTTCTCTTTGGCCGCGGCGGGAATGGCGTCGGGAGCGGTCAGCACCGCGTATTTCGCCGCCGAGGCGCAGGCGCAGGTGCGCGCGGTGGGAATCGCCTTGACAGCGGCCTTGACCACCCGAGCGGCGTTCTCGGCGTTCTTGTGCAGCACGGCGACAATCTCTTCGATGGTGACCGCGTCGTGGCCCTCACGCCAGCAATCGTAGTCGGTGACCATGGCCACGGTGGCATAGCAGATCTCCGCCTCGCGGGCCAGTTTGGCCTCTTGCAGGTTGGTCATGCCGATCACGTCCGCGCCCCAACTGCGATAGAGATTCGACTCCGCACGGGTAGAAAACTGCGGTCCCTCCATGCAGATATAGGTTCCGCCCAGCTTGCCCACCACACCCGCTTCCGCGCAGCCTTCACTGGCCGCCTCGGCCACCGTGGCGCAGACAGGGTCGCCAAAGGCCACGTGGCCCACGATCCCCTCGCCGAAGAAGGTGGCAAAACGATCGAAGGTACGGTCGATGAACTGGTCGGGGATGACGAAATCGGTGGGTTTGTGCTCTTCTTTCAGCGAGCCGACGGCGCTGAGCGAGAGGATGCGCTCGACGCCCAGCTTTTTGAAGGCGTAGATGTTGGCGCGAAAGTTCAGCTCCGAGGGCAGAATGCGATGGCCGCGCCCGTGGCGGGCCAGAAAGGCCACCTTGCGGCCCTCCAACTCGCCCAGCACGAAGACCTCGGAAGGATCGCCGAAGGGCGTCTCCACCTTGACTTCATGAATATTGGTAAATCCGGGCATGGAATAGAGCCCGCTGCCGCCGATGATGCCAATCTCCGCCAAACCCAAATGCTGCTCCAATTCCCGCTCCTTCGCAGCGCGCTGTTCCGCCAGCCGCCGCGCCAATCTTCACAGAGACCAGTATAAATTCCGCAGCGTTCGGGCTGCGTCCGCGTTGCCAAGGCCGCCGCAGATCCTTCACTTCGTTCAGGATGACAATCTCTTTGTTGGAGCAAGACTGATTTTCATGCAATCCCGCAGAGTAAGCGTCCCTGGACACGCAGGAGGGCGTTTTCCTCGATTGCGAGCACATGGACTGGCAGGCGGCTGTCTATTCGTTGGCCTCGATGCGCCGGCCGTGCGGGTCTTGCAAGCCGCGGGTGTTGATCTTGTAGAGGTTGGCGAAGGTGCGCAACTGGTCGCGGCTCAGGCCCAACTCCTGCTCGAAGACGAACCAGCGCACTCCCTCGGTGCAGGGCGGAGTGCTGAGCGATCCATAGTAAGTCCAGTAGCCGCGGTCGGCGGGCAGCAAGCCGCCGGGGTTCACCAACTCCGCGACCTTCTCGCTGCCGCCTGCGGTCTTGGGCAGAAAGGGCCACAGTTCGGCCAGCACGGCGTTGGGCGCGCTCACGTCCTCGGCCAGGCGGATGGCGATGACGATCTGCTTGCCGTCGGCGCTCTGGTGCAGCAGGTGGATCTCCATGTCGCTGAGCTTGCCGTGGATGGCGGTCTCGCTGGGGTGGTGAAAGTCGTACTCGATGAGATCGTAGCGGATGCCGCCGATTACCACGTAGCTGCCCGGATCGACATGAACCAGGATGGTGCGGCCGTTGTTCTCCAGCCGCACGGCGGTAGCGATGTAGTGGAAGTCAAGCGTGGGCAGCGCCTTGTTCAGGTGGGCGCCGCGAATATCGACGGGCGACTGCGCGTGGCCCTGGCTGCAGGCCTTGTAGGCGGGGTCCAGCTTGCCCCAGGCCAGCGCGCCACGCTTGCCCTGGTAATCCCAGGTGGCTCCTGCGGCGGAGGCGGGCGCGGAGTTTTGCGCGACAGAGAGCGTGGCCATGGAGAAGAGAAAAGCGGCGGCTAGGGCAATGCGCATGAAAATCTCCTCGTGCGAGTGCAGACTGCATTTTATTGATTCGTCTCTCTTGAATTGCGACGAAGAACAACCGCAGATCCTTCACTTCGTTCAGGATGACAGATGTTACAGGTCCTTCACTTCGTTCAGAATGACAGATGTAACAGGTCCTTCACTTCGTTCAGGATGGCAGATGTTTTCGATACAACTGTTCTGAGCCGAACCGGTAGGAAGGTTAGGGCACCGGAAGTATTCTAGTCGATAGACGCAGGCGGGGCGAAAAAGCAAAGGGACCTCTCGACTGAGAAGTCCCTTTGCAGGTCTGCGGTTCGAGGTTCGCCGCTTACTTGGCTGCGGCCACCAGGCCGGCCTGTTCGGCCAGGGTGGCGGCCTTGTCGGTCGCTTCCCAGGTGAAGTCCGCATCGTTGCGGCCGAAGTGGCCGTAGGCGGCGGTCTTCTGGTAGATGGGCCGGCGCAGGTTGAGGCTCTCGATGATGCCCTTGGGGGTGAGAGCGAAGTTCTTGCGCACCAGTTCGGTGAGCTTGGCCTCACTGACCTTGCCGGTGGCGAAGGTCTCGACCAGCACGCTGACCGGGTTGGCGACGCCGATGGCGTAGGCCAACTGCACCTCGGCCTTGTCGGCCAGTCCGGCGGCGACGATGTTCTTGGCGATGTAACGCGCCATGTAGGCCGCGCTGCGGTCGACCTTGGTCGGGTCCTTGCCAGAGAAGGCGCCGCCGCCGTGACGGCCCGCGCCGCCGTAGGTATCGACGATGATCTTGCGCCCGGTCAGGCCGGTGTCGCCCATGGGACCGCCGATGACGAAGCGGCCGGTGGGATTGATGTGGTACTTGGTGTGCTCGTCGAGCCACTCGGCGGGGAGCACGGCCTGGATGACGTGCTTGAGGATGTCGGCGTGCAGCTCCTCATTGGTGACGGTCTCGGCGTGCTGGCTGCTGATGACCACGGCGTCGATGCGGGCGGGCTTGCCGTTCTCATCGTATTCAACGGTCACCTGGCTCTTGCCGTCGGGGCGCAGGTAGGGCAGCTTGCCGGACTTGCGCACGGCGGTGAGCTGGCGGCAGAGCTTGTGGGCCAGCGAGATGGGAGCGGGCATCAGCTCCGGGGTTTCGTTCGACGCGTAGCCGAACATCATGCCCTGGTCGCCGGCGCCGCCGGTGTCCACGCCCTGGGCGATGTCGCCCGACTGCTTGTTGATGGTCGAGATCACGGCGCAGGTGTTGGAGTCGAAGCCGTACAGCGCGTTGTCGTAGCCGATGGAGGCGATCACGCCGCGCACCAGGCCCTGGAAATCGACGTAGGCCTTGGTGGTGATTTCGCCGGCGATGACTACCAGGCCGGTGGCGGTAAGGGTTTCGGCAGCGACGCGGCTATAGGGGTCCTGCTCCAAACATGCGTCCAGAATCGCGTCGGAGACCTGATCGGCAATCTTGTCGGGATGGCCTTCGGTTACCGACTCGGAGGTAAATAGGAAACGGTCACTCAACTTAACTCTCCTCCCATTGCAGGGATTTCAATTTGGGCGGCCTGAAGCGAGGACCGGTTCATGCTGGATCACCGTCGCGGAGAGCAAACGCTCTTTCTCTCCCATCGGACCCACTCCCACACAGGACACGCCAGCACCGTCAGGCCTGCGCCTTGGGATGCATCCTTCTATGGTAATTGCCCCAAGCGGCCGGGGCAAAAGATCGCAGCGAATGGGGCAGAGGGCGGGTTCAAGGGAGATTACAGGACGTTGAAGCGCAGATCCAGCCAGGAACGAAAGCACAGAACCCGGGCGGCGTCAGAGACTACCGCCCCATCCAGGCGAGCGCCCTGGAGAGCATGGAGTGCAGCGAGGAGAACGCGGCCTGGGCTTTGACCGAGGCGTTATCGACGGGCAGCAGGGTGTGCCACCAGCCGGCGCGCTGGCCAAAATAGCGGACAGTCAGGAAACCAGCCGCGGCCACGGTCAGCACCAGCAGGATGGCGCCCAGCCAGCGCAGGCGCACTTCCAAGGCGTCGTGGCGCTGGATGCGGGCTTTGCCGACATTGGCGGCGAAGGCCGTCCAGCCGGCGTCGCCGTCCTCGCCCTGGCCGGTGGTGTCGGCGGCGCGCAGAAAGCGCTCGGTCCAGTCTTGCGGGTCGAGGCCGATGGCCCCGGTGTAGCCGCGCACGATGCCTTTGCTGAGAATGCCGCCGGGAAGGAGGCGAAACTTTCCCTGCTCCAGCGCCAGCAGGTGGCGCTGCGAGATTTTGGTGACCGCCGTGATTTGCTCCAGCGCTATGCCGCGCGACAGCCGCTCCAAGCGCAGGTCTTCTCCAAAACTTCCCATCGTAGACCGGTAAACGGGCGAGAAATCCTCAAGGATTTCCCTTTCACAATAAACCCGAACGCCCCATCCGTCAAAGTACCCGATAGGCTTTTCCCTTTGCTTTCATTCATCTGGAACATTTCCCGGTTCGGAACCATATTTACCAACTATTTACTGGGAGCAAGCGCCTGGCAGCAGAGCGCCGGGCAATCGTATGAACGTAATTCCCATGACAAAATCACCGTTTTGCGCCGCCCCTACAGGGCTCCGGAGGCGTTTTCTGGCTGCTTTCCCAGCGCTGAAGCGCTGGGCTAACCACCCTTGCGCCTCCGGCGCGGTAAGAATCGGGCCATTCTCTTAAATTCGGATTCATGCGATTGCCCTGCAGAGCGCGGCCAACGCCGCCGCGCCGCCGGCTGTTACCCTAAACTCTAAGATTGCGGGCGCTTCGGCTGCCCTGGGAGCATGATCCGGGAATGAACAAGCTTATCGTCGCCAATCTGCTGCACCGCCCCGTGCGCTCGATCATCAGCGTGCTGGCGGTGGCCATTGAAGTCATCATGATTCTCTCCATCGTCGGCATCTTCATGGGCATGTTGAACGATCAAAAGCAGCGCACCAACGGCATCGGCGCCGATCTGACCGTGCGCCCCTCCAATGCCAGCATGATGAACGGCGTCGGCGGCGCGCCCATGCCAGTGAAAAACATCGAGGCCATTCGCAGCCTGCCGCATGTGGCCGTAGCCACCCCGGTGACCCAGAATCTGACCACCGCCGGCAAGGTCGAGGTCATCTACGGCATCGACTATGCCACCTTCAACGCCATGAAGCCCTTTGTCTTCCTCTCCGGCGGACCGTTTCAGGGACCGGACGACGTGATTGTCGACGATGTCTTCGCCCGCTCCGATCACGGCTACAAGGTGGGCGACTCGATTTCCATCATGAACCGGGATTTCCGCATCTCGGGCATTGTCGAAGCCGGCCGCGGCGGGCGCAAGCTGCTGCCCATCAAGACCATGGCGCGGATGATGGGCGACCCCAACAAGGTCTCACTCTTCTACGTCAAGTGCGACAAGACAGAGAACGAGAACCTGGTCATCGACGAAATCCACGCCGTGCGCGGCCTGGAAGGCAACCAGGTGCAGACCATGGAGGAGTGGCTCTCCATGATGACCCCGGAGAAGCTGCCCGGCTTCAACATCGCGCTCGATGTGGTTACCGGGATCGCTGTCATCGTCGGCTTTCTGGTGATCTTCCAGTCGATGTACACGGCGGTGCTGGAGCGCACCCGCGAGATCGGCATTCTCAAGTCCATGGGCGCCTCCAAGCTGACCATCGTCAGCGTGGTGCTGCGCGAGACGGCGCTGATGGCGGTGGTGGGCGTGCTGCTGGGCATCGCCGGCACCTATGGGGTGAAAATACTTCTGATTCATCTTTACCCCACCCAGCACTTCGAGATCACCCTCCCCTGGATGGGCAAGGGCGCGGTCATCGCCTTTGTGGGCGCGCTCTTTGGCGCCCTCTACCCGGCCTGGATGGCGGCCCGCAAAGACCCCATCGACGCATTGGCGTACGAATAAGACAGGGGTTAGGGATTAGGGGTTAGGGGTTAGGGGTCAGGGGTTAGGGGTTAGGGGTCAGGGGTTAGGGGTTAGGGCGAAGCGGTGAACCTGCCAGGTTCACCGCTTCTTTTTGCGCTGCGAATGAGAGGGTTGAACGACCTCTTACATGCGGGTCGGATGCAAATAGAGAACTCGCAATTAGATTGAAGAATCAAGAATAAGGCTTGACTTCATGCCTGCTTCAAAACCAACATCCTTGCTAACCCCTAACCCCTAACCCCTAACACCTAACACCTAATCCCTAACCCCTGATCCCTGATTCCTTCAACGTTTTGGATCTGAAAAAGACGGCGGCCGAAGCCGCCGTCCAGGTGTGTGCCCCTGCGGGCAGGTTAGAAGAAGAGGCGCATGGAGAGTTCAATTTGGCGAGGAGCGAAGCTGAATCCGCTGTTGTTGGTCTTAGTGACCGCGCCAAAGGCGTTGCCGTTGTAATTGAAGACCAGGCTAGTGCCGTTTTCCAGCGTGTAAGCGGTGCTGGTGACCGCGGTGACATTCTGGTGGTTGGCCAGGTTGAAGGCCTGGCCCATCAGTTGCAGGCGATAACGCTCGTGGAAGACCAGATCCTTCTCCAGGCGCAAGTCGTCTACGATGGTCCGTTTCTGGAAGTGGTTGTTGAAGCCAAGTTGGGGGAGAATGCTCGTTCCGCCGGCGCCGTTCAGGTCTCCGGCGATGCCTTCGCTGCCGGCGCTGACGCTGGCGGTATACGGCAGCCCTGCCTGGCCCTGAATGCTGTTATCGATCTTCCAGTTGTTGGTTAGATAACGAAGCCGCGGGTCGACGTGGAAGTCTGGCGAAGTGTATACGGCGTAGGCCACCACGCGGTTCTTGATGTCCCAGGTGCTGTTGCCGTAGTTGGCGCGCGGGTTGCCGTAGGGATCGTACCAGTTGTTGCTGTTGCCCGCCGTCGAGGCGTTCTGCGAGTAATCCAGCGAGTGCGCCCAGGTGTAGTTGACGTCGAATTGCAGGCTGTGCCAGGTGCGATTCTGCGCTTCCAGGGCCAGCGCGTTGTAGCTGGAGTTGACGTTGCTGGTGTATTCGGTAATGGCCTGGTAGTTGGTGGCGGCGGCGCCCAGCAAGGCGGTGTTGCCATAGGCGGTGTAGACAGGAACGTTGATCACCGTTCCATTGGGAAGCGGGCTCAGCCCGGTGGAGTCGCTGATGGTGAATTGGGTAAGCGTGGTGGCAGGATTCAGATTGACGTCAAGAAAATTGGGCAGATGGCGGCCCAGACCGCCCAGGTAGCTGGCGCTGACGATCGTGCCCTTGCCCACTTCCTGCTGCAGGATGAGGTCGAACTCCTGCACCTTGGGGGTCTTCATGTTGGCGTCGAAGAAGTAGGCGCTGGGCTTCACCGAACCGGAGTTGCTCACCTGGGTTGTGGTGTAGGTGAAGGGAAAGATCGGCTCGGAAGAAAGGCCGGTCGAATGCGAGACGGTGCTGGCGTTCTGCGCCAACGGGCTGCCGGTGGAAGCGAGAGCGGTTTCGATGTTGCCGTTGGTGATGCGCCCGACGTAGATGCCGTAGCCGCCGCGCAGGGTGGTCTTACCCGTGCCGGAGAGATCGTAGGCAAAGCCCAGGCGGGGGCCAAAGCCGGACTTGTCGCTGGGGTGGTTGTTGATGCCGTTGAAAGGCACATAGCTGCCGGTCGCTGCGGTGAGGTTGGCGTAGGGAGCAGGCAGCGCCTCATAGTCGAAGCGAAGACCGGCTTGCAGGGTGAGGCGAGGGGTCATCTTCCAGTCGTCCTGGGCGAAGTAGCCCTGGTCCATGGTGGTCAGATCGAAGGCCGACGGGCCGTAGTCCTGCAGGAATGTGTTGTAGCAAGGGTACGTGCCGACAGCCGTGGCAACCGTATTGGTCTTGGTGTTGAGCGTCGCCGCGGATTGGATCGCACTGTCGCAAGTGCCTGTGGAAGCGCCCTTCGAGTACAAGTCGGCAAAGTAGTTGGCAAGGTTGGAGCTGTAGGTGAACTTGCCCTCGTAGTACTGCTGCTGATTCTCTAGGTCGTAGTTGTGCACCATGTCGATGCCGAACTTCATGTTGTGGCGGCCTTTGTTGTAGTAGAGGTCGTCGCCTAACTGCCACTTGCGCTCGTCCGGGTAGGCCGGGCGGAAGGAGTAGTAGGGGGCGCCGATGTACAGGCCGATCGAGGTGTAGAGCTGCACGTAAGGGTCATTGGGGCCGCTGCCGTTGACGCCGCCGGGGGTGCTGGCGACGAGATTCTTGGTGTCGTACGCGGTGATCGGCTGCAGGCTCTCGTCATTCAACTCGCGCCCGTACTGATAAAGCACTTCGTTGCTGAGGTGCGAAGAGATCTGGGTCACCAGCTTGGTGACGCCATAGTCCAGCTTGACGAAGTCGTTGCCGGCAGAATCCAGCGAGTAGTCGCCGGTGGGGTTGCTCTGCACGCCGCCGGGAGAATCCCAGCGCAGGCGGTGATACAGGAAGCTGACGCGGTTCTTGCTGTTGATCTGCCAATCCAGCTTGGGGGTGTTGATCTCCTGATAACCGGCGCGCGGAATCAGGCCCATATCGTTGCTGACAGCGGTGATGCCGTTGTTATACAGGGTCAGAGCGTCGGAATAGGTGACATTGTTCCCATAAGAAGTCTGCGCCGACGTTGAAAGGCGGGCCGCCAGGGTGCAGATCTGCTGGTCGAGTGTGGCGTTTGCCGTGGTGACGCCGGTGGAGTTGGCAGGCAGGTAGCCCGTGCCTGTGCCGGCGGCACTGGAGCAGGCGGAGTCGCCTGCCGAGCCCAGAACATCCGGCAATTGATAAAAGTTTGCCGGTTTGGTGGGCACGCCGTACAGCGGGAAGATGTGGGTGTGCTGATCGTAGGTGTAGATCCAGAAGAGCTTGTCCTTGATCAGCGCGCCGCCCGCAGTGAAGCCGTAGATCTTGCGAATGTCCTCGGGCTTGAGAGGCGAGGTGACGTTGACGCCGTTGACGTCTTGGGTCAGGGTGGTCTGCGCCTGGTAGGCGTTCCAGTTGCTCTCACGATCCCAGAAATAGGCCTCGCCGTGCAGGGCATTGGTTCCGCTCTTGGTCACCGAGTTGACCACACCGCCGGCGGCGCGGCCGAACTCGGCCGGATAGACACCGGAGTTGACCTGGAACTCGCGCACTGCCGAGCCGGAGGTCGAATACGCCTCGCGGGTGCGGCCGCGTTCTTCCGCAAAGAAAGCCTGATTGTCGTCGGCGCCGTCGATCATCACGTTATTCATGATGGTGCTGATGCCGCGCACGCTGATCAGGCCGTAGCCGCTGGTATCTACCGTGACGCCCGGCGTCATCAATGCGAGCGCCGACCAGCGGCGGTTGTTGATGGGCAGGTTCTCCAGCGCGACCGAATTAATATTCGACGAAAATTCCGGCGACTCGAAGTTCAACACCGGCGCCTCGGCCGTCACTTCCACCGTGGTTGTGGTCGAACCGGCGGTCAAGTGAGCCAGCAGCGAGGTCGACTGGCCAACCTGCACAATCACCTGCTTGGCGCGATAGGTGTCGAATCCGTTGGCGGTGACGGTCACCGTGTAGGTGCCGGGGTCCAGCAGCGGAGCAACAAAACTGCCGATGTCATTCGATTGCAAAACGATGGATGCGTTGGTCGCGTCGTTGACGATCTTGACGGTGGCGTTGGATACAACGGCGCCGCTGGCATCGAAGGTGGTGCCGGCAATGGCGCCTTGTGTACTGGTTTGAGCGTACAGCGCAGGCGGGATAGCGTTTACAACCAGGGCCAGGAACGCCAGGCTGAGCAAGCCAAGGCGTATTTTTGCAAATCTCATTGTGGCTCTCCGAGAATTTCGTTCAAATGAACAGCGTTAAGGTGAATCGCCGTTGCTGCGAGGGCGTCTCGCACACGCGGCGCGCGTTGCCGGGGAGTGAGTTGGAGAAGGTAGCTGTTTCGGGATTTCTTGTTCAAGCGGGTAGAGGCCGCCGCAAACGGCAGCCCATTCCATCTAGAGAAACTACAGAAGGCGCGTCAATAGACGGTGAAGAGGCGGTGAATTGCGCAGCCTGTTCAATTGCCCTATTGTTAATTTCTCGATAGAGGGAGCAGGGAAAGCGGAAACCGCCGGCTAAGGGGTAGATGCAGGGCATTCTTTTTGAAACTTAAAGACCTCTGATTCAGTGCGCCCTTTAAGAACCGGCCTTCCCTCAGGGGCTAAAGCCCATTGATTTCTCTGGCTTTATGTACGGGCTAAAGCCCGTACCCTTCAAAACTTCGACTGAATCAGAGATTCCTTAAGCCGCATTTTTTCCTTAAGGTAAACTAAAGAATGAAATCCATCCCCGGACCCCCGCCGGGAGTTTTTTAGGGACGAAACCATTGACGAATGCCTGGAAACGCCGGCTGAATGCCGTTTGGCCGGTTCTGTGGATGGCCCTGATTGGCGCTTTCGCGCTGCTGCACGCGCTGCACCTGCGCGCCGACTTCCCCAACCACACCCCATGGTTTATGGATGGGGCCAAGTACACCGACGAGGGCTGGTACGGCAATGCCGCCGTCCGCGCCCACCTCTTCGGCAATTGGTATCTGCCCGGCGACTTCAACCCCGCCCCGGCGGTTCCGGTGTGGCCGCTGCTGGAGTGGCTGCTCTTCTTCTTCACCGGGGTCTCGATCGCCGCCGCGCGGGGACTTGCGGTGGGCTTTTTCTTTGTCAACCTACTGCTCAGCTATCTGCTGCTGCGCACCAGGGGACCGCGCTGGGTAGGGCTTCTGGCTCTCACGTTGCTGGTCACCAGCCCCTTTCTTTATTGTTTTAGCCGCCTGGCGATTCTGGAGCCGATGCTGACCGCCTTCACACTGGCGGCGCTGAATCTGGCCGTCCGCTTGCCCCGGCTGCGCCGTCCGCTGCTGGCTTCGGCGGCCATTGGGCTGCTCTATACCGTGATGATGCTGACCAAGACCACCGCCGTGTTTTTGCTGCCGGCGCTGGGCTGGGCTATGCTGCTACCACTCTGGCAGAATCGCCGCCTGGCGCTGCGTTGCGCCCTGCTTTCAGCAGTCACATTTGCCGCCACCTTCGCCGCATGGATGGCCCTGGTCATCGCCAAGGGCCTGCTGCCCGACTACAAATACCTGTTCTTCATCAACAAATACATCAAGCCGCCCGAGTACTACTGGCCGCTGTGGAGCTTCTGGTGGTCCTTTCACGGCGGCCTCTGGATCGACCACATCCTCATCCCGCTGGCCGGGGTGCTGATCCTGGGCGCGGCCGCGGCCTGGATGCTGCGCCGGAGTACCGGGGTCCCCGCGGACAGGTCTTCGTCCGTGGGGTGGAGCGCTTGGGGCCGCGGGCTGCTGCTGGACCCCGTCTTTGGCGCTTCCCTGCTGGCGGTGGTGGGCTACATCGGCTTCATGACCTACCAGAATCATCCCCAGCCGCGCTACTTCGCCTTTGCAACGTTTTTCATCTTCTTTATGGTGGCGCTGGGGGTGGGATCGCTGCTGGCTGAAACCGGTCTTCTGCGCCGCCTGGGCTGGGCGGTGGGAGCGCTTGCGGTGCTGGCGGCGGGTTTTAACGGATTTCAGACGGCTACCTTTGCCACCCATCCCGAATACACCTTTGTCAGCGCCGCCAAGCGGCTCACCCACTACATCGACGCCCATCCCAACGGCAAACGGCTGCTGGTATCGATCAGCGGCGACCAGATCACCCTGGCCACCCACCTGCCCACCCTGTGCGACGATTTTGGCACGCAGGAGCTGGTCGCCAAACTCCAGCGCTACCAGCCCGGCTGGTACGCCACCTGGAACGACATCGATCCCGGCACGCTCGAAGATCTGCACAACCACTACGCCCTGGAGCAGGTGGCCAGCTTTCCCGCCTTCGACGACCCGGAGCGCAACGTGCTGGTGCTCTTCAAACTGCACCCGCTGGCCAACGGCCTGGTGCGCGAGCCCAGCCAGGAGAACCTGCAAGTGGTGCTGGCCGGCGACAAGATCCAGATCCCCATCGAATAGAGCAGAAGCAGCGTCCCTAGCCGTGTTCAGTGCAGGCCAGGCCGCCGCTCCCCGATGGCCGCGGCGACTTGAGTGCGCTGCTCCCGGGCTACGGCAACTCTGGTTTTGCCGTAGGCGCAAGACCGCTCATTTGCGGGCCGGAAACAGGGTCCGCAGGCGCCTTTTGCCCGCCTTCCAATTGGTCAGTCCACAAAGCGTGATTATTTGATGTTTTCTGCGATTCTCGTGGATTTAACCGCCATGTGGTCTGACCGCAATCCCGCTTCCTGTTCCATTTGCGGACTTTAGTAACCGTGTGACTGCAATCACTCGACAGTGTTCATTGCGGATGGTACGCTTCCGTTGACTTTTTCCCTCGGTTATGCGTGTTCTGTATTCCCGTGGGGGGCTCTTGCTCTTCGTACTCAAACAATTTTTGGGAGGATTTGTGACTGCACAGTATGGGGTGAATTTCTTTCTGGCCGTGGGCGGACTGTCGCTCGTGACGGCATTCTTCTTCGCCTGCCGGGCGACCGGCGCGGGAGCGTTTTTGAAGAGCCGGTACAAGACCGTGGCGGCCCTCATGGGCCTGCTGCTGCTTCCCACACTCGCCGGCGCGCAGGAAGCCGCGGGCGGCGAAGCCAGCCTGAAGCTGCCGGATCTGTCGGTCGTCAATCACTTCGGCTTGAGCGGCCCTGCCCTTCTCATGATCGGCTTGCTCTTCTGCGTCGGCGGCTTGCTCTTCGGTATGACCATCTTCTACCAGTTGAAGAACCTGCCCGTGCATAAATCGATGCGCGAGATGTCCGAGCTGATCTATGAGACCTGCAAAACGTATCTGATCACGCAGGGCAAGTTCATCATGCTGCTGTGGGTCTTCATCGCGGTCATTATCTCGCTCTACTTTGGCTGGCTGGCGCCGGTGGGCAATGTTGCGGTCACCCTGCCCATCATTCTGGCGTTCAGTCTGGTCGGCATCGCCGGCAGCTACGGCGTGGCCTGGTTCGGCATTCGCGTCAACACCTTCGCCAACTCCCGCGTGGCCTTCGCCGGATTGAAGGGCAAGCCCTATCCGCTCTTCGCCATTCCGCTGAAGGCGGGCATGAGCGTGGGCATGATGCTGATCTCGGTCGAGTTGCTCATCATGCTCTTCATCCTCCTCTTTGTTCCAGCAGCCTATGCCGGCCCCTGCTTCATCGGCTTCGCCATCGGCGAATCGCTTGGCGCCGCCGCTCTGCGTATTGCCGGCGGCATCTTCACCAAGATCGCCGACATCGGCTCGGATCTGATGAAGATCGTCTTCAAGATCAAGGAAGACGATGCCCGCAACCCCGGCGTCATCGCCGACTGCACGGGCGACAACGCGGGCGACTCGGTTGGACCCTCGGCCGACGGCTTCGAGACCTACGGCGTTACCGGCGTGGCTCTGATCACCTTCATCCTGCTGGCCGTCAAGAGCCCCGTGACACAGGCCGAACTGCTGGTCTGGATCTTCGTCATGCGCGTGGCCATGCTCATATCGAGCTCGGCCGCCTACTTCCTCAACGGCTTCATCGCCAAGATGAAATACGGCAACTCCGACGAGATGGACTTCGAGGCGCCCTTGACCTCGCTGGTCTGGATCACCTCGATCGTCTCCATCGCCCTGACCTACGTCGTCTCGGCTCTGATGATTCCCAACCTCGCCGGCGACCCGACGCTGTGGTGGAAGCTGGCTTCCATCATCTCCTGCGGAACCCTGGCCGGCGCGCTCATCCCCGAGCTGGTCAAGGTCTTCACCTCGACCAACTCGGCCCACGTGCAGGAAGTCGTCACCAGCGCCAAGGAAGGCGGCGCGTCTTTGGGAATTCTCTCGGGCCTGGTGGCCGGCAACATGTCCGCCTACTGGCTGGGACTCAGCATGGTCGCCCTCATGGGACTGGGCTACTTCTTCAGCATGATGGGCGGGTCGATGGACATCATCATGCTGGCTCCGGCGGTCTTCGCCTTTGGCCTGGTGGCCTTCGGCTTCCTGGGCATGGGACCGGTCACCATCGCCGTCGACTCCTACGGCCCGGTAACCGACAATGCGCAATCCGTCTTTGAGCTGTCGCTGATCGAGACCCTTCCCGGCATCGAAGCGGAGTTGAAGAAGGACTTCGCCATCGACGCCAAGTTCGAGCGCGCCAAGCACCTGCTGGAAGCCAACGACGGCGCCGGCAACACCTTCAAGGCCACCGCCAAGCCGGTGCTGATCGGCACCGCCGTGGTGGGCGCAACCACCATGACCTTCTCCATCATCATGGCCCTGACCAACGGCTTGCGCGATCAGGTCGCGGTCTCTAAGCTCTCGCTGCTGCACGCGCCCTTCATGCTGGGGCTGATCTGCGGCGGCGCGGTGATCTTCTGGTTCGCCGGCGCTTCCATGCAGGCGGTCACCACCGGCGCTTACCGCGCGGTCGAGTTCATCAAGAAGAACATCAAGCTGGAAGGCGTGGAGAAGGCCTCGGTCACCGACAGCAAAAAGGTGGTCGAGATCTGCACCAAGTACGCGCAGAAGGGGATGTTCAACATCTTCCTGGCGGTCTTCTTCGCTACCCTGTCGTTCGCGTTCATGGAGCCGTTCCTGTTTGTCGGCTACCTGTTCTCGATCGCCATCTTCGGTTTGTATCAGGCGATCTTCATGGCCAATGCCGGCGGCGCCTGGGACAATGCCAAGAAGGTGGTCGAAGTCGACCTGAAGATGAAGGGTACACCGCTGCACGATGCCACCGTCATCGGCGACACCGTCGGCGATCCTTTCAAGGACACCTCGTCGGTGGCCATGAACCCCATCATCAAGTTCACCACCCTCTTCGGATTGCTGGCTGTCGAGCTAGCCGTGAAGCTGACAGTGAGCAACCCCATGCTGGTCCACGTGCTGACCGTGGTCTTCTTCCTGGTCTCCATGTTCTTCGTGCACAGATCGTTCTATGGCATGAGGATCGAAACCGAAGAAGGCAAGTAACTCCTACTTCGTCAAACCAAAGCACAGAAGACGCCGCCTGGAAACGGGCGGCGTTTTCTGTGCGCAAGAGGGCGGCTGCTTCCCATGATCTGATCTAAACATATTGCGTTTCGCCGCGCCCCTCCAGGGCGCGAGGTTGATTTGGCGAGCTCCCCAGGACTGCCCCTTCCCCCTCACTGCGTTCAGGGTCAGGGTTGTCCTGGGCTGTTATCACAGCCTCCCTCCGGGAGGCGTAGCAGGCCGCTGTCTCATTCAACCCGATTGAGATGCTTTCAGCTTGACGATCTGCCTACCGTTTTCGTCGAAGTTGGCTGGGTCGAGCCAGCGCTCGAAGGCCTGCTTGCGGGCAGGCCACTCGTGATCGAGCATCGCGAACCAGGCGGTGTCGCGGTTGCGTCCCTTGACCACCATGTGCTGGCGGAAGACGCCCTCGAAGCTGAACCCCAGCCGCTCGGCCGCGCGCCGCGAGGGCGCGTTGGCCGCATTGCACTTCCATTCGTAGCGCCGATAGCCTAGGTCAAAGATGTGGCTAGCCATCAGGTACATCGCTTCGGTGGCCGCTGTGGTGCGTTGCAAGGCGGGCGCGAGCAGGATGTTGCCCACCTCGGCGACGCCGTTGGCCGCGTCGGTGCGCATCCAACTGGCATAGCCGCCGGCTTGCCGCGTTTCAACCGGCACGACGGCCAGAAAGACGGCGTCTTGCGCCGCCTGCTTCATCTCGATGGCCTGGCGGAACTCGGCCTCATTGGCGAAAGGACCGTCCGGCATCCAGGCCCAAATATCGTCGTGGCCGCTGACGGCCTTCCAGAGGGCCGGGGCGTGGCGCTGGGCGTCCAGTGGCTCCAGCACGACCATGCGGCCGCATAAAGAGACCGCGGAGGGGCGGGGACGGGGCTTCCAGGCGGGCAGGGATTGCGTATTTTCACTCACGAAGACAGACTACCAGTCTCTTCGCACCCCTCGCGCCTGCGTGGCGAGGAAGCAGCGTTTTCCGATTGCGTTTCGGCCTATACTGGAGGCGAGGCGCCCCATGTCGACCCACAATCTCCAATTGAGCGATGAACTGGCCAGCTTTGTAGCCGCCCGCGTTTCCAGCGGCCAGTACCCCGACGCCAGCGCGGTGGTGAATGCCGCCCTGCACCTGCTGGAGCGCGAGCAGAGCGAGTACGACGACAAGATGGCGGCGCTCAAGGCGGCCATTCAGGAAGGACTCGACAGCGGTGTAGCCGAGGGTGATGTTTTTGCGCAACTTTCTGACGATGTCGATCAATTGGCAGTGCTGCGCACGGCTATTCAGAAAGGGATTGACAGCGGCATTGCCAAACCGGGGGTTTTCGAGCGGGTGCGCCAAAAATACAGTTTGCCGCAGCGAGAAACATGCGCATGAAGGTCACACGCATATCCGTTGAAGCCGAGGCGGATATCGACCGGATTGCTGCTTATACAACGGATAAATGGGGCTGGCAGCAAAGCGATCGTTATCTGGCCAAACTGGAAGATTCTTTTGAGCTTCTGCTGCAGAACCCCACCATTGGCAGAGCCTGCGGGGTTCTCTTTGCAGGACTACGCCGCTTCGAAACAGGCAAGCATGTCGTCTTTTATCTAATTGAACCCACAGGGATACAAGTCGTACGCATCCTCCACCAGCAGATGATCCCCACTCCGGCGCATTTCGAGCCGTAAGCCGCTAGCTCTCTTCTTTCGCTGAGTCCTTACAATCGAGCAGATTCGCCCCCAATCTCCACATCTCCACAGCGAGGCCGCACAAATGCACTGCTTTTGCGCCTTGTGCCCGCTCCAGGGTGGGGATAGCCTTGGAGATGTCCTCCGAGACGGCTCCCGAGGCATGGACTGCACCGGTTTTGCAGCAAAAGCGGCGATGGAAAGCCGCGCCGAGCGAGGCTGTTTACGCTTTCCACAGGCATTTACGGGGGATTCAAGAAATGCCGCCGGTATGTGTTGGAAATACAAGATGTTGTGGTTTGTTGTTGACATGCACCACAGATGGCGGTATTTTTTCATCTGCGGCTGTAAACACTCCCATCATCCGGCTGTAACATTCGCGCGGATTTGAAGGCGTTCTAGCGATTCCAGAATTTGCTGTACTTCGAAACCCATGCATTCAAGTCGGCGCAAGCCTCAGCGAGCGGCGACCTTGCAGAAAGCAAACAGAGTATAGGCATTCTGGAATCGCTCTAGTACCCGCCCCAAAGCCATCGGAGTCGAGAGTTCGCCGCGCTTTCACGTTTCCGCGTCCCGATCTTCGAACCAGCACTCCCCCGCACGCTCCCAGGCTGCATGACGCCGGAAGCGAAGGGTTCATCAACGGCTTTTGACGATATTAAGGAGATTTTCATGAACGAGGCCCCCACTCATACTTCCACCGCGACCCTCCACACGCCGTATACACAGAGAGGGCTGATCTTTACCCGCCGCTTCACCAGCGAGGGCGTTTCCCCCTACAGCGAGATGCAATGGGAGCGGCGCACGGCCTCGATCACCGACCAGAAGGGCAACATCATCTTCGAGCAGCGCGACGTCGAGGTCCCGGCCGACTGGTCGATGACGGCCACCAACATTGTGGCCTCGAAGTACCTGCACGGGCAGTTGGACACGCCGGAGCGCGAGACCGGGGTGCGGCAGTTGGTGGGCCGCGTGGCCGAGACCATTCGCGGCTGGGGCATGAAGGGCGGCTACTTCGCCACTTCTGAAGATGCCGGCATCTTCCACGACGAGCTGGTGCACATGCTCTTGACGCAGAAGGTGGCCTTCAACTCGCCGGTATGGTTCAACGTGGGCTGCGACCGCCTGGAGCCGGATGCGGTCGGGCAGAGCTGGCACTGGGACCCGGCCACCGGCGGAGTGGTCTTTGCCGGCACCGGCTACAAGAATCCGCAGTGCTCGGCCTGCTTCATTAACGCCGTGGACGATTCCCTGGACTCGATTCTTACCCTGGCCAAGACCGAGGGCATGTTGTTCAAGTGGGGGTCGGGAACGGGCACCAACCTGTCTTCGATCCGCGGCTCGATGGAGAATCTGTCGGGCGGCGGTGTGGCCAGCGGTCCGCTCAGCTTCATGCGCGGCTTCGACGCTTTTGCCGGCGTCATCAAGAGCGGCGGCAAGACGCGCCGCGCCGCCAAGATGGTGATTCTGAACGCCGATCACCCCGACATCATGGAGTTCATCGACTGCAAGGCCAAGGAAGAGGCCAAGGCCTTCGCGCTGATCAAGGCGGGCTACGACGGATCGGGCCCGGATTCCGAGGCCTTCTCGTCGATCTTCTTCCAGAACGCCAACAACTCGGTGCGCGTGAGCGACGAGTTCATGCACGCCTATGAGAACGACGGCGACTTCACCACCCGCACGGTCAAGGAGCGCGAGCCGGTCAAGACCTACAAGGCGCGCGACATTATGCGCAAGATCGCCGAGGCCACCTGGCTCTGCGGCGATCCCGGCATGCAGTTCGACACCACCATCAACCGCTGGCACACGAGCAAGAACACGGCCCGCATCAACGCCTCGAATCCCTGCTCGGAGTACATGTTCCTGGACAACTCGGCCTGCAACCTGGCCAGCTTCAACCTGATGAAGTATGTGACGCCGGGCGGCGGCTTCGACATTCCCGCCTATCGCCACTCCATCTCGGTGATCATTACCGCCATGGAGATCCTGGTGGACAACTCCGGCTATCCCACCGAGGCCATCTCGCGCAACTCGCACGATTACCGTCCGCTGGGCCTGGGCTACGCCAACCTGGGCGCGCTGCTGATGGCCTTCGGACTGCCCTACGATTCCGCTGCCGGCCGCGATCTGGCCGCCGCGCTGACCGCCATTCTCTGCGGTCAGGCCTATCTGCAATCGGCGATCGTGGCTGCCAACTGCCCGTCCATCGCCTCGGCAACGCCGCTGACCGCCTCGGAAGAGCACCAGGGCGGCGCCTGCCCCGGCTTCTATGTCAACCGCGAGCCCTTCCTCGACGTGATCCGCATGCACCGCGCCGAAGTCAACAACATCGGCAAGTCGCGCTCGAGCGCCGAGCCCTTCAGCGTGCCTCACCTGGACGCGCTGCTCGACGCCAGCCGCGAGTGCTGGGATATGGCCCTGGTCTATGGCGAGCGCTACGGCTATCGCAATGCGCAAACCACCGTGCTGGCGCCCACCGGCACTATCGGCTTCATGATGGATTGCGACACCACCGGCATCGAGCCCGACCTGGCTTTGGTCAAATACAAGAAGCTGGTGGGCGGCGGCATGATCAAGATTGTCAACAACACCGTTCCCGCCGCGCTCTTCAAGCTGGGCTACAGTGACGATCAGGTCAACGCCATCGTCAGCTACATCGACGCCACCGGCACCATCGAGGGCGCGCCGGGCATCAAGCCCGAACATCTGGCCGTCTTCGATTGCAGCTTCAAGCCGGCCAAGGGCACGCGCTCGATCCAGTACATGGGCCACATCAAGATGATGGCCGCCACCCAGCCCTTCCTCTCCGGCGCCATCTCCAAGACCGTCAACCTGCCCCACGAGTCCACGGTTGAAGATGTGGCCGAGGCCTATGCCGAGAGCTGGCGGCAGGGTATCAAGGCGGTGGCGATTTATCGCGACGGTTCCAAGGGCACCCAGCCGCTCAACGTAACCGCCGAAGCCAAGCGCGAACCCTCGGTGCTGGACGCCGCCGGCAACCGCGTACTGGCCAACCTGGCCGCCGGCCAGGGCGCCGCCGAAGCCGATGTGAAGACGCTGGAAGCCAAGATCGGCGAGAAGATCGAAGTGCCGGCCAAGCAGGTGCTTGCTGCCGCGGCTTCCTTCCAAAAGGCGCTGGAGGAGATCGTCCGCGCCGCCGCCGTGCCCACGCTACAGGCCGTACCGGTCTCCGAGCAAACGCCCGCCGAGGCCAAGCAGGATCTCAACGGTCCGCCCCGCGCCGTGCGCCATCGCCTGCCCGACGAGCGCGCTTCGGTAACTCACAAGTTCTCCATCGCCGGCCACGAGGGCTACATCACGGTGGGCCTCTATCCCACCGGGCAGCCGGGCGAGATCTTCATCAAGATGGCCAAGGAAGGTTCGACGGTCAGTGGCCTGATGGACGCCTTCGCCACCTCGATTTCGCTGGCCTTGCAGCACGGCGTGCCGTTGAAGGTGTTGTGCGAGAAGTTCGCCCACACCCGCTTCGAGCCCTCCGGCTGGACCGGCAACGAGCAGATCGGCTACGCCAAGAGCCTGATGGACTACATCTTCCGCTGGCTCAATCTGCGCTTCCTCTCGGGCACGCAGTTGACCCTCTTTGCCGGACTCGCTCCGCAGGCGCCGCAGTTGCCCGCCTCGCCCAGCCTGCTTCCGGAGAGCGATCCCGACGACGAGGATGCCGTTCCGCAGAGCCAGTTGGCCCGGCTGGCGGAAGAAGTGGCCAAGCGCCTCAACCAGGTGAGCAACCACGCCTCGACGCAATTCGGCGGGAGTCCGCAGGCGAATGCGGCAAATCCCTATTCACCCACGGGATTCGACGCCAAAGGCGCTTCCGGTCAAACTGGACCCGATCTGAAGGAGCGCGGCATCTATCACGCCGCCGACGCCATGCGCGAGATGTACGAGATGGGCGACGCGCCCAGTTGCTCGACCTGCGGCGCCATCATGGTGCGCAACGGCAGTTGCTATCGCTGCATGAGCTGCGGTTCCACCAGCGGATGCAGCTAGGAACTTATTGTTACTTTCACCATGGGGCTGTGCGTTGCTGCTTGAAATGAAAGTTGAAGCCATTTCGATGAGAGTTTTGAGCAGCAGATGAAAGTCATACGAAGCAAGTGCTTTAGAGCGATTCCAGAATGGCTATACCCTGCAACCTTCTTGCCAGGTCGTCGCTCGCTGGGGCTCGCGCCGACTTGATTGCATGGTTTCTGGGTACTCCAATTCTGGAATCGCTTTAGCGGCCGCGAAACGGGTGTTTCGCGGCCGTTTTTCTGCCCTTTTCTGGAGGATGGCTCTGTACCTGCCAGCGCAACGACGGACCGGTAGATGCGCTCTTCAAGGAATGCAGGGCAAAACTGCCGAGCGGTTTACGGGAACACCACTTCGACTTCTTCGATAGTTTCCTGTTCGGTGGGGACGAACTTCCACTTGAGGACGGCTTCCTTGGCCGCCTCGGCCAACATGCCGTTGCCCATGATGGTATTGACGGACTTGACTTTGCCGTCGGGCGCGACGGTGGCGTTGAGCAGCACCGATCCGGTGATCTTCATGCGCTTGGCCATCTCCGGATAGGCAGGCTTGGAGCGCGCGACGATCTCGCGGTCCGAGGCATGAGCGGCGAGCGGCAGGGCAAAGGTCATGGCAAACGCCAACAGGAGCGCTGCAATCTGTTTTGTGTTGGTCTGTCTGCTGGTTGCAGGATGGACGCGGAGCACCGCAGGAAGGTGAAGGAGGACGCTCATGATGACTCCAGATGAAAGGAATGAAGGTCGTTCTAAGGAGTTCATCGGTTACGGATGTGAATCCTGGGTGAGCGGATTAAGAATATCTAATGAATCAGGCCCGCACGTCTTGCCGGGCCTGATCGAGATGAATTAGTCTGTTAAATTTCGCGGAATCGGTTTATTTTGGCGTCGAAATCCTTTACCTTCTATGGCTTCTCCGGCCAGTTGTAGGTGGCGAGGAGCTTGCCGTCGGTTCCCACCAGCAGAATGGCTGCGTGGCCGCTGGCCAGTGTTCCCGCAAAGGACTTGCCGCTGCGGCGGTCGGTGAAGCTGACGGCGGTCTGGTTGCTCTCCGAGGTGAGCACGTAGAGGGTGGCCTTGGGGTAGAGGGTGGGGCAGATGAGAATGCCGGGGTCCTGGAGGGTAGTCGAGTAAATGGCGTCCACCTGCGCCGCAGTCAGGGCATAACGGTAGACGGCGCCGGTGGCGGCTAGATTCGAGTTCAGCTCCAGAGGCAGGGCGGAGAAGAGAATCCGCCCCTTTCCCAGCGGGATTTCAGTCCACTCTTTGCCGTTGGAGAGAGCGGCGCGATTGAGCACCGTGGTCTCCATGCCGGGGTAGCTGAGCAGCGCCTCGCCGGCCGGGGAGCGGAAGGTGGTCTCGCGCTCGTGCAGCGGGACGATCTGGTAAGGGATGCCGGCCGCATCGGCGCGCTGGGTGGCGTGCAGGTGCTCGTCGGCGGCAAAGGGGCCGCTGGCCAGCAGGACCGCTCCGTTGCGCACCTTTTCTTCGATCGCCTTCCATGCGGCGTCGGTCAGTCCGTAGGCCGAGGGCAGCAGGATCAGCTTGGGATTGCCCAACAGCTCGATCTGGTGCTCACCGACTGCATAGGCCGCGCCGCGGGCGTAGCCGTAGAGGGCGCGGACGGCATTCTGCTGCGCTTCAAGGGCCATGGAATTACCTACCGAGAGTTGCAGCGACTGGGGCAAAATGAGGGCCACATCGGGCTGCACCAGCGCGGTGGCGAAGGGCTCAGCCTGACGGGCAAATGCGCCCAGATCGCGCATCTGGTTCTCCCAGACCTTGCTGGAGCCGTCGCTCCGCAACATGCCGAAGTCCACCTCGCGATCCCAATCCCACTGCATCGCCCCGCTGGAGCCTGCGGCAAAGCCCAGCGCCCACTTGCGCTCGGTAATGCCCAGGCCGGTGAACTCGTCGTAGCGCCACGTGCCGTCGGCGTCCCAGGCGGGCTGATAGCCGGTTTCGCCGGTGATGTTGGGTGTGCCGGGACGCTTGGCGGCGATCGAATCCCAAAGCAGCGCATCGTCTTGCCAGTAGGTGTGGTTGGTGGTGAAGGAGACCCCGGCGTTGCCATAGAACTGGTTGAGCACCCGGTCGGTGACGCCGCCCTCGTCCTGGCCCACGTCGATCAACTGCTTGCTGCCGGTCGCGCGGATGGTCCCCACCATGGCCTTGACCCAGTCGCTGAAAGCCTGCTGGGCAAAGAGGTTGTAATCCACGGCGCGCACCTGGTTGGGGTTGCCGTGGCGGTCGTAGCGCAGTTCGGCCTGGGTGGGCAGAGGGATGGAGTCGAAGCTGCCCAGGCTCTCCGGCGTCACCCGCCAGGCTTCGGCGAGCGCTTCCAAAGAGGGGTACTGCTTGGCCAGCCACTTGCGCCAGGCGCCGGTCTCGGCGGGATCGGCGTTGGGCACGTTGCCGTGGAAGATCACCGAGGGATTGAAGACACTGGGCTCGTTGATCAGATCCCAGCTCAGCCAGGGCAGATCGTGGAAGCGCGCTACCACCGAGCGGATGTAGGCCTTCTGCGCCTCCATGGAGAAATTGTCGAGGTAGGGATTGGGCTGAGCGGCCCCGCCGTCTCTGCCGCCAAAGGGGTTGCCGGAGCGCGGCGAGAAGGCGAAAAAGGTGAAATTGACGGCGATGTGGTGACGATGGGCGCAAGCCAGAAAGCCCTCGACGTTGCGCAGGAAGCGCTCGTTGGCGCCGCCGCCGGCAATCTGGTCGATAAAGCGGGCATTGGGCATCCACACGCCGGTGCGGACGAAGGTCACGCCATGCGTCTCCATGGCGGCGAAGTCCCGCTCCCATACGTCGGCGTTGCGCGGGCCGCTGAAGTCCCAGCCGTTGCCCTCGGTGCCGAAATAGTTGCTGCCCACGGGGAAGTAGGGCTTTCCGTCACGGGTAAGGAAGTCGCCGGCTACGCCCAGCGCGGCCCCGTCGGCCAAGCTGGTCCGCTCCTCGACCCAGAAGCCGTTGCGGGCGAACTCGCGCTGCTGGCCGGCGATGGAGAGAACGCCGCTGACGGTATAGAAGCCCGGCGGCAGCGGCTGATGGAAGGTCGAGTCCAGATCTTCGCTGGCCGTTCCGGCGGCGGGCAGCGTGGCGCTGGCGAGCAGTTCTTTCCCGGAAGAGAGCTGGAGCTTGATTTCCACAGCGGCGCTGGATTTCGCGGTGTCGCTGGGCTTATCGAAGGAGGAGGCGGAGCGCTGCTTGGGCATGGTGCGCAAATGGACGGTGATCAGGGGCGGTTCACCGGGACGCAGGGCCGCGTGCAGCGTCTCGATGGAGAAACTCAGCGTTCCCTGGCGGGCATAGCGGGCGGATTGCGCGATCAGCGAACGGCCGTCGGCGGAGTCCCAGTAGCCGGCCTCGGGCTCGAAGTCCAAAGCAACCAGGCGCGCGGCCCAATGGTTGGCCACCATCACCGGGGCGGCCACCAGCAGGCCGGCGGTGTCGGCCATGTAGCCCAATCCGTCGAGACGGCCTTCGACGGTGAAGTAGCGGCGGGCGCGGATCTCGACCGGAGTCAGCCAGCTATAACCGTCCTTCCACTGAAAACGTGCGCCGGCGGCGACGGGAACCTCGTAGGTATGGCGAAAGTCGAGAGTGCGGGAGTAGGTGTCTTGCGGCGCGGAGGCGAGGTATTTCCCATCCACCAGGCGCACGGGGACGCGCAGCGGCTGCCCGCCCAGCACCAGCAGGTTGCCACCGCTGTTCAGATAGCGCTCGATGCTCTTCCAGGCGGCGGCGGGCAGCGCCGAACCGTAGGGCAGCACCAGCAGGTCGACGCCCTCGAGCGTGGCCGGGGTGTTGAGCGCAGCCTCGTCGGCAAAAAGAGGGGCGTCGGCCGCAACGCCCTGGCTGAGCGCCTGTTCGAGCGTGGCGCGGCTCACCGGCTGACTGGCGACGGTGGGAAAGCCCTCTTGCCAAAAGACGACGGTTTTGGCCTGAAGCGGCGCGGCGAGCAGAACGGAGGCAAGAAAAACCCAGAAGAATCGGCGCATGGTGATCTCCAAAGCAACAGAAAAAGGGGCAATCGCAACGAAAACGGCGGGACTGTGCGCGAGCCGCGTGTGCGCCCGGCGCTGGAGATTACGGTATCGTTATCAGGCCGCTGTTGACAAGTCTGCTCTGGCGGCAGCACGGATCAGTTCAGGCGGATTGCAAGGGCGTCAGGGTCAGCAGCAAGCCTTCGTCTGCGGCAAGAACCTGCGCGGCGATCGCGGTCAGATCTGCGACCAGATAATGGGCTGAATCGAGCGCATCGATGGAGTGGGAGAAGGTGGTGGCCACCACCGTGCAGCCGGCGGCGCGGCCGGCCTGTGCGCCACTGGAGGAATCCTCGATCACCACGCAGTCGGCGGGATCGAGGCCCAGCAGCGCCGCTCCGGCCAGAAAGGGCTGGGGATGCGGCTTGCCGTGAATCACCTGATCGGCGGTAATCAGCCGCCGCGGCACTGGAACGCCGCCCGCCGCCATGCGAATGCGCGCCAGGCGCTCGGTGGCGCTGGTCACCACCGTCCAGCGATGAGCGGGCAGCGCGGCCAGCAGGTTGAGCACCCCAGGCAGCACCCGCAGACCCTCGTTGTCGGCGATCTCCAGATCTTCAACGATCTTCAGCTCCGCTTCGCTGTCCAGATCGGGGCGCAGCTTGGCCACCGTTTCAATGGCCCGGCAACCGTGCGTGATCTCGCAGGCATAGGCGGGATCGATGCCGCGCATCTCGGCCCAGGCCGTCCAACTGCGCTCCACCGAGCCCAGCGACGAGATGAGAATCCCGTCCATGTCGAACAAAATGCCCTTGCAACGGATCTGTACCGGGGAGGAGGTTTTCATGCTTTGATTCTAGTGGAAGCGCAATCCAGCTCGCGGCATTCGAATTGCGGGTTAATCCTGTATAGTACGCAGTTGCGCTTTTCGTCTCCGGTCGCCCAAGACCCCGCATCCCAGATATCCCCCAGTCCAGAGGATTGCTGTCGCGACCATAAACTTTGTCGCGTTGGATTCACGATGCCCCTCAACGAGTAGGCTTAACAGTAAAATCGCGAACAGGAACCATACGATATCCCTTGTAACTCCTGTCCAAACAGCCTTTACATTGAGATGAGAGGTTTTTCCCACATATTTGTCTGTTGCAAGGTCATCTATCCACCTTCCAATCCGATACCAGATCATGGGCACGAACACTGTACCGAATGCTAGCTCCGTCGGCTCTCCCGATGGGAAAGGAATGTGAAGGAAGCCAGCCATAAGGTGGAGAACGACTCCAAGATAAACGGCGGGAAGGTTCAGCACCAACGACGCCATCAGAATCCTTCCGGCGCGCGGCCCTGGAGGAGTTGGACTGAACGATACAGTGCAATCCTCGCCGGTACAATCCGCCTGGGCCTGCTCCCGTGCCTCTGGCGGGACAGGCAGAACCCACGGTTCGCGGTGAACGATCAAGCTCGCCGCCAACAGTCCCAGTTGCACGCTGGTCATTATCAGCGGCAAAAATACTCGGAAGAAATGTCCCGTTTTGGCTGATGTTCTCACGAGAAACCCCGGTGCGACTCAGTATAGTTCAGGCAGTTTACCGGGTGATTCGATCTTTGGTGGTTGGTCACCAACTTGTCAGTAATATTTCAATCGATTCGCCAAGGAGTTGCCGAGCAATAGGGCGGAGCCACCTCAGGGCCCGAAGGCCGCGTGAAATCTGGGGGATGAATGCCGGGGCTATCGATTTTTGCATCCATCTTGTCCTTGCGCCGTCCTTACAGGACTCCGTAACAAACGTGTGGGATCCATTTTCCCCACGCTAAAGCGCTATCAATTACCCACATTTCCCGCCCCCATGATGACGCCCAGTTGGATGT
>CAZBPD010000002.1:0-258808 GCA_964493705.1 uncultured Occallatibacter sp.
CCGGCTTCCAGCCGTAACCCGAAGCCACCGGCTATTAGCCGGTGGTCGTTCACGGAATGATACGAAAAGCAGCCTACACCTCGCTGCTTTGAGAGCTCTCATTCACTCCCGCGTCCTGCAGCATCTGTGCGTCGGCGAAGCGGTAGCCAACATAGACGTCGGTGAGCAGGTAGACGGGGTTCGAGGGATCGTCCTCGATCTTCTTTCGCAGTTGGCGGACGAAGGTGCGCAGGTACTCGACTTCTTCGCGGCTATCGGCGCCCCATACGGCGGTGAGCAATTTGGCATAGGTGACGACGCGACCGGCGCGGCTCATCAGGCAATGCAGAATGTCGAATTCCTTACGCGTGAGGTGCACCGGCTGTCCGCCTTTGGTGACCACATGCTTGACGGGATCGATGCTGATTTCGCCGATCTCGATAGACGCATCCTCGGCGCGCACCGGAGCGTGTACGCGGCGCACCGCGGTGCGGATGCGGGCAATCAGTTCGCGGGTGCTGAAGGGCTTGGTGACGTAATCGTCGGCGCCCAGTTCCAGCGCTTCGACCTTCTCTTCTTCTCCGTCGCGCACGGTGAGCATGAGGACCGGCAGGCGCGGGGCGAAGGCGCGAATGCGGCGCAGCGTTTCGATGCCGCCAATGCCGGGCATGTTGATGTCCAGCAGCACCACATCGTGGGTTGTCGCGCGCAGGGCCTGCAAGGCCTCTTCGCCGCGCGAGGCCTCGGCCACCTGAAAGCCCAACTCCAACAGCGGCGGGCGCAGAGCCCGGCGAATCGCCGGTTCGTCGTCGACAATCAGAATGCGGATCGCTGCCTGAGCCATGGTCATCTCCTCGTTTCGATCGTAGCGGGAATGGATGCGAAAAATGTAGTGCCGTCGACCTCGTCGCTGGCAACCCAGACGTAGCCGCCGTGCAGCGTAGCCGCGCGCTTGGCCACGGCCAGGCCAATGCCGGTTCCGGCAGCGCGGCTGGCGTTGGTCGAAGAGCGATAGTAGCGGTCGAAGATGCGTTCCCGGTCAGCCATCGGAATCGCCGGGCCGAAGCTGTGCACGGAAAAAATCACTTCATTTTTGGACAACGCCGCGCGAATGGTGATGGCAGTGCCGAAGATCGAATACTTGCAGGCATTATCGATGTATTGCGTCAGCAGCATGGCAATCAACTGGCGGTCGCAATGGAGCACCAGGTTCTCGTCGGGCAGATCGACGACCACCTTCATGCTGGCCAGGCGGTCGCGCAGGCTGGCGATGACTTCATCGAGGATGCTGGCCACATCGGCGGAGCGGGCGTGCAGCTTGACCTCGTCGCCGTCGAGACGCGCGGTGGTCAGCAGGCGGGTGGTGAGATCGTTGAGCAGTTCGGCCTGTTCGCCGATGAGAGCCACCAGATCGGCTTGGCCCACGGATAGCTTGCCCATCTCGCTCAGCCCGGTGCTGGCGGCGCGGATGGCGGTCAGTGGCGTCTTGTACTCGTGGGCCAGACTATCGAGAACCGTGGCCCGCAACTGCTCTGTCCTGCGCTCGGTCTCGATGCGGCTCTCGTTGGCGAAGGCGCGATAGCGGTCGAAGGTGAGGGCGATCAGCGAGGCGATGGCGTTGTTGGTCAGCGGACTGGTCTCGCCGCGCACCACCAGGCTGCCCACGGGAACCGTTCCCAAGCGAACTACGCGGCGCCCTTGGCCGATCTTGGGATCGTCGTCGCTGGTTTCGAAGTAGTAGACGTTCTGGGCCAATTCCTGGGGGCTCTCGTGCCAGACGCCGGCCTGGTAGATCTGATGCAGATCGGCGTCGAAGACGGCCACCGCCTCCAGGGCGAAGATCTCGTGCACCAGCTCGGCCAGTTGCGGCCCCGGCTCCATATGCAGGTTCATCTGCAAAGTGCGGCGGGTGAACTCGTAGAGGTCGTGCATCTGGCCGCCCCAGGACTCGGCCTCCTTGGCGTGGTCCGTCACCCGCGCAGAGAGCCGGCTGACCACCAGCGCCACCAGCAAAAACACCAGCAGAACAACGGAATTCAGAGGATCGGCGGCGGGATTCAATCCTGGGTGGCGCGCGGTGAAGAGGCTGTGCACCACAACCGCCGAGAGCGAGACGATCGCCGCCTGCCAGAATCCGCACAGCAGGGCGATGGGCACCACCACCATCAAATAGAGCAGCACCGCGACGGGCAGCAGCCAGTCCGACCAGTGCGCCAGCGCCGCCACCAGCACCACGGTGAGGATGCCCAGCGCGCATTCCAGCCCAAACAACAGCAGAAACGTCCCCCGGCCGCGCATGCTTCTGGCCGCCAAGGCGGATCGAATCATCGTTGTGGGGCTGGAAGAAAACATCGATAGGCCTTTGCGCAGCGGCGATCCAGAATAAAAACGGTATAAGGATTTTAACAGGTTGCTAGGAAAGAATGTGTTGTTGTACTTATCGAGGCGGTCAAGAAGAACCACACTCAGATCGCCCGCGCAAGCAGAAACCGGCATCAAGAAAACTTTTTATAATCCTCATTTGTTCTTTATGGATTGTTTGCGTTACTTAGATCATGCAACGGGGAGACGCCGCGGAAACCAGCGGAATGAATCCTACGCGGCTGGTATGCACGGCTGGTCTTCGCCGTGGCTGTGAAGGAGGAGGCGCTTGCGCCGATCCCCTTGAGACAGGACGCTGCAGAGAAGCGTCCGCCGCGCCCGCAATCGGGCTGAAATCATGGTTTCGTCTTACCAACCAATTCATTTATGGAGGAAGATTGCCGATGTTCATGAATTCGAATCGCATCTTGCAAACGATGGCCGGAGCCGCTCTGGCGATGGCACTGACAGCAGGCGCACAGACACCGGCTACACCCGCTCCGGCGGCCGCTCCCGCTGCTCCCGCCGATGCAGCACCCGCCCCACTCTCCACCTTCGTTCTTACCGGTCCGCTGACATGGCTTCCGCCCGCTGAATTCGATGCCGGTCCCTTCGGCAAGCTCTCGGTGAACGGCATCCTGACCGGCTACGCGCTGGGCCAGAACAACGCCATTCCCGGAGACGACACCAAGCAGGCCACTCTCAGCAATGGGCAAATTTTCATTCAAAAGGCAGACGGAAAAGTTCAATATTTTATTCAGGCAGGTGTTTACACCATGCCGACTCTCAGCGCCTCGTTTATGAACGCTCAGAATACCGTGAGCAATTTTTACGGGCCTGTTCCGGTCGCCTATCTGAAACTGCCGGTGGGTAAGACTACCCAGTTCCTGATCGGCTCTCTGCCCACGCTGATGGGCGCCGAGTCCACCTTTACCTACCAGAACTTCAACATCGAGCGCGGCATCATCTGGAATCAGGAGAACGCCATCAACCGCGGCCTCCAGGTGAACCAGACGCTGGGCAAGTACCTGAGCGCCTCCGTCAGTTGGAACGACGGTTACTATTCCAACCGCTACTCGTGGCTCTCGGGCTCGCTGACTCTTACCAAGGGGCCGCACAGCCTGGTCTATGACGGCATGGGCAACCTCGGACAGACCGTTTATCAAACCTCCGCGATGCCCAACTATCTGAACAACGGTTACATGCACGCGGTCATCTATACCTACACCAAGGGCCCATGGATCATTTCACCGTACTTTCAGTACGGCAAGGTGCCGACCAACACGAAGGTATTCGTCCCCAAGGGTACATCCGCAACCGGCGGCGCGCTCAACGTTAGCTATGCCTTCAAGAGCGGTTTCTCCCTCCCCCTGCGCGTGGAATACCTCGCCAGTTCGGGAAGCACAACCGACGGATCGGTTAATCTGCTGGGCTTTGGAGCCGGCAGTTCAGGCACCACCTTCACCGCGACGCCTACCTATCAGAAGGGCGGCTTCTTTATGCGCGCGGATCTCGCATATGTGAATGCTTCCAACTCCACGCCGGGAATGGTCTTCGGCAAGACCGGAACCGATGCCAGTCAGTTCCGGGCCGTGGGTGAATTCGGCTTCATCTTCGGCAGTAACATCGTCAAGAAATAGAACCTCGGAACGGTACTCGCTTACCGGCTCCAGCGCTTTACACATGGCATATTTCAGCCGTCCTGCCTTCGGGCGGGAACGGCTGGAGTGTGCTTGAAAACAGAGAAACAATGCGATGTTTTTTCTCGCGATTCCTGATTCCATCTTTATCGCTTCGTCACTACATTCAAGCTATCCGCTGAGCGTCGAACCCGATTGCAAGCGCGGATGAACCCTATGCAAATCCCGGGGGCCAACCGCCGGGAGCAGCCAAAGATCACGATCCAGGAGATTGCTCATGGCAGAACAGAAAGCACCTCAGATGCAGGCCACCCTGGGCCTTACCGGGCTGACCAGCAACGCAATGGCCCTCATTGCCCCCGGCGCCTTCCTATGGCTCACCTTCTACATCCAGGCCACCACCGGCACCACGGCTCCGGCCATGTGGCTGGGCATCTTCGGCGCCCTGCTGCTCTGCCTGGCCACCGCCGTCGCTTACGCGGAGATCGCCAAGCTCTATCCCGGCACCGGATCGAGCTACTACTACGCCGAGCAGGCGCTGCTCTCCCAGGACAAGATGTTCAAGTACGCCCGCGTGGCCAAGTTCATCGTTGGCTGGGGCTCGCACCTTTACTACTGGGTCTATCCCGGAGTGATGGTAGCCACCACCGGCATCTTCATTGGCTATGTGGTCGGCTTCCTCTACCCCAACATCATGAGCGGATCCAATCCGGGACCGTTGTTCATGGCGTTGATCGCGGTGGTCTTCTCCTTCTTCGTTGCCTGGATCGCCGCCAAGGGCGCGGGAGCTTCGACGGCCGTCAACCTGGCCATCAACATCATCCAGATCTCCGCGCTGCTGATCTTCAGTGTGCTCGCCATCGGCTATCGCACCAGCCACCCCACCGGCTCCGCGGCCTATCAGTACGATGGGCAGACGCTGGCCACCTACGATTATCAGTTCGCCACCGACAAGACCGGCGCAGTCCTCCGCGACGCTTCGCAGGCGCCCCTGCCGCTGCTCGATGCAGCCGGCAAGAAGGTTCCCTTCACCATCGATTATCCCGAGAAGGATTCCACCGGCGCCTTCCTCAGCCACACCTCCGCTGCCTCGGTGATCTCGCCGCACAAATTCAGCTACCTGTTCATTCAGGCCACGGTCGCCATTCTGATTCTGGTCGGCTTCGAATCGGTCACGTCGATGGGAGGAGAGGCTAAGAACCCCACCAAACATATCCCCATAGCCGTCATCTCTTCGCTCCTGATTCAAGGGTTGGTGTGCTATCTGATCGAGTATTTCGCGGCCAACTACTTCCTCAACTCAGGGTACTCGATGGCCAGCGCCTCCAGCTCCGCTGCGCCCATCGGCGACATGATGATCATCGTCGGCGACGGCCTGCTGGGCCACGGCAACGGCAAGTTCTTTATGCTGGCTGAAGCCTTCACCGTCTTCCTGGCGCTGATAGGCACCACGCTGAGCTGCATGAACACCGGCGCCCGCGTCACCTACGCCATGGGCAAGGACGATGAGGCTCCCGAGCACTTCGGCATCCTGCACGCCAAGTCGCTCAGCCCCCGCAAGGCCATCTGGACTCTGGCCGTCATCTCCGCGGTCATCGGCGTCATCGCCGTCTCGCTGGTCTTCGGCGATGCCGGCGCGCCCACAGATGCTGCGATCTCCGCACTGCCGCACGGCATCTTCTCCAGTTGGGGCTATCTTTCGCACGATCAATTGGCCGCACTGCCGAATTCGCTGCTGACCATCACCTTGACCTCCAACTTCGGCACCTTCATCCTCTATGCGCTGAGCTGCTTCCTGTGCATGGTGGCCTATCACAAGCGGCACGACTACAACTTCGTCCGCCATACCCTGATTCCCGGCTTCGGCTTGCTGGCCAATCTGGTCTGCATGGCCTTCTACCTGATCAGCCCGGTCTTCGGCCTGGGCACCTTCAAGGAACCGCTGCTGGCCCTGGGAATCTCAGGCATCTGGGGCATCTACGGAGCGATCTACTTCATTCGTTCCTCCAAGGCCAAGGGCAAGGCGATTCTGTTGACAGCCAAATAGTCCAATGCTACGGCACACGAACCCGCTCTAACCCACTGGGTGGCTCTCTTGCTTCTCTCTTCGCAGAGAACCGGGACAGAGAGCCACCCGGTGGCGTTTTCAAGTCAATTGCTTCACAATCAGAAGAGCGCCTTCTGTGCAGGCAAGCGGAGGACGCGTCAGGCGGCGGCGCCCATGCTCGACGTACAATTTGGCCAGGCCAGCGATTTCGGCAAAGTTCGCACCAACAATGAAGACTCGATGGGGTCGTTCATCCCCACCTCGCGCCAGCAGGCCCGCACCCACGGATTCCTCTTCGCGGTCGCCGACGGCGTGGGCGGCATGGATCTGGGCGAGGTAGCCTCGGCCACCGCGGTGACGACGCTCATCGACGAGTTCCCCAAGACGCCCAGCGGCTCGATGCTGATGAGCCTGATGCCAAAATTGGTGCAGCAGGCCAACGCAGCGGTCCACGACCGCACTCTCTCCACGGAGTATCGCGGCAGAAAGATGGCTACAACACTGGTCTGCTGCGCACTGCGCTACGATCAGGCCGTTGTCTGCCACGTGGGCGACTCGCGCTGCTACCTCGTCCGCAAAGGCCAAACCAAACAGATCACCCAGGACCACACCTGGGTCAACGAACAGCGCAAGATGGGCCTGCTTACTGCCGAAGAGGCCTCCTCCTCCGACTCCCGGCACGTTCTGATCCGCTCCATCGGCCCAGAGATGTTCGTCGCCCCCGACACCACGGCGATTACGCTGCAAGCCGGCGATCACCTGGTGCTTTGCTCCGATGGATTGCACGACGAGATGAAAGAAGAGATGATCGCCGAGATTGTCTCGCAAAAGAAGAGCATCGCCGAGATTGCCAGCGAACTGGTCGCCCGTGCTGTCGAGATCGATGGCAACGACAATACCACGGCGCAGGTCATTCGGGTGCGCGCCGTCGAACAGGTGGGCATGTACCGCGGACGCCCGTACCGCCTGCCGTCTTGATGGGCTTTGAGCATCTGCCGCAAAAACTTGTGCGCATCCTTGCGCTTCTTGCCCCGTTTCCCTATACAGTGAACACAGATTCCCCGATGGAGTAAGCCTCACGATGGGTTACCACGACACCTTGGATGCCGGAGCCAAACTCGATTACTACACCATCGAGTCGCACATTGCGCGCAGCGGGATGGCTTCGATTTATCGCGCCATCGACCAGCGCGACAACCGCGTGGTGGCCCTCAAGATTCCCCACCCCGATCTGGAAGCCGATCCCATCCTCTTCGACCGCTTCCAGCGCGAGGCGGCCATCGGCGAAAAGCTCGACCACCCCATGGTGATGCGCGTCTATGGCGGCGAAGAGCGTTCCCGCATCTACATGGTGATGGAGTGGTGCGAAGGCCGCTTGCTGCGCCAGATTCTGGACGACGGCCCCATCGACAGAGACCGCGCATTGCGTATTTCCTCTTCGGTGCTCGATGCGCTGGATTACATCCACTCTCAAGGTGTGGTCCATCGCGACCTCAAGCCCGAGAACATCATGGTCGACGAGCACGACAAGATCAAGCTGATCGACTTCGGCATTGCCGGCGACTCGGCTGCGCGCCGGTTGACCTACGCCAACATCACCGCGACATTGGGCACGCCCAACTACATCTCTCCCGAGCAGGTCAAGGGCAAGCGCGGCGATGGCCGCAGCGACATCTACGCCATGGGCGTCATCCTCTATGAGATGCTCAGCGGCAAGCTGCCTTTCACCGGACCCACTCCCATGGCGGTAATGAACGAGCGGGTGTTGAATCACCCTATTCCACCCACAGTGGCCGATCCCTCCATCACCCCGCAACTGCAAGAGGTCATCTATCGCGCCATGGAGCGCGATCCCAAGAACCGCTACGCACGCGCCGGGGAATTCAAGAAGGACCTCGAGCATCTGGACCAGGTGGGCGTCGAGGACCGCATCGAGCTGCGCGAATGGGAAAAGCGCAAGTCGCAGTTCACCCGCAAGATCCTTTACTATGGCGGGCTGGCGCTGATCCCGGTAGTGATACTGCTGCTGATGATCCTGTTGGCGCATCATCGCTGAGACGCGCATGAAAGACGGCCGCGGGCTCCATTGCACTGCGCCAAAGCTGCGTCAATACGCCTCTTTCCTTCTGCAACAAAAAATCTTGACGTAATCCTTATGCCTCCGCCTCTACCATCTTGGAGAGTGTCGAAAACCATTTTTGCTTGAGGGAGATTCATGACGAAGTACAAACTCGAATACATCTGGCTTGACGGCAAAACGCCCGTCCCCGAATTGCGCGGCAAGACCCAACTCAAGTCCTTTGCGACTGAACCCACGCTTGCCGATATCCCCAATTGGGGCTTTGACGGCAGCTCGACCATGCAGGCCGAGGGCAAGAAGTCCGATTGCGTTCTCAAGCCTGTCGCCCTTTATCCCGATGCCAGCCGCAAGGACGCGTACATCGTTCTCAGCGAGGTCATGCACCCGGATGGCACCCCACACTCGACTAACGCCCGCGCCACCATCGAGGACGATCCCGACCTGTGGGTGGGCTTCGAACAGGAGTACTTCCTCTATAAAGAGGGTCGTCCGCTGGGCTTCCCTAAAGACGGCCATCCCAAGACTCCGCAAGGCCCCTACTACTGCGGCGTTGGCTACAAGTACATGGGCAGCATCGCCCGTACCATTGTCGAAGAGCACTTGGATCTCTGTCTTGCTGCCGGCATCAATCATGAAGGCATCAACGCCGAAGTCGCCAAGGGACAGTGGGAGTTTCAGGTCTTTGCCAAAGGCTCCGCCAAGGCCGCCGATGACATGTGGACCGCTCGCTATCTGCTGATGCGCCTCTGCGAGAAGTACGAAGTGGATGTCGAATTCCATTGCAAGCCCATCAAGGGCGATTGGAATGGCTCCGGCATGCACACCAACTTCTCTACCAAGCACATTCGCGAGGTTGGCGGCAAGGATTACTTCGAGGCCCTCATGAAGGCCTTCGCCGACAACGTCTCCGAGCACATCGCGGTCTATGGACCGGACAACCACCTGCGCTTGACCGGCCTGCATGAAACCCAGGCCATCGACAAGTTCAGCTACGGTCTCTCCGATCGCGGCGCTTCCATCCGCATGCCCGTCAATTTCGTCAGGGACGGCTACAAGGGCTATCTGGAAGATCGCCGCCCCAACTCCGAGGGCGATCCCTACCAGATCGTCTCGCGCATCCTCAAGACGGTCAATCTGGTTCCCATCAGCTAACCCATCTGGCTGCGCATCGTTGCATGTGCGCTTCTCACAACGGGCGGCGGACCGAAGGGTCTGCTGCCCGTTTGCTTTTCCCTGGTTTCAACGACAGCCTGCTACGCCCTGCTTCCCTTAAAATAGAAGATGCCTGGGCCGTGGATCTGCGGCGCGGTAATTTTGTGCGCCGTATTGCTACGAAGGAATCTTGATGAACGCTCCCCTTCTGCCCATCCATGAGGTTGCCCGCAAACTCGGCCTTGCGCCCCATCAGTACGACAGCATCGGAACCTACGGAGCTAAGATCAAGCTCGATCTGCTTCACGACCCCGCCTTTCCGGTGCGCGGCAAGCTGATTCTGGTCACGGCGACCACGCCGACCGTGAGCGGCGAAGGCAAAACGGTGGTCTCGGTCGGTCTGACGCAGGGGCTGGAGCGGATCGGCAAGAAGTCCATTTTGACCTCACGCGAGCCTTCCCTGGGACCGATCTTCGGTCTCAAGGGCGGAGCGGCCGGCGGCGGTCTTTCTCAAGTCGAGCCCAGCCAGAAGATCAACCTTCACTTCCACGGCGACTTTCACGCCATCGCCGCCGCTCACAACCTGCTCGCGGCCCTGCTTGACGCGCACATCTTCCACGGCAATGTGCTGGGCCTCGATCCTGCGCAAGTCACCTGGCCGCGCACGCTAGACATGAACGATCGCGCCTTGCGGCATATTGTGCTCAACGCCGGCAGCAAGCGCGAGGGCGTCGAGCGCACCAGCGGCTTTGTCATTACCGCGGCCTCGGAGGTCATGGCCATTCTCGCTTTGGCCGCTGGCCGCGCCGACCTGCGCCGCCGTCTGAACGCAATCATCGTGGGCGTAAGCCGCGCCGGCCGCCCGGTCACCTGTAAAGATCTGGGCGCAATAGGGGCGATGATGGCGCTGCTCAACGAGGCGTTGCTGCCCAACCTGGTGCAAACCACTGAGGGAACCCCGGCGCTGGTCCACACCGGCCCCTTTGCCAACATCGCTCACGGCACGAGCTCGGTACTTTCACAGCAGATTGCGCTGCGCGTGGCCGATTACGCGGTCAACGAGGCCGGATTCGCCTCTGAGCTGGGCGCGGAAAAGTATTTCGATATTGTCTCTCGCGCCAGCGGCATCGAGCCTGCCGCGGCAGTGCTGGTGGCCACGGTACGCAGTCTGCGCGATCAGGGTGAGGGCCATCTGCAACGCGGATTCGCCAATCTCTCCCACCATATCGGCAACCTGCGCGCCTTCGGTGTGCCCGTGGTCGCGGCCATCAATCGCTTCCCCAACGACACCCTGGAAGACCTTGAGTCCATCGCCGCGGAGTGCGCGCGCCATGGCGTTCCCTGCTCGTTTGTCGAGGCATTTATCAAAGGCGGAGCGGGCGCAACCGATCTCGCCGAGAAGGTTGTCGCGGCCATCGATGCGCATCCCACACCGGCGATCCATCGCTCGTACCCGTTAGAAGACCCGTTTGAAGAGAAGATCCGCAAGGTGGCGACGCGGGTCTACGGCGCGGCCGATATTGTGCTGAGCGAACCGGCCCGCGCCAAGCTGCAACTCTACCGGGAATGGGGCTTCGGGCAATTGCCCGTCTGCATCGCCAAGACGCAGTATTCGCTCACCGACGATCCCAAGCGAATGGGCGCGCCCAGCGGCTGGACGCTGCACATCAACGACGTTTCTCTCTCCGCGGGTGCGGGATTTGTGGTGGCCATCTCCGGCGCCATGATGCTTATGCCAGGGCTGCCCAGTGCGCCGCGGGCACAGGCCATCGATGTGGATGACGAAGGCAATATCGTTGGTATTTGACGATTGCACTGCTGTGGAGTCGAGTAAAAGACAGATTCACGCCTACTTTACAGGACGATAGCATTTTTGTAGAAGATCTATTGCGCTCGCGGATGGGTGCGATCGTAGACCTGCTCGAGCTGCCCGGTGGTCAGTTGCGTATAACGCTGCGTGGTGGAGAGGCGCTCGTGACCGAGCAGTTCCTGAATGGCGCGCAGGTCCGCGCCCTGCTCCAGCAGATGGGTTCCAAAGGCGTGGCGCAGAGTGTGCGGATGCACTTCCGCGGATAGGCCGCGCAAGATGGCGATGCGCTTGACGATGCGGCCCACGCTGCGGGTGGTCAAGCGCGCTTCGCCGCCGGGGTGGTCGAGGCCGCGTAGTTGCAGATTCAAGAAGACCGCCGGCGTCGTCCAGCCCCGGCCCTCGCAGGCTGCGGCCAGCCGCGCCGAGCGCTCTCCGAGATAGACGCGCAGGGCCTGGGCCGCGGCGTCGCCCAAAGGAGCATAGCGCTGTTTCTTGCCCTTGCCGTGGACCAGGATGACCTCGTTGGACCAGTAGATGTCCTTTACATTCAGCGCGACCAATTCGGCGTTTCTCATGCCGCAGCCGTAAAGCAATTCCAGGATCGCCGCATCCCGCGCCGGCCAGCTTGCCGCATCCTCGCCCACGGTATCGACGACGCGATTCATCTGTTCGATGGAGGGCACACGCGGCAGGTGCCTGGGCAGTTTCGGAGTAGCCACCAGCGAGGCGGCGTTCCGCTCGACATATCCGCCCCGCGCCAGCCACTTGAACCAACTGCGGATCGCCGCCAATGCCCGCGCCGCCGAAGCCTTCGAGAGTCCTCGATTATAGAGTGTTCCTAGATACGCCCGAATCTGCGTATGCTCGATGCTGTTGGCGCCGCAATCCTTGCCCAACTCTTTGCCCACCCATGCGACAAAGCCGTGCAGTTCGCGCTCGTAGGCGCGCAGGGTGTGCGCCGAAGCGCCGCGTTCGTTGGCCAACATGCGCAGATAAGCCGCCACCAAGCTATCCAGCACGGAGGACGGCTGTGGCGCGACGGGAATCTGAACCAATGCGCTCATGGCTGCTCCTCCTCGGCAGCGGCCCTGAATGCCGGCTTGGCAACCAGATGCAAACCGCTACGTGTGCCGGTTGCGGCGGCTCTGCGCAATCCTGCTGGATGAGTGAGAGGCTCTTCGGCAATCGCTCGGCGCGCGCGGGGATGATGCAGGCGATGTACTTCCTTCAAATGACCCAAGGCCAGATGGGTATAGACCTGGGTGGTGGAGATGTCGGCGTGCCCCAGCATTACCTGTACGCTACGCAGGTCGGCGCCATGCTCCACCATGTGCGTTGCGCAACTGTGGCGCAGTTGATGCGGGCTCGCATCGTGGCCGGCCGCCTTCACCAAATGCCAAACCCATTGCCGGGTCAGCGGCAAGCCACGCAGAGAGAGAAACAAGCGAACGCGATCCTGTCGCGCCGCTTCCTGCCGCAGCACAGGCGGATTCTTAGCCGACACGGACTTGCGCGCCGAGCTGATCCGGGCCAGATGCGGCCGTCCCTCGCGTAGATAGGTCTCAATCGCTTCTACTGCCGTGTGCGCCAGGGGCACGATGCGCTCCTTATCGCCCTTGCCGCGCACATGCACCCGCCCGGCGTCCAGGGCCAGATCGCCGGTGCTCAGATCGGTCAGTTCGGAGACGCGCAGCCCGCCTGCATACAACAGTTCGAGAATCGCCCTGTCGCGCAGATCGAGGGCCCGCGCCTGGGGATGTGCGGCGGCTCGTTCGGCCCGCTCCAGCATCTCCAGCACCTCCGGCTCGGCCAGCGACTTGGGCAGCACCTTCCAGGCTTTGGGCGACTCGATGTTCACCGTGGGATCGTGATGGATGCGGCGGTCCAGGAGCAGCCACTTGTAAAAGCCGCGCAGGCAGCTCAATTTGCGCGCCGCCGAGCGCTCGTCGATGCCGTGTGTGCGCAGATTCTCCAAAAACGCTGCTACATCCTCCTGCACCGCCGTCAGCAATACACCGTGCCGGCCTTCCAGGAACTCGGCAAATGTATTGAGGTCGCCGGAGTAGGCCTCGCAGGTCAGTGGGCGCAATCCCTTCTCTACACGCAGATACGCCTGGTAGTCCTGCAAGAGCACGAAATTGCGCGCGGTTTCCACACTTCCGATTATCCCTTTAACCGGGGCGCAATGAACGTCTCAGGATTCTTACCGAACCTCGTTCATCAAGGGATCAAACTCGGCAACGATTCTTTGCGCGCAAGGCGAAGGATTGTGGTTGCGTTATAGTCAGGGTTCAGGGTTCAGGGTTCAGGGTTCAGGGTTCAGGGATTGGGGATTACTGACGCGGCCAAACGATTGCACAAAAATGGATTTGTCATCCTGAACGAAGTGAAGAATCTGCGGTTGTTCTCCGTTGCATCTTCAATAGGGCTGGATGGATTAGAGAGCCTCTGATTAAGTCGACTGTTTGAAGGGTACGGGCTTTAGCCCGTACATAAAGCTCAAAGAATCAATGGGCTTTAGCCCCTGAGGGAAGGTTGGTCATAGGAGGCGCACTTAATCAGAGGTTCCTTGGGAGTCAGGCGCCAGGCCGGGTAGGTTCAGGGCTGAGCCAGCAAGGTGCGAATCCTCTTCTCCATCGCGGCAAGGCCGGTTTCACCCTGGAAGCGGGCGCGGATCACGCCCTGGCGATCGATCAAAAAGCTCACCGGGACGCCCAGGATTCCCCCATAGAGCTTGCCCAGCGCCGCATCGCCCATCAGAATGGGATAATCGACGCCCAACTTGCGCCGCAAGGTGCGCACAGCATCCGCATCTTCAACCTCATCCATCGAAACGCCCAGGACTTGCAGCTTTTGCGTTCCGAATTCCCTTTGCCACGCGTTAAAGCGCGGCATCTCCGTCAGGCAGGGAGCGCACCATCCGGCCCAGAAGTTCAACAGCACCACCTTGCCGCGATAGGCGCTCAGGTCCACGCGAAGACCGTCCAGATCGGAGCGCACAAACTGCGGCGCAGGCTGGTCGAGCAGCGTCCTGGCTGGATCGGCGGCCCGTCCTGCACCTGCGGCCAAAAACAATGCTGCTATCAGCAACGCCGGTCTACAGACCCTCTTCCACCGCATAGCCTTTGTTGACCCAATCGTCGCCGAAGTTGTTGGCCAGGTAAAGCGCCTTCACATTGGTAAAGCCGAGCGTGCGCAGCAGCTTGTACGCGGGACCCAGATTCGGGCAGCGATCCCAGGGGCAGCAGCCGCAGTAAATCACGATGGGCCTGTCGCGTTTAAGCCCGGCTACCTTGATCTGCAACAATTGCAGGCCCGCCGCCTGCGAACCGGGGCCGGAAAAGACCGCTCCGGGAATATGCGCCTCGGCAAAGAAGAGGCGCGAGCCGACTTGCAAGATCAGCGGCTTCTCCGCGCTCTTGAGCAACAACAACCGGTTCAAAACGTCGGGTTGCAGCAGGGCAGATTGAGGAATCGAAGCCGCGCTCGACGCATTCGCATCGGGAGCGGCAAACTGCGCTCCGCATCGCACAGCGGTTCCCCACAGCAGCACCGCCGCCATCGCTAAAACTGTCTGTAACCCTCGCCGGCTTTTCATCGCATCGTCTCCCGCGCGGGAAAATCGCCTAGATTCGAATAGACAAACTCGCGGGCCAGCCGCACAATTGCCCATATCTTCATTTTTCCCAGCCCATCCGAGTGCAGAGACACCCCCGTTTGAAGGAAAATAGAGTTGAACCATTTTCCACTCAAATCGAGGAACGTTTGACTTCGACACTCATTAGAACACCTCAATGGTCGGACCAGCAATTTATCCAGTTGGTTCTCGACAGCAAACCCCAGGTTGCGGTCTTCGACTGCGACGGCACTCTCTGGAGCGGCGACTCCGGCCATGGATTCATGATCTGGTCCATCGAGCAGGGACTCATCTCCCGTTCCACCTGCGACTTGATCGACAACCGCCACCGCGCCTACCAGGCCGGCAAGGTCAGCGAAGCAACTATCTGCGGCGAGATGGTGCAGATCTACGCCGGCCTGCGCGAAGAAGAGCTGCGTACCGCCGCTGTGCGCTACGTGCAGGAGTTCGTGCCCACGCGCTACTTTACCGAGATGGTTGCACTGGTCGACCAATTGCGCCACAACGGCGTCGAGTTGTGGGCGGTCAGTTCCACCAACAAATGGGTGGTTGTGGAGGGCGTGCGCGCCCTGGGCATCCCCGAGGAGCGCGTGCTGGCCGCCGAGGTGCGCGTCAGCGACGGTCTGCTCACCGAGGAGATTGTCGACGTGCCCACCGATGAGGCCAAGGCGGTGTCTTTGCGCCGAGTGGGGCTTGCCCAGCCAGACGCCGTCTTCGGCAACTCGATTCACGATCTGGCCATGCTGGAGGTCGCCCGCCATCCCTTCCCGGTCAACCCCTCGCCGGCTTTACTTGAAGCAGCGGCGCGCCACCGCTGGGGCTACTATCTGCCGCACGCGGCCAGGGGCCTGCAATCCTCGGTGGGAGGAGAATAACTTTTACTACGGTTGTAGCTTGTGTCGCGAAGGGAGCAGTGCGTTGCGGACTTCCTGGATTTCTACCTTGCTGCTGTAGCTCGTCGTGCGGAGGGAGCAGTGGCCTTCAGGCCACTGAGAGAATGCGTCAAACGCAGGCGCCTTTAGGCGCGGCTCTTCGCCAGTGATTCGGGGACTGAAGGATCTACTACGGCGGTGCTTCGCGCATGTGCATCACTTTTTGCCTTAGGCGGTGGCTTGGGAACCATCCTGGTCAAGAGCCGCCCTGCGCAGAGGACATGCGGTATAGACTCCGCCGGAAACCATGCAGATACACTAAAGGAGTGGAACCGGAGATCCAATCCAATCTTCCCCCTCGCCCGGCTGGCCCCGCCCTGCGCTTCGTGGTGGCGGCGTTGATTGTGCGCGGCGGCGAGGTGCTGATCTGCCAGCGCCGGCCCGACCAGCCCATGGCCCTGCAATGGGAGTTCCCCGGCGGCAAGATCGAAGCCGGCGAGACTCCCGAAGAGGCCCTGGCCCGCGAACTGGACGAGGAACTTGGTATCCAGGCGGTCATCGGCAATCGCGTCACACGCATCCGCCATAACTATCGCCACGGCGGCGCGGTCGACCTCCAGTTTTTTGCCGTTCACGCCTTCAGCGGCGAGCTGACCAACCGCATCTTTCAACAGTTTCGCTGGACCAAGCTGGAAGAGCTGCCCGGCTACGACTTCCTCGCCGCCGACCGCGGACTCATCCGCGACCTGGCCGCCGGCAAGCTGCTGTAGCCTCCGCAAAGAGGTTGAGCATCCGAAAAATCTCCTTTACATTCGGTATCGTGTAGCGCTACACTTTTCGCGTGATCAGGAGCTTTCGCCATTCCGGCATAGAGAAGTTCTTCTATACCGGGAGCAAGGCGGGAATTCAGCCTAGCCACGCGTTCCGATTGAATACCCAGCTTACTCTCCTCAACAAGGCGAAGAAGCCAGAGGATATGAACGCTACCGGCTGGAGTTTGCATTCGCTGCGAGGAAAACTGAAAGGGCATTGGTCGGTGAAGGTGAACGGCAACTGGCGGCTCACATTCTGTTTCGAGGGTGAGGACGCGATTCTGGTCGATTATCGGGATTACCACTAGGGGAGTTGGCATAACAATGGCGGAAATGTTCAATCCGGCGCATCCCGGCCGCGTACTGAGGGAGTGGTTGGGCGAGATGCAGGTCAAGGAGGCGGCGGCGCGGCTGCACGTCTCGCGGATCACGCTTTCACGTATCCTCAATTGCAAAGCAGGCATCTCGGCAGAGATGTCGCTGCGCCTCTCCGAAGCCTTCGGAACCAGTCCCACGCTGTGGATCGACCTGCAAACCCAGTACGATCTCTGGCGCGCCAGCCGCAAGCGCAGACCAAAAATCGAACTCTTCGACCGCGCCGCATGAGGGCCAGCACGTATTATTCGCCATAACTCTGCTTTGAGTCAGCTTGCTGTCTATGCTGGTTGGCCCATCGGCGAATCCGGGTGCGCGCCCAACGATAATGGCTGCTGGTTTGGGCCGCGATCCAGCGGGAGAGCGGCCAGACGCGCAGCCAGGGATAGAGTCCCTTGTGGAAGAGCTTTTCCTGTGAAATTGAGCGGGTCAATTCGAGCATTCTGGCGTAGGTGGATTCGAACTCGGCGAGAATCACCTCAAATGTTTCTTCTTTCCACTTCCTGTAAATGCGTTCGTTCAGGGCCGGCGTCTGGGTCCACTTCAGATCTTCGGCGGGAGTGCGCGGGTTGCCGCCCTGCAAGCCCTCCTCATACCATCCCAGGAACATTTTCTTCCACTCCACAAGGTGGGCGATTACGTCTTTGGCAGACCAAGCGTGGCAGACTCCCGAATGCTCGCGTTCTTCTGCGCTGAGCCCATCGATGCACCGCTTGAGCAAGCGGTATTCGGTCTCCATGGCCTCAATGAGTTCCTTTTTCGTCTTGGCAATTGCCATACTGGACCTCCTGACAGCGGTAAGAACCGCTGGACGCGAGGTTATCTTAATGGCCCGGCATCATGCCCCAGAGCATCACCAAAGTCATCCCAATAACGATGAGGCTGGTGCCCCAGGCGATGATGTTCCACAGGCGCGAGTTCTTGTGCTCGCCCATCAGATCGTGACGGTTAATGAGCATCAGCATGAGGATAATTACCACCGGCAGCAGCACGCCGTTGAGCACCTGAGAGAGAATCGCCACATTGATGAGCTGAGCCAGCGGAAGCACCAGCACGGTGGCCGCGCCGCCCACGATCAACAGTGTATAGAGCCAATAGAAGAAGGGCGCTTCCTTGAATCGCTTGTCCACGCCCGACTCGAAGCCCAAGCCCTCGCAAACGGTATAGGCAGTCGAGATGGGAAGAATCGAAGCGGCAAAGAGCGAGGCGTTGAAGAGCCCGAAGGCGAAGAGCACAAAGGCATAATCCCCGGCCAGGGGGCGCATGGCTTCGGCCGCGTCTGAAGCCACTTGAATGGCGCCCATGCCGTGTACGAAGAGCGTGGCAGCACAGGCCACGATGATGAACCAGGCCACGATGTCGGTAAAGAAGCTGCCCACGATCACATCCAGCCGCGAGGCGGCGTAGTCCTTGACGCGGATTCCCTTCTCCACAATCGACGATTGCAGATAAAACTGCATCCACGGAGCGATGGTGGTGCCCACCACGCCGATGGCCGTGTAGATATAGGCCTTGTCGTGCCAGACACTGCTGGGAGGCAAGACCACCGTAGCCCGCAGCGCGTCGTGCCAACTGGGCTGCGAGAGCACCCCGGCAAAGATGTAGGCGATGTACACGACAGAAGCAATGAGAAAGATCTTTTCCGTGCTCTTGTAGCTGCCCTTGACCACCATGAACCAGACCAGAAAAGCACAAGCCGGCACGGAAATAAAGCGGGAGACATGGAAGAGCTGCAAGGAGCCGGCGATGCCAATGAACTCGGTCACCACGTTGGTGTAATTGACCACCACCAGCAGCACCATCAGAATGAAGGTGAGGCGCAGTCCGAACTCCTCGCGGATCAGGTCGCTGAGTCCCTTGCCGGTGACTACGCCCATGCGCGCGCACATCTCCTGCACCACAATCAGGGCGATGGTGATGGGAAGCATGGTCCAAAGCAGGGTGTAGCCGAACTGCGCGCCGGCCTGGGAATAGGTCAGGATGCCGCCGGAATCGTTATCCACGTTGGCGGTTATGAATCCGGGGCCGAGAACGGCCATGAACAGGAGTACCCGTATTCGCCAACGCTTCCACATGCCCGCGATTTCCTATGGAGGATTCATGGAGTTCCTCCCTGACCATATCAGGTGAGGGGGCGGGAAGCGAACTCTCTGCGCCGCTCAAAAAATACTTTCTGCACGGCAACGGGATAGGCCGGCAAACCCCTCTGCTCCAGACACAACAAGGCCCCGGTTAGTCACTCCGGGGCCTTATTGAATATCGGCTGAACACCGCCTGAGACAAATTGATATTAGCGCTGAAGTCGTATCAGGTCAAACGAAATCAGCAGTGAATTGAAAATGCGGGTTGAGGGCGAGCGGAGGGCAGGAGAGTTGAACTCCCAAGGCTGACTAAGCCCTGCAACCGCTTCTCAGGCAGTGTCCAGTACCCACTGAAAATACCCTCCAAACACCTGCCCGATCGGCAACAGCGTAGCACTTGTCTCGAAATGAGACACATCGGCCCAGAAGAAAAATTGCCGTCGGCCAAGGATGCGAGTTGCTCATCTCTCGTTGAAAAATAGATGGTACCGTGGTACCCTGGTCTCTTGGTAGAAAGGAGGAACCATGAACCAAGAAAACAATTCCCGCCCTACGGTCGAGGTGGAACGGGTGCAAACCGGAGTCCGCATCGAGAAACGCATCCTTAAAGTGCTCAAGGCCGTTGCGGAGTTGAAGGACCTGACCCTGGGCGACTTGCTGGAGGGCATTGTGCTGCACGCCTTCGAGGGCAAGGCGCCATTTTCCGCGCAGACGCTCAAAGAGATCGCGCAGTTCAAGGAGATCTACGGGATGACTCTGACCGCCGGCGACAGCCACCATCTGCGCGAAACAAAGCGGGCCTGAACGCTGCTTCGGGCGCAGTTCATCGCTCAACACGGGCCCCGAAAAAAGAATGGACGGAAGATCCGGATTGGATCTTCCGCCCATGGACTTCTGCCGAAATTCGGCAAAAGAGTGCGCTAGGCGGTAGCCGCCAGGACACGTTCTACTGGCAGGATATTCTCGCTCAGGCTGAGCAGCGAGCCAACCACTTCGCCGGCGCTATAGCTGGACTGCCCCGGCGCAAGGAACTGCGCCACGGCGTTCATCTCATCGCCCACGGTAACCAAGGCGGGTTCCAGGCTCCCGTCCTTGCGGATCTGCGCATGGCCAATGTTGGCCAGCAGCGCATTGCACAAGCACTTGCGTCCAACCGTCTCTTCGATCTTGCCGCCCTTGGCGACAAAGTTGGCCACGGGTTCGGCGGCGCAGCGGTAGCCAATCTTGCCGTCCTCTTTGGCGTAGGACTCCCGCAGGTATCCCATGTCGCAGACGCGGGTCCGCTGCTGATATACGCGCAACTCGGAGGAGGTGCCCTCCATCAGGGCTACCTTGAAGGGGAAACCGGTGGGCGAGGCCAGCGGATCGGTAAAGACCTCGCCGGTCCCGTTGAGCGCCTTTTCCAGTCCCTGTTGTTTCAGATCCTCGCGCAGGCCGGATTCGCGGCTGAAGGCGAAGGCGGTACCCACTTGCACGCCGGCAGCACCCATATCGAGAGCTTCGCGCACCTTCTCCGGAGTTCCATAGCCGCCTGCCAACCAGAAGGGAACGCCCAGCGTGCGCAGATCGGCGATATTCACCCGGTCGCGATCACCGTAGACCGGTTCGCCCTTTTCCGAGAACAGGGTCTTGCCACGCGGAGGAGCATTGTGCCCGCCCGCCGTGGGACCCTCGATCACCAATCCGTCGACCCGCCCCGAGGCGCGCCGCAACATGGTGGTCGCCAGCGTATTCGAAGAGACAATGGCCAGAAACTTGGGCCGGCTGAGAAGCGGCAGCGGTCCTTCGGCATATTCGAGCGGATCGAAGACCATCGCCGTATCCATGCCCTGGTACGCCCCGGTCACCGAGAGGTTGTACTCGGTGGGATGCTGCAGAGAGAGCGCATCGAGGACGCCGGGAATGTGCAGGGGAATGCCCGCGCCCATCAGCACATAGCCGACACCGGCCAGCATGGCGCCATAGATCGACGAGAGATGCGGCATCTGCACTTTTTCAAGAAAGTTGATGCCGACGGGATTCTTGTGGTCTTCCTTGGCCAGGAAGACTTCGACGAAGTTGCTCACCATGCACAGCTCAACCAGCTTGCGCGGGTCCTTGCGCTGATGCATGGGGGTCGCCGGATAGGGCTGGCTGGCCGGTTTACCGCCGGGCACAAAATACTCCTGCCAGATGCGCCTCGCCATCTCAGGGAACGGGAATGCGTCCAGTCCGCGACGCATGGCGCCGTCCTTGTCGCCATCGGCCAGGCGACGCACAAAAAGTTGATCGAGCGCCGTGCCGGAGACTACCCCCAGCTGGCCGAGTTTGGAGACTGCCTGAGCAAGACGCCAATTCGAGACGCCTACACCCATGCCTCCCTGAATGATCTTGGGAAACTGCATCATACTAGGATTCTTTCATAGATCCTGTTCGGCGCAGGGGATTTCTCGGCTCGAATCGACCTTCCGGTAACAAAAAGGGAACCTGATTCGCCAAATGGGTCAGAAATTGAGCCGGATTGCACAGTTCAACGGCTGTCCAACAGCTTTAGAGTTTGTCGCGCAGGAAGCTGATGACGTGGTCGGCCTGCACCACCCCCACCATCCGCCCTGCCGTATCGACTACCGGCAGCGCGTGCAGGTTGTACTTGTCGAAGAACTCGGCCAGTTCGTTCTGGTGCAGGTCAGCGGGGCAACTGAGAACCCGCGATTCGCTGAGTAGATTCATATGCGTCTCGGGCAGCGCCATCACCAGCCGGGCCAGGGGAACGGTTCCGCGCAGCACACGCTTGTCGTCGAGCAGATAGATCTCGGTAACGCTCTCCAGATCGCCGTCAAAGGAGCGCAGCGCCTCAACCGCCTGGGAGACGGTCGCCGTGACGCTCACGTAGACGAAGTCGGTGGTCATGCAGCCGGCCGCGGAGTCCTCGTCGAACTCCAGCAGTTCCTCGACCTCCTGCCGTTCCTCCGGCTCCATCTCTTCGAGAATGGCGTCGGATTGCTCTTCGGGCAATTCGGCAAGCAGGTCGGCGGCCGCGCCGGGGTCCATCTCTTCGACGATGTCGGCGATGCGCTCTTCGTCCAGCCTTTCCAGCAGCGCCTTTTGCAGCTTGGGTTCGACCTCTTCCAGGGTCTCCGCGGCCAACTCCTCGTCCAAGGAGGTGAAGACCGCCTCGCGCTCGGCGGGAGCCAGATCTTCCAGAATCTCAGCCAGATCGGAGGGGTGCATCTCGGCCAGGCGCTCGTACTCGATGCGCAACTTGACCCGCCGGGCGGGATCGACCTCGATCACATCGACAAACTGCCAGGGAATCCCGCTGGGCTTGAGCTTGCGCGAGATCGTCTCCAGCGTGGCCCGCGGCAACAGACCTTTGAAGACGCGGCGGAAGGCTCCGCGCAGGCCGACCTCGACCTCGGCGACGCGCAGCAGATGGGCCGCGCCCTTGCCCATCCATTCCAAATCGACATCGTTGACCCGGACCACCTTGCGGCCATGAATATCGATGATCTGGCGATCGATCAGATCCTGTTGCAGATAGAGGTAGTTGCCCTCGTCCTTGAGCGGCTCCAGAGCGCCGACGGAACGCAGCTCGAGGGTGCCGGCGGGCGTCTCCATCACCTCCTGCGAGGGGACGATGAAAAGCCCGGTGCGGGTCTTCAGCACCAGACCGGCGACTTTGCCGGCATCGGGACCGGTAGCCACGGCCACATCCTTTAGCCGTCCGCGCAGATGCCCCTGGGCGTCGGTCACCGGGGTGCCGAGCAGGGCGGTCAAACTGACGCGAGCTGAGGTGCGAGGCTGCATGGGATGAGTGTACCCTCTCCGGGCAACCCTCTGTCTGTATGCGGAACGTCTTTGCGCATCAACTTGGATACTCGTGAATCCTTTTGATTGTTTGGCCTCAAGACGCCCCGCTCTTGACACAATCCGCTGCAGCGCTGAAACTGCCAGAAAGGCGTGGGCTTGGGGGAGTGCTTGATTTTTCCCGATGGCATTGCCGGAAAGGTACAGGCCGGTGAACAGACCGCAGGCAGAGAGCCGGGAATTCGCGTTGAGCTCCACCATGGCGAGCGTCGCCCAGATCGAGGCCGCCGCCGAGCAGTTGGCGCTGGAGGCCGGACTGGATGAAGATCAGCGCTTCAATATCTCCATGGCGGTGCGCGAGGCCGCCGTCAATGCCGTGATCCACGGCAATGAATACGACTCCGCCAAACACGTCTCCGTCCGCCTGCAAAACACCGGCAGCGACCTGATCTTTACCATCGCCGACCAGGGCAAGGGGCTGGGCGAGAACTTCGACCCCAATTCCCTTCCCGACCCGCTGGCTCCCGAAAATCTCCTTCGCGGATGCGGCAGGGGAATCTTTCTGATCCGTTCCTTCATGGATGAGGTACACTTTCGTCAACTACAGCCCGGAACCGAATTGACTCTGGTCAAACATCTGGCCCCGGCCGGCGATCCTCCTGACGCTCTTGCGCGGTAGAATACCAACAACGATCTTTTCCCGGTGTTTGAAGATCCCCATGCTTTCCGGTGCGGGAACGAACAAAGGCTCCAACCGTACTTTTAACAAGGAGGAATACCTGTGGCTCTTTCGATTGCTTCCCGTGAAGTGGACGGCGTCACCGTCCTCGATCTCAGCGGGCGGATTACCCTCGGCGAGGGCAGTGTCGTGGTGCGTGAGGCGGTTCGCGACCTCATCGGTAAAGGTTCCAAGAACATTCTCTTGAACCTGGGCGACGTCAACTACATCGACAGCTCCGGTTTGGGCGAGTTGGTCAGCGCCTTCACCACGGCCAGAAATCAGTCTGTGGCCCTGAAGCTGCTCAACCTCACCAAGAAGGTCCACGACCTGCTGCAACTCACCAAGCTGTATACCGTCTTCGACATCTATGACGACGAAGCCAGCGCCATCGCCTCCTACAAGTAGGGGTTAGGGATGAGGGGTTAGGGGTTAGGGTTCTTGCGGTCTCTAGCTGCTAGTCTTTCTCTACTCAATCCATGAAAAAGGCCATCCCCAGCGGGATGGCCTTTTTCGCGATCAGTCGCTGTGCAGACTTCTAGAACTTGACCGTCGGAGCCGTGCGGGCGCTCTGGGTGGCCTCGAAGAAGGCATTGTTCACCTGGAATCCGGCGATTCCCGCCCAGATGCTGTTGGGGAACTGGCGGACGAAGGTGTTGTAGTCGCGCAGAGCATCGTTATAGCGGCGGCGCGCTACGCCGATGCGATTCTCGGTTCCTGCCAGTTCGTCCTGCAGGCGCATGAACTGCTCGCTGGAGCGCAGTTGCGGATAGTTCTCGGTGAGCAGCAGCAGCCGGCCCAGCGCCGAATCCAGCCGCCCGTTGGCCTCGATCTTGCCCGCCGGACCCTGCGCGTTCAACATCCCTGCCCGCGCGTTGGCAATGTCGCCGAAGACCGTGCTCTCTTCCTTGGTAAAGCCCTTGACCGTCTCCACCAGGTTGGGAATCAGGTCGGCGCGGCGCTGCAACTGCACATCCACATCCGCCCACACCGCCTTTACATTCTCATCCTTGGTGACCATCTGGTTTTTGGCGCTCACATAGCTGCCAAAAATCATCAGCACACCCAAGACCAACACACCCACTACCGCCAATGCAATCCAAACGCCACGACGAATCAAGTGTTTTCTCCTTTGGCCGCCGTTGTGTGCGACCTGTTGCTGCAAGCCTATGAAAAATTACCAACTTCCATCTGAACCGCCGCCGCCTGTTCCACCGCCTCCGAAGCCGCCAAAGCCCCCGCCGGAGTCACCTCCGCCAAAACCCCCGCCGCCTCCGAAGCCGCCTCCACCCATCCACGGTCCACCACCTCGTCCACCACCTAATAGCATCCCGAGAAGTCCAAAGCTCATCAGCGTTCGCAACCCGAAGAAGCCTCCAAAAAAGATCAAAAGAACGATCATCAGAATCAACTTACCCAGTGGGGCTCCATGGCGCACTGGCTGTTGCGAGGGCAATTGGCCCGGTTCATCCTGCAAAGCCACCTTGGCATCGGTGGCGATTACCTGAGCAATTTGCTCCGTTTCCAGTAAAGCCGCGTTATCGTAATCACGAGCTTGGAGATAGGGAACAACAGATCTGCCTATATCGCCCGTCTTTGCATCCGGTAAAATGCCTTCGAGATCATAGCCAATCTTGATCGAACGTTTGCGGTCGTCGATTGCAAAAAGTAAAAGAACACCTCGATCTGTTCCCTTTGCACCAATCTTCATCTTTTCGAAGAGACGTGTGGCATAATCGGCCGAATCGTCGCCATCCAGTGTTTTGACGGTCACAATGGCGATCTGGGCGTTGGCCTGGGTGTGGTCCAACTGGGCGCAGAGGTGGTCCAGCCGGGCGATAGCCTGCGGCGAAAGCACGTGGGCGAAGTCGCTGACGTAATCGGTGGGTTTGGGCAGGTCCTCGACCCGCTCCGCCCGCGCTGCTGCGGAATAGACGCCCACAGCCGCCAGAAGCAGCAGCGGGAAGACCGTCGAAAGGGTACGGCGAAAAGCTCTCATCGCTCTCCATTGTACGCGGCGCGCGGGGCGAAGGTTCCCTGCCGGGGCCGCGCTTAGGACGGGATCGTCCCACCCTAGCCGCAAAAACAAAGGCGCGGCGAGGGTGGGGCACCCGATTCGAAACCTATATCTCACTCCGGATCACGGCTGTTGCAGGAAGGCCAGCATCCGCGGCGCGATGGCGGCGGAACACTGGACCGGGACCAGATGACCGCATCCTTTCAGCACTTCAAGTTGCGATTGAGGAATCATCCGCTGCATGGTCTGGCCCTGGCTGAGGGGCACAATGCGGTCCTCCGCTCCCCACACCAGCAGCACCGGCATCTTCAACTGCGGCAGCATCGTGTCGGTCGCATCCTGGCCGGTGAGCATGGTGTCGAGGGCGCGATCGATCACCCAGGCGCGTTGTTCAGACACGCGCAGAATGTCCCGCGCCACAAATGCGGGAACCACCGGCGGATGGGGCATCAGCAGCGCATCGAGCTGATCGAGTTCGGCGGCGGAGTGCGGAGTGAAGAGGTGGACATTCCACTGCGGCTTCTCTAGCAGGCCGATGCTATCGAAGAGAATCAGCCGCCGCACCCGTCCAGGGTGGCGAAAAGCCACATGCTGCACAATGCCGCCGCCCATCGACCAGCCGCCCACGTCCGCCTGGCGAATGCCCAGTGCGTCCATGAAGCCAACGACAAGTTCGGCTTCGTCGTGCACGGAAAAGGAAAAATCGCGAGGTTTTTCGCTGCGTCCGTAACCCAGCAGGTCGGGCATATAGACGCGGAATCCGGCTCGCGTCAACGGACGGGCAAGGTTAAGCCAGTCTTCGGCATGGCCGCCCAGCCCGTGCACCAGCACCACCGCCGGGCCGGTTGCGGGACCCTCGGCCAGATAATGTACGCGGTGGCCGGCAATTTGGAGAGAATGGCTCTCGATTCCTCCCAAAAACTCGCGCGCAATCATGCTTTCATTGAAGAAGCTGACTGGACGCTCGTAAAAGCCCAGCCCCGCCGCCAGCGCCAGCAGCAGCAGCGCGCCCCCGCTCCAGAGGAGAATTCGCAAGATTTTCATCGATCCGCTTGCCTTTCGCACCATTTTTTCCAGCCCGCTTCGATCACCATGGCCGTCACCGGATCAATACAGAGGGCGCTGTGGCTGTTCCACTCCGCTCGCTCGACCCAACGCGCCGCATCGGCGTCGGAGGCGGCCCGCAGCTCCCCGCCGGTAAGCCGGCAAAGGTAGTCGGCGATCACATAATGGTATTGGACGCGCTCGCCCTGGCGATGGACGCGGTCCAGCAGCTCGACCAGCTCCAACGGCTCGACTTCCAGGCCGGTCTCTTCGCGTACCTCGCGGATCACGCCCTGGTGCAGGGATTCGCCCAGCTCGAGCAGGCCGCCTGGCAGCGACCATTGGCCCTTGAGCGGTTCGCTGCCGCGGCGGATGAGCAGCACCCGGCCCCGGTCCACAATCACCGCGCCGACGCCGACCAGAGGCTGTTCAGGATATTCGCGTTGCATGTTGCTCCTGAGAGAAAGTTATCAGGTGACAGGGGTCAGGGGGCAGGTGTCACTGAGCAGTACCCGGATGGCGGCGGCGTGCCGTTCCCTCGTTCCCTTGTTCCCTTGTTCCCTGTTCCCTCGTTCCCTGTCCCCAATTAAAATCAGAGAAACGAGGAGGCGGCAATGGCCGAAATTACCCTACGGATCGACGGAATGCACTGCGGAGCCTGTGTGCGGCGCGTCGGCCAGGCGCTGGCGACGGTCGAGGGAATCGAAGTGAAGGAAGTGCGGGTGGGTGCGGCGCGCTTTACCACCTCCGCGGAACCGGCGTCACCCGGACCCGCGCTCGAAGCGATTGCCAAAGCCGGATTCACGGCATTCATCGAGGAAGGATAAGGTCCTGCGAGGCCGTGCCGTTCAGCGAGCGATTGTAAGACGCAGCTAACCTGCTAATATCGCTGATCCCGCTATCTTCGCCAACACCGCTAACCTGCTAACCAAGCTAACGCTGCTAACTTCGCTAGCTCCGCTCGAAAAGGAGTCCATGTCCTCAACCTCGACCCAGACGCTCACCCTGCCCGTGCTGGGGATGAGCTGCGCCGCCTGCCAGCATCATGTGGAGGCCGCATTGCGTTCGACCGAGGGCGTGGAATCGGCGCATGTAGATCTGATGGCCCACCGCGCCAGCGTGGTCTTCGATCCCGCCCGCACCGCGCCGCAGCGGCTTGTAGAAGCCATTCGCGCAGCCGGCTACGATGCCGTGCTGCCCCGCAAAGACGGCGCGACCAACTCCTCCCAGGCAGAGAACACGGGATTCGAGCGTAAGGCCTGGGCCACACTGGCGGGCGGCGCTGCGGCCATGCTGCTGGCTATGCCGCTCGGTTCTGAAAAGATGGGCGCTTTCGATCATCTTCTGATGCGTCTGCTGCCTTGGCTCTACGCGCTGCCGCCGGAGTTTCTCCGCGGTACGCTGCTGGGAATGACGGCGGTGCTGATGCTTTGGGCCGGTCGGGGCATCTATGGGAGCGCGGTCCGCGGCTTGCGCCACGGCAGCACCAACATGAATACGCTGGTCAGTCTGGGAACCGGCGTGGCTTTTCTTTACTCCGCCTACGCCACGCTGCTGCCCGCGCCCGGCCGCCAGGTGTACTTCGATGCAGTGCTGCTGATTCTGGGCTTTCTGCTTTTGGGCAAGACGCTGGAAGGGCGGGCCAAGCGGCGGGCGCTTGCGGCCCTCGATTCCCTCACCCGCCTGCGCCCTGCGACCGCCCGGCGCATCCGCGACGGAGTGCAGGCGAAGGTGCCGCTGGAGGAGATTCAGCGGGGAGACAGCGTGCTGGTTCTGCCCGGCGAGCGTTTTCCGGTGGACGCAGTGATTCTGGAGGGCCGCACCACGGTCGACGAATCGATGCTTACCGGCGAATCCACGCCGCTGGCCCGCGAGACCGGCGAACAGGTGCTGGCCGGCTCGCTCAACTACGACGGCGCGGTGGTCTGCCGGGCGGAGTCGTTGGGCGAAGCCACGGTGCTCGAACAGATCACCCGCATGGTCCAGCAGGCGCAGAGTTCCCGTGCGCCCATGGAGCGGCTGGCCGACCGCGCCAGTTCCATCTTTGTGCCCGTGGTTCTGGGGCTGGCCGCGCTTACGTTTTTGCTCTGGATCGTCTTTGCCCATTCGCTGCAACTGGCTTTGGCCAATACCGTTGCGGTGCTGGTGATCGCCTGCCCATGCGCCATGGGGCTGGCCGTTCCCGCGGCGCTTACCGTGGCCGTGGGCCGGGGTGCACAACTGGGCGTGCTTTTCAAGGGCGGCGAGGCGCTGGAGCGGCTCGCGCATCTGGACCTTCTGGTGCTGGACAAGACGGGCACACTGACCGTGGGAAGGCCGGTGCTGGAAGCCGTTCGCCCGCTCTCTGTATTCACTGAGACGGATTTGCTGCGTCTTGCGGCGGCCGCCGAGGATCGGTCGAACCATCCCCTGGCCCACGCGATTGTCGACGCCGCCAGGGAACGCAAGCTCATCTGGCCAGCCGCCGAAGACGTGCAGGTCTTGCCCGGTCGCGGCATGACGGCCAGGGTCGAGGGCCGCGCGATCCTATTGGGAAACGAAGCGCTCTTCCGCGAGTATTTTGTTCCATTGCCGCAGGATGTTTCTCCTGTTGAGGCGGGTGTAACGCGGCTGTGGATGGCGCTCGACGGCGTTGTGGCGGGGTTCTTCGACGCCCGCGGTGCGTTGCGGCCTGACGCGGCCGAGGCGGTTGCGGCGCTGCGTCACGCCGGGCTGCGGGTCATGATCCTGACCGGCGACTCCGCTGAAGCCGCCGCACCCATTGCCCGGCAGGCAGGCGTCGCCGAGGTTGGAGCAGGGCTGGACCCCGCCGGTAAGCTGGCGCGGATTCGGGCTTTGCAAAAGGAGGGGCTGCGGGTGGGGATGGCCGGCGACGGCATCAACGACGCCGCGGCGCTGGCCCAGGCCGATGCCGGCATCGCCATGGGCGGAGGCGCGGATCTGGCTCAGGAGGCTGGCGACGTGCTGCTCTTGCGCGCCCAGCCCGCGTTGATCCCCGCCGCCATCGAACTGGCCCGCGCCACTCTGCGCGTGATGCGGCAGAATCTGATCTGGGCCGTCGGCTACAACCTGTTGGGCATTCCCCTGGCCGCCGGAGTACTCTATCCGCATTTTCACATCCTGCTCAGCCCCTGGGTGGCGGCGGCGGCGATGGCTCTCAGTTCGGTCAGTGTACTGGCCAACAGTCTGCGTTTGCGGCGTTGGCAACATTGAGTCGCAACCCTTCCCGCTTCTTCTCCGTCTACACCCAAGCAGCCTCCTGCGCCCCGGCGCGATAAACTAGGCAGGGACCCCCCATACCGTGCGCATTCTGACCCGTTACATTCTCGGCGAAATCCTCTCCCACACGCTCATTGGCTGCGCGTTGTTCACCTTTATTCTCTTCATGCGTTACCTGCCGCACATTCTGGAGATGATGGTGCGCAATAGCTCCACCTTCTCGAACGTGCTGCAGTTGTTCCTCTTTATGCTGCCCAACATCTTCCGGGTGACGATTCCCATGGGCGTATTGGTGGGAGTGTTGCTGGGCCTGAGCCGCCTGGCGGCCGACAGCGAAATCATCGCCATGCGCGCCTCGGGACTGGGCATCGGCTATTTTGTCCGTGTGGCCTCGATGGTGGCCATCGCCGGGACCCTGCTGGGACTGGGCAACTCGCTGTATCTGGCGCCGCGGGCCAACCGCGCCATTCTGGAGTTGGAGCAGGCGCTGGCCACCTCGCAGGCTTCTTACGAGATTCCACCGCGGGTCTTCTACGAGGATTTCAAGAACTTCGTGCTCTACGTGCAGGATGTTCGCGCCGGAACCGGAGCGGCCAACTGGCGGCAGGTCTTTATGGCCGATGTCACCGACCCGGCGACGCCCAAGATCACCACCGCAACCTCGGCGACCGTGGCCAACGATTCCTCACAGGATCTTTTGATGCGGCTGCGCGAGGGCGCGGAGCACGAGACGGTCACCGGGCAGGCGGACCAATACAACATCTCCACCTTTACCACCACCGACCGGCCGCTGGCTCTCAGTCAGCAGAACGACGTCCATCTGGGCCGTCTGGACACGGCGATTTACGCTCTGCCGGTCAGCACGCTGCTGGAACGCGCGCATGGTCCCGACGCCAAGCGCTACCTGATCGAGTTCCATAACCGCTTTGCCTTTCCCACGGCCTGCCTGGTGCTGATGCTGGTGGGGGTGCCGTTGGGCGTGGCTTCGCGGCGCGGCGGCAAGAGTTCGGGCTTCGTCTTTACGATTCTGCTGGTCTTTTTCTACTATTTTCTCTCTTCGACAGGGATTGCGCTGGGGCGGCAGAACAAGTTGCCGGCATTTTTGGCCGTCTGGTCGGCCAACTTTCTCTTCGCCGCGGCGGGAATCTTTCTCTTGTGGCAGATGGCCAGCGGCGGAAGGGTGTTGAATGCCATCACCAGTTGGTTCGCACGCTCTCCAGAATCCCAGCCCGAGGGTTGGGGAAAACGGACCGGAGCCTGGATCGGGAGGGTTTTCGATCGGCTTCAGACGCAACCCCATCGCACCCGTGAGCGCGGCATCTTTCCCCGCATCCTGGACGAATATGTAGTGCGGGAGTTTCTCACCACCTTTTTCATGGTTCTGGCCGGTTTTGTGATGTTGATGCTGGTGTTCACCTTTTTCGACCTGGTGGGCGACATCCTGCGCAACCACATCGCCCTCAGCGTGGTGGGCGAATATCTGATCAACCTGACGCCCGATCTGCTCTACACCATCGCGCCTCTGGCGGTGTTGATCGCCGTGCTGGTCACCTTCGGTGTGCTCAACCGCAACAGCGAGCTGACGGCGATGAAAGCAACCGGAATCAGCCTTTACCGGCTGGTGGTGCCGATCGTAGCCATCGCAGCAATTCTGGCCGTGAGCCTGTTTCTCTTCGACGAGTTTTATCTGCCCCAGGCCAATCGCCGCCAAGAGGCGCTGCGCAGCATCATCAAGGGACGCCCGCCGCAGACCTTCCTGCACCCCGATCAGAAGTGGATCTTTGGCCAATCCCACGCCGGGGAGCCGGCGCGCATCTTCTACTACCAGTTTTTCGATCCCGACCGCAACGAGTTTGCCAATCTCTCTGTCTTCGAGATCGATCCCAACACCTTTTCGCTCTCCCGGCGCATCTTTGCGGCGCGCGTCTATTGGGATGAGCAGAGCGGCAGTTGGCATTTTCAAAAAGGCTGGGAGCGCGACATCGAGGCCGCCAGCGTCACCGGCTATCACGAGTTCAAGGAGACATCTTTTGCCGAGATCCACGAGGACCCCGGCTATTTCAAAAAAGAGAACCTGCAATCGCAGGAGATGAACTTCGGCCAGTTGGACGATTACATCACCGATCTCCGCCAAAGCGGCTTTGACACCATGCGCCTGCGCGTGGCCTTGTGGCACAAGCTGGCCTATCCGCTCGTCGCGGTGGTGATGGCGGTGCTGGCGATTCCCTTTGCCCTCTCCATGGGCCGCCGCGGCTCGCTGACGGGAATTGCCGTGGCCATTGCAGTAGCTTTGACCTATTACATCGTCGACGGCCTCTTCGGGGCTATGGGAAATGTCAATTATCTGCCCGCTGCGCTGGCGGCGTGGTCTTCGGATCTGCTCTTCGGGCTGGTGGGCGGCTATCTGCTCTTGCGCACACCCACTTAAGCGGGCGCTGGAATCGTGACCATGTGATTCAGCAACCGCGTTCCATTGAAATGGGCGCTCTCGGTCTAGCATTTGAGACCGGGGAGGGGGTTCTCCCACACGGTCACGGCGTTAGCCCGCCGCGGGAGCCTGCGGCGACAAATAATGCAGGGTCTGGATCAATCCCTGGAACGAGACCACAGCCTGCACGTCTTCATGGATGAACTCCATTCCCACGCCCTGCCCATTGCGAATTTCGATCACCCGCGCGCGCGTACGGTAATGGTTGTTATTGACCTGGAAGCGCAGTTCCACCAATGACAAGACCTGCACATGCAGATGGGCTCTGGTCAGGATCATGCAGCCCGTCAAGCTCACATCGCGCAATTCGCCCCGAAAGAGAATCTCGGGTTGATGGAAGAGTCCCTCCGCCAATCCAGAACAAGGGAAACGGCGGTTACGCCTGCGTTCGATGCCCTGCGCAGGTTCCACTGCGGAGGCTTCAGCAATGACAGGTTGATTCTCCATTGCGCCTTTCCGATGCAGGGCGAAGATTCGGTTCACAACCCGGCGCGCCCTTCACTCCAGTTTCCAGCAAACTCTCTCGAGGTGAAAGCTGAACATAGCAGAAGGCAGGCAGGCAGGCCCATTTCGGGTCTGGAGACAGGTCAAGAGACAGGGTTCCCCGTCCGCATGGCAGGCGGGGATGAAGCGAGGTTTCAATCCGTAACGGTGCTGACGCTCAGCGAGCGAATCAGCCCCTGGAAGGCCTCTTTGGCGCGCGGGGAATCGAAGGAAAACTCCATTCCCACGCCATTTCCAGAGCGTATCCCCATCACCCGCGCCAAGGTGCGATACTGGCTGCCGTTGACCATAAAACGAAGGTCGACACGGCTGTAGCGATCCATGTTGACCGCGGCTTTGGTCTTGAGGAAACAACCGGTCAGGCTGATGTCCACAACCTCTCCCCGCAGCAGGAACTCGGGGAACAGAACCATGGCCTCCGCGGAGCCATGGCAAGAGTAGCGGGGGCAACGACGCCTCTCTGTCTGCGCGAGGGAAAGCTCGCTTTCAGCCACATCCATCCATAGCGAGGAACTCATGAGGTTTCTCCACAGTCGAATTTCTTGCTCTTGCGACCACAGCGATTCCAGAATTGCAGTACCTGAGAACCTTTGCATTCAAGCCGGTGCGAGCCTTAGCGAGCGACGACCTGACACCAAGGTTGCAGGGCGGAGCCTTTCTGGAATCGTTCTAGAACCATCCCCTCTATCGGCAGTCCTGGCGGGTTCATCATGGCCTGAGCCTTAGATTGTTGTATCCAACAAGTTACCTGCGTCACAGGCACCCTCCGCCGGTAATCCTATCCGTAGGCCGCGCGGCAACCCTCGGAAAGCTGCAAAGGCGGCCGGGAGCCATGCCGGCAGAACGCCTCTTCCCCGTACAATAGAAGCATGATCCGCGATTTGGCCCCGCTCTTTGCCTATATGCGCCGCTACCGCTGGCAATACCTGGCGGGGACGCTTTGCTGTGTCGGCACCAACGCCATCTGGGTGCAATTCCCGCGCGTGTTGCAGAAGGCCGTCGATGAATTGGGCAAGAACGCCTCGCACCAGAGGATTCTACTGCTGGCAGGGATGCTGATCGCCATCGCGCTCATCAAGGGCGTCTTTCTCTACGCCCAGCGCTGGATTCTGATCGGCATCTCGCGAGAGATCGAGTTCGATCTGCGCAACGACCTCTTCCGCCAACTGGAGCGGCAGGACTCGGGCTTCTACCAGACCTACCGCACGGGCGACATCATGGCCCGCATGACCAACGATCTGAACGCCGTGCGCATGATGTTGGGTCCGGCGCTGATGTACAGCGCCAACACCATCTTCTTCACCGTCGGCGCGCTCATCTTCCTGCTCAAGCTCAGCCCCTGGCTGACCCTGGTGGCCTGGGCGCCGATGCCGGTTGCCAGCATCCTGGTGCAGTACTTTGGCAGCCGCATCCACGACCGCTTCGAGCGCATTCAGTCGAGTTTTTCCGAGATCTCCTCGCAAGCCCAGGAGAACTTCTCCGGTGCGCGGCTGATTCGGGCCTTTGCCCGCGAAGATTCCGAGATCGGCCTCTTCGAGCGCCTCAATCGCGAGTACATCCGCCGCTCGCTGCGCCTGGTGCAGTTGATGGGCATGTTGTGGCCCTCGCTGGAGTTCATCCTGGGCATCTCCATGGTGATTACACTGCTGGCCGGCGGCCACGCGGTGCTCTCCCACAGAATTACCCCTGGCCAGTTCGTCGAGTTCAACACCTTCATGATTCTGCTTACCTGGCCGATCATCGCCGTGGGCTGGGTGGTGAACCTCTTCCAGCGCGGAACGGCCTCCATGAAGCGCATCGACGAGTTGCTGCGCGCCGAACCGGCCATCGACGACCGCGCCGCCGACGCCTCGATTCCCACCGACGCAATCCTGGACGGCGAGATCGAGTTCCGCCATCTCAACTTCAGCTACAGCGAGACACCCGTGCTGCGTGATATATCGCTGCGGATTCCGGCCGGCTCGACGCTGGCCATCGTCGGCCCCACCGGCTCGGGTAAATCCACTCTGGTCAACCTTCTGGCCCGGATCTATGAGGCTCCCGAGGGAACCTTGCTCATCGACGACCGGCCCATCCGGGAGTTCCCCTTGTCCGTGCTGCGGCGCAACATCGGCATGGTGCCGCAGGAGACCTTTCTCTTCAGTGAGACGATTCGCGAGAATTTGACCTTTGGCGCTCCCGGCGCGGGCGAGGAAGAGATGCTGAAAGCCGCCGAGGCAGCGCACATTCGCCAGGAGTTTGCGGAGTTCCCCAATGGTCTGGAGACCATGGTGGGAGAGCGCGGGGTGACCCTCTCGGGCGGGCAGAAGCAGCGTTCGGCGATTGCCCGCGCCCTGCTCCGCCGCCCGCCGATTCTCATCCTCGACGACGCCCTGGCCAGCGTGGATACCTACACCGAAGAGCGCATTCTGGGGGGTCTGCGCAGCTATACGTCGAGTTCGACGACCATCCTGATCTCGCACCGCGTCTCGACCGTGCGCGAGGCCGATCAGATTGCGGTGCTGGACCATGGAAGGATTGTCGAGTTGGGCCGCCACGAGGAGTTGCTGGCCCGCGACGGCTACTACGCCAGCCTCTTCCAGAAGCAGCAGTTGGAAGAGGAACTGACGGTAGCCGGGTGAGCAGTTTTCATGCGTTCCAGTTGGAGCGGCCGCTGGATTCAAACTCGTATTCGGAGTCGAATCCACTGGAGCGGCGCGAGGGGACTTGCAGGGGCGAGGGATTAACGGCGGGGTCGGCTGCAACCGTACGCCAGGCGTCGCGCACATTGCGCACGCACTCGATCACATGTTCGAACTTGGGCCGCGAAGCCGACTGCGAAGCCTGCAAGATCTGCGCAAAGATCGATGCGTAGAACTCGCTCAGCGCCTGTGCCGGCCGGCCGCCCACATCCATACGCAAACGGGCCTGCAGATGGATGATGATGTCCAGTGCGCGCTTGACGGCATTACGGCGCTCGGCTTCGTCGCCGCGATCGACGGCAAAGCTGGCGGCATAGAGAAAGCGGATAATGCCGTCGTAGAGCGCCACTACCAGATCCACCGCCGAAGCGCCTTCCAATGCATGTTCCTGATAACTCATAGGAAACAACTCCTTACTGCGGGGATACCAGTAGACGCGGCGGCAAGGCCGCGTGCCGCCGCCGCAACGTACCGCGGCTGGGCCGGTGAAGATTCTTTCCCGCACACAGCACTTATCGGCGGGGTATAACTTCCGATCAGCCTGCCTCCGGTCATTAGCAGGCGCTCATTAAGTGCTGCTCTGGTTATAGCCGGAGATGGCCGAGTACAACTCGTTGACGCCGCTCAACTGCTGCGGCAGCTCTTGCATGATCTCGTTGGCGCTATTTAACTCACTCAGCACGCTCTTGGATTCCGAGGAGATCAAAAGGTCTTCCCGTGAAATATCGGCATTCAGTGTGGATTCGATGCTGCTGTTGGAGTTCTGCGAGAGTTTGAGAATGCCCGTCGAGGAACTGGTGCCGGCGTTGTTGAGCATGGTGGCAAAGGAGGTCCCCCAGCTATTGGCGTTCTGAAAAAGTCCCTGCACCCCGCTGTAATCGGTGTTCAGAACTGAGTCCAGAGATGCAACATCCAATGAGAGGGTGCCGTCGCTGTTCACGCTGACACCAAGCATGGACATACTGGTGATATCCGAAGAGAAGTTGTAATTCGCCACCGTGCCGACCTTGTTGCTGATGTCGGTGAGGCTGGATGAGACGGTTATCGCGCCGGCTGTGCCCGGGGTTTGGGAGGTCAATTGGATATACGAGGAGCTGCCGTCGGTGCCGGCAACCACGTCGGCAGTGACTCCGATATTGGCGGCGGTGATGGCGTTGGAGAGACCTTGCAACGTGTTGTTCGAAGAGAGGGTGATGGTCTGGTACCCGGCAGTACCCACCTGGATCAGCACCGAGCCCGCCAGCTTGTCGGCGGCAAGGGGAACCGATCCGATGGTGCCGGTGTCATTCAACCCGCTCGCTCCGCCGTTGCCCTGGTCGGTGTAGATGATTTTGGCGGGGTTGTGGGCGACGATGCCCGAGGTCACGGTCAACGCCCCGTTGGCGCCGGCGGTCTCCGAGACCAGCGTCAGGCTGGACTCGCCGTCGGTGGTCACCATCCCGGCCGTCACTCCGATATTGGCCGAATTGATGGCCGCGGCCAGGGCGGAGACGGTGTTTTGCGAGGATTTCAAGGTGATGGTCTGAGCCGCCGCGGTTCCTACCTGGATGACGATCGATCCAGAGATCGTGGTGTTGACGTTGGTCGAGATGCCGTCCAGGTAGCCGTTGGGATTGTTGGTGACAATGCCCCCCAGAATGTCCTGCTGCAACATGGAGAGCGTGGGGGAACCGAAGAGCGGCTCGGAGTTGCCGGAGCTGTCCTTGCCCTCCTGGGTATTGATGGCGCTCATCAGCGAGTTGTAGTCGGTAACCAGGCTGTTGACCGTGCTCTCTACGCCGGAGTTGTAATTGCCCACCACCACCTGCACCGGGGAGTTGGCCGCCGAGGTGGCCAGCAACTGAAAGGTCACGCCCGGAATCAGATTGTTCACCGTATTCGACGAGGTGGTCAGGCTTACGCCGTCTACCGTCAGCGAGGCGTTGGCGCCGGGCACGGCGGAGGTGTAACCCAGCAAGGTGGTGTCGGTCAGGCTGGAGGTAACCGTCAGCGCCCCAGCCGCGCCGTTGGTCTGCGACTGCAGTGCGATGCTGGAGAGGCCGCCGCTGGTAACGATGCTGGCCGTCACCCCCAGGTTGGCGGCGTTGATGGCCGTCTCCAGGCCGGTGAGGTTGTTGGTGGGCGAACTCAGGGTGATGGTCTGCGGCGTACCGCTACCCACCTTCAGCACCACCGAGCCGCTCAGCTTGTTGGAGGTGCTGAGCACCGAGCCCAGGGTGCCGGTATCGGCCGCCAGACTGACATTCCCGGCGTCGGCGTAAGACAGAGCTGTGGGCGTAGAGGGCGTGGTGTCGGTCAGATTGGAGGTCACCGTCAGCGCTCCCGCTGTTCCTCCGGTTTGGGAGAGCAGCTTGATGCTGGAAACGCCGGTGGTGCCATTGGTCACGATACTGGCCGTAACTCCAAGATTGGCCGAATTGATGGCGGTTTCCAGTCCAGTGAGGCTGTTGTTGGAACTTAGCGTAATGGTCTGCGCCGCGGCGGTGCCCACCTGCAGAACGACAGAACCGCTCAGCGTATCGCCGGTGCTGGCGACCGTGCCCAGCGTTCCGCTATCCACCGTCAAGCTGCTGGTCCCCGCATCGGCATAACCGATGGCCGTCGCAATATGCGAAGTGATGTTCAAATCGCCTGGCACGCCGGAGGTCCCGGAGACGATGCTCAGCCGCGAGCCGGTGGTGTCGGTCAACACGCTGGCGCTGACCCCGATGCCCGCTGAATTGATGGCCGATGCTAGTCCAGTAAGGGTGTTGTCGGAGGAAGTCAGGGCGACGGTCAGCGCCGTGCCGCTGGCGCCCACCTGGATGACAATCGAGCCGGTTAGTGGAGTCGTGGCGCTGGGCAGCTCAGTCAGCACGCCGCTGGAGGTCGCCGCCAGATTGCTTACCGTCACCACATGCGTTCCGGCAATGGCGCTGTTGTCGGCCGCGGTCAGTTCCAGCACGTTGGAGTCGGAACTAGAGCCCGTCTTCTGCGCCAGAATCCCGCTGGCGTCGGTCAGGCTGGTCATATCCGTGGACAGGTTCGACAGCAGCGTCCCCAGGCTGGAGAGCACTGTGTCCTGGCTGTCCAGGGTTGTGATCTGGCTCTTCCAGGGCGTCTCGACGCCTTGGATATTGGCCATGATCTCAGAGACGGTCGTGCTGACGTCGAATCCCTGTCCGCTGAAGGGTGACCCGAAGTTCAGGCCTACTGTTCCCATCGCATCCTCCGTGGCTTACGGGAGCAAATCGGCTTCCACCCTCCGCCCGCGTCCATTGGAAAAAGCTAAAAAGGACCTGCGAGCGAAGGGCTTCTGCCCCCTGGTAACTTCTCCAGAACAGAAAGGGCGCCCTTGCGGGCGCCCTCCCTGTTCTGGCGTCGAAGCGCCTTGCGTCGTCCCGGCGGCGGCGGTAAGCCGCGGCCGGGGCTGCCGGGTTTACTGCAACAGCTTGGTGACTTCCTGCTGCATCGAGTTGGCCTGAGCCAGGGCGGAGATGCCCGTCTGGCTGAGGATCTCGTACTTCGACATGTTCGAGGTCGCCGAAGCGTAGTCCGTGGCCTGAACCGCGTTCTGCGCCGAGGTGACGTTCTCCGACTGGGTGCTCAGGACGCTGCTGACGGAGTTCAGAGTGTTGATCTGGGCTCCGAGGTAGCCGTCCTGGGCGGCCACGGCGGTGATGGCTGCGTTGATCTGGGTCAGGGCTGCCTGCGCATCGCTGGCGCTGGTCAGATCGGTCTGGGCCAGAGAGACGCCGGCTGCATCCGAATAGCTGATGACCGCCGTGCCGTTGCTGCCGTTGGTGTTGGCGGCGATACCCACATTCGCCGTGCCGCCGCTGGTGCTGGAGTCGGCGATGTTGCCGGAGATGCCGATGTCGTAGTAAGCGGACGACGTCGTCGGCGCGCTCAGGTTGCCCACACTCTGGCTGGTTGCGGTGCCCACCGGCGTTTGCGACAGGCTGCCCGTGCTCACCTGCAGCGAAGAGTTGCTGGTGGTGAACGTCAGGTTCCCGGTGGAGGTGCTGTACGACGCGGTCACGCCGTAGTTGCCGTTATTGATCGCCGAGGCCAGAGTAGCTGCGGTGTTGTTGCCCGAGCCGATGGCGATGCTCTGCGAGCCGATGCTCACGCTGCCGCTCAGCGTGGCCGTGTTCAGGATGCTGACCGAACCCAAATTGGTGGCGTTGGCGCCTACCGTGGTGGGAACGTTGCTCAGCGCGATGTTGGTTGTGGTCGCCGGCGTGGTGTCGACGACATTGCCCAGGTTGGCGATGGTCGGCGTGCCTTTGTCGCCGCTGGTCTCGGAGAAAGTCAGCGTCGTTCCCGCCTGGTTGAGAGAAGCTGTGATTCCGTAGCTGGCGTCGGCCACGTTGATGGTCGAAGCCAGTTGCGACAGCGTCTGCCCGGTCAGGTTGATGGGGGTAAAGGCCGTTTGCGAGAGATTGCCTTGCATGCCGGTCAGCGTACCGCTCAGCTGATCGTTGGCCGAAGCCACCGTGATGCTGCCCAGGTTGGTGCTGGCGGCCAGGGTCGTGGCGCCCGAGTCGGTCACGCTGACCGGGGCAACCGCGGCGTTGTAACCGTCATTGGCCGTCTGCGCCATGGTCAACTGCGTTCCCGCCTGGTTGAGCGAGGCCGTGATGCCGTAGGCAGCGTTGCCGTTGATGGTGGCCATCAGGTCGGCCAAATTGTCGGTCGAACCGCTGGTGCCCAGTGCCAGATTGGTGGTGGCCCCGGAGATGCCCGAGGTGATGTTCAGCGAGCCGCCCAGCGTATCGTTCTTGCCGTTGACCGACAGCGTATCCAGCATGGTGCCGCCGGAGACGCTGATGTTCTTGGAGGCCGCGGGCAGCGTGTCGGTGAGACCGTTGCTGCTCACGTTGGTGGCATAGGCATCGCCGGCGGTTGGCGCCAGGGTCAGCGTGTCGCCGCTGATCGAGGCCGTGATGCCGTCGTTGGTGCCGGTGCTCCCCCAGTTCGCCGTTGCCGTCGCCGTGTCGTTGAAGTTGGCCGCGATCTGCGCGATGGTCATCCCGGAGATGTTGTGGCTGTCCACCGTGCCGCTGCCGGTGTTCACCGTCAGGGTTCCGGAGAGCGTCTGGTTCGACGCGCCCACGGTGATGGTGTTCACGGTGCTGGGCGCAACGCGGTTGGTGACATCGCCAATCGTGCTGCCGCTCGTAGCGCCGCCCGTCGTGGTATCGAACAACTGGCCGTCTGCGCCGCTACTGGTGAAGGTGATGGTGGTTCCGTTGTTGGACAGAGCCGAAGAGATCCCGGTGGCTGCGCCGCCTACGGTGTTGGCATTGATGAAATTGTTCAGGGTAGCCAGCGTAAATGCGTTGCCGCCCGGCCCGCCTGTAGCCAAATTGCCCAGCCCGGCCACCAGGGTAGTAGCAGCACCCGCAACGTTGATCTTGAGGTCCCCGCTCAAAGTATCGTTGACATTGTTGACGCTGAAAGAGCCAATTGCGCCTGTGCCCTTTCCAAGTGTGCCTCCGCCGGGGGTTGTAAGCGTAACCGGCGTGTAGTCGGTCACGGTTGCGGCATTGGTGCCCACGCTGGCGACGTTGTTCGTTCCACCGGTGCCGTCGTCGGAGAGGGTGATGGTGGTGGCGGTGGCGTTGCTGGTGCCGCCCGAGAGCACGGCCGAGATGCCCGTGGTGCTGGTGTTGGCGTTAATGGTCGCATACAGATGAGCCAGGGTGTCGGTTGTCACGCCGGCGCCGCCTGTGGCGGTTCCCAGAACGATGTTATCCGCACCGTTGCTCTTGTTCGTCATATCCAGCGTGCCGGCGAGAATGTCATTGGGATTGCCCACGCTGAACGAGCCGATGACGCCGCCGGAAACTGGAATCGCCGTATGGTTGACCAGCACGTTCCCCACGCCGCCCGTTACCGAATCGCCGTACGTTGTCGAGGTGATGCTGGGGGTTCCGGCATCGCCCGCCTTGGCTGTAAAGGTCAGACTCGTGCCCGCCGCGTTGAGATTGGCCTGGATGCCGTAGTTGGCAAAGGAGCCGCCGGTCGTATTAAAGGCCGCCGCCAGGGTGGTCAGGTTGTAGGTGCTCAGATTGATGCTGGGGATAGCGGTTTTGCCGTCTCCCTCCACACCCGTCAGAGTTCCCGTCAACAGATCGCCCGCGTTGAGCGTGGTCAAGGATCCCAGGCCCGAGCTGACGGTGTTGACATTGACCGCCGCCGTTGCGCCCGGAAGCGTAGTGTCGTCGATGGCTGTGGCGTCGGTCACGTTGGCCTTGCCCGCATCGCCGGAGGCCTGCGTGAAGGTCAGCTGTGTGCCCGTCGTGTTCAGCGTGGCGACGATGCCCAGATCCTTTTCGGCGCCGGTGGTGAAGGCCGCTGCCACCTGGGCCAGATTCTGCCCGGCCAGGTTGTAGGTGGATGTGGTGTTGTTGCCGTCCGCGCCCTCTTGAATGTTGAGTGTTCCCGTGAGCGTGTCGCTGGCTGCGCCCGCAGTGAGGGTATTGACGATGTTGCCCGTGCCCGCGGTGTTGAACGTCTGCGTCGCGGTGCTGGCGCCGATGTTGTCCACCAGGCGATTGGCGGAGGTGGCATCGGTGGTGACGGAAGCGATGGGCGAGTTCAGGCCCAGGTTGGGTTGGCCAATGGTTGGCTGGGCATCGCCAGGAGCCTGGCTGAAGGTCAGGGTCTTGCCATCCGCGCTGACGCTGGCCGTGATGCCATAGGTGTTCAGCGCGGGACCGCCGCCAACAGTGTTCAACGACTGCTGGGTGTCGGTGGCGCCCTGCGCGGAATTGAAGTCGTAGGCGATCTGAGCCAGGGTCTGGCCCAAACCGGTAGCCGAATTCGTGTTGATGGCAATGTCGTTATGCGTAACTCCATCGCCACCGACGATGTCCAGATCGCCGCTGATCGTATCCGAGGCATTGGCCACGGTGATGGTGTTCTGCATGGCGCCGGGAGCCGTCTCAACATTGGTGGTTACGCCCGGTGTGACATCGCTGATGTTGGTGCCCGATACCGCCATGCTGGTGCCCGCTTGCAGGGTGAAGGTCAGGGTGTTGTCGGCCGGATTGATGGCCGCCGTGATTCCCGTTCCCACATTCGCGCCGCTGCCGGTAAAGGTGTTGGCGATCTCCTGCAGTGTCTGCCCCTGGAAGCTGTAAATCGAGCCCTTCCCGGCAGCGTTGTTGAGGTTCAACACACCGCTCAACACATCGCCAGGCGCGGCGGCCGACAAGGTATAGGTCGTCGCGTTCGTTTCGTTGACATTCTGCGCCGGATTTGTGCCGCCCGGCGTGAAGTCGCTGATGCCGACTCCCGTCGCGGACGCGCCCGCGGCAGCGGTTAAGGTCAATGCCGTTCCGGCGTTGTTCAGGCTGGCGGTGATCCCCAGTCCGTGGTTGGCGCCGTTGACCGCATTAAACGAGTTGGCCACCTGCTCCAACGTTTCGCCCGTGATGTTATAGGTGGAGTGGGGGTTGCCTGCGCCGGAACTGACGATATTCAGGCTGCCGTTGAGCAGATCGCCGGCGTTGGCGACTTGCAGAATGCCAGGTGTGCCGTTCACAGCGCCCGCCGACTGGTCGGTAAGGCTCGAGGTGAGCGTTGCGCCGTTGAGGTCGAAGGAGAGTTTCGTGTTCGCTCCGTTGCCTCCAGAGGTATTCAGGCTGGCCACAATCCCGCTCGAACCGCCATTGATGGTGGCCATGATCTGGGACAGGGTCTGGTTCTGGAAGCTGACAGTGGTTCCCGCAACGTCCATCGTGCCGCTTAACTGATCGCTGGAAGCGGCCACTGAAATCGATGGAGAGGTGGCGACTGTGCTCTTCAGAGTGTCTGACGTGATGGCGTCGGCGCCGGCGTTGGTGAAGGTCAGGGTACCTGCGCCAACGTTATAGTTAACAACCTCGCCAGCCACGTGGTCTACGCCGCCGGCATTGAAGGCTGCCGCAACCTGGGACAGCGTTGCGCCCGCAAAGGTTCCGGTTGCGTTGGTTGTGGTGATTGTCCCGGTGAACAGATCGCTGGCCGTGGTTCCGTCGGCGGCTGCTGTAAAGACACCGCCAGCTCCACTATCGCTAGCAGCTGCTCCTACGCCGCCGGCTGTGATGGTCACCGCGGGACCCAGGTCGGTCGGGGCATTCAGCACGCCCGAGGCGGTGGTCTGGGTGAAGTTGGCATTGCTGGTAATGCTGGCAGTGCCCTTGTCTCCGGCGGTCTGCGTGAAGGTCAGTACCGTACCGGCAGCGACCGACGTGCCGCCCACGGTTGGTGACGTCACACCGCCATCGGTGTTGTTGGTTACATTGTTGATCGAAGCCTGATTGAGGTTGGCCGTGATGCCCAGGGCCGCGTCGTTGTTGATGGTCTGGGCGATGGTGCTCAGCGTCGCGTTGGTAAAGCTGAGAGTGGCCGGGCTGTTGAGACCGTCGGCCCCTTCCTGCACGGTAAAGGTGCCGCTGAAGGTGTCGTTGGCGTCGGAGGTGGTCATGTTGCCCGCGGTCAGCGAACCGAGCGTGGTGCCCAGGCCGAGATTCGGATTCTCTTTCAGAGCGCCGGAGCTGATGGCCGGGGTGTAGGCACCACCCGCCTTGGCGGTGAAGACCAGGCTGGTCTGATCGCTGCTGAGCGTAGCCTTGATGCCATAAGCCGCGGTGTTGTTGATGGTGGTGGCCAGGTTGGACAGGGTGTCGGTGGTGCCCACCGCGCCCAGTGCCAGACTGACAACTGTGCCCGTGCTCGCCTCGGTGATGTTCAGAACGTTGCCGGGAGCTGCCGCGACGCCCTGGAATCCCTCGTTGGCGTTGAGAACGGTCAGACTGCCCAGCGTGCCGCCCGAGCCGGCAACCACGTTGGTGGTCGGAGAAGCCAGCGGAGTGTTGTCCACCGGAGCGTTGCCCGCAATGGTAGGAGTCTCGCTGATGGCCGCCGAACCGCTGCCGGTAAACGAGAGCGTCTTGCCATCGCTGGAGAGCGTGGCGCTGATGCCCAGGGCGGAGAGGTTGGTATTCGCACCCACGGTGCCGTTAATGTCCGCTGCAATCTCAGCCAGCGTCTCGTTGTTGCCGCCGGTGCCCATGGCCAGAGTCTTGGTGGTCGAGCCGTCGACCGAGGTCAGGCTCAGCGTGCCGCCGGTGATGAAGTCGGAGGCGCCATTCAAGGTGATGGAGCCCAACTGGTCGCCCTGCTGGATGGCGACAGGGTTCTGCACGGTGACGTAGGTGTTGTCCACGCCCGAACCCGTTACCGCCGCCGAGCCGCTGCCGCTGGTCTGGGTAAAGGTCAGGTCGGTGCCCGTCTTGTCCAGGGTAGCGGTGATGCCGTAAGCCGCGTTGCCGTTGATGGTGGCGGCCAGATTGGCCAGGGTGTCGGTAGATCCGCCCGTGCCCAGCGCCAGAGTGCTGACCACGCTGCTGCCCGAGGTGATGTTCAACGTGCCCGAAGCCAGCGAATCGCCGGCATTGGCCACAGACATCGAGCCCAGGGTCGAGCCCACGCCCACCGAGGGAGCCGCGATATCGACGATGTTGTTGCCGGTCACGGAAGCCGTGCCCAGATCGCCGTTGGCCCTGGTGAAGGAGAGAACGTTGCCCGCGCTGTTGGCCGAAGCCACGATGCCCAGCCCGGCCTGCGATCCACCTGCGCCGAAGTCGGCAACCACCTGAGCGATGGTCTTGCCCGCCAGGCTATAGGTAGTGGGGCTGTTCTTGCCGTCCACGCCCTCATTGAGAGTGAGCGTGCCCGACATGGTGTCGTTCTTGCTGCCCAGGGTGATGGTGCCGAGTCCGGAACCGGTGACCTGCACGTTGGCCGTCGAAGGCGCGCTGCTCTGGGTCAGATTGGTGCCGGTCACGCTCACCTTGGAGTTGGCCGAGGTGAAGGTCAGCGTGGTCCCCGCCTGATTGAGCGAAGCGGTGACGCCGATGGCCATGGCATTGACGGTCGACTCCAGGTTGGTCAGATTCTCGGTCGAGTTGGTGGTGCCCAGGGTGATGTTGTGGCTGGCGCCGTCGGAACCGACGATGCTCAGCGTGCCGCCCAGGGTGTCGCCCGCGGCCAGTGAGAGAGCGCCGACCACACCGTCGCCATTGCTGCCGGCGACCTGCGTGCCGATGCCCGACGCGGAGATCTCGATGCCCGTCTGTGCTGCCGCCTGCGAGGAGGTAGCAGAGGTATTGCCTGCCTGCGCCGCGGCAAGCGCCGCGCTGCCGGCATTGGCGGCCGTGGTGAAGCTCGCCGTAAGGCCCAGACCCGCGTTGTTGATGGCGCTGATCAAGCCCTGTGCCGTGTTGGCATAGTTGGTGCCCGTGCCCACGCTGATCGCCGACGTGGCCTGAACGGTAGCGCCCGCGGCGCCCTTGGTCAGGTAGTTGACATTGATGGTGGTGGACTTGCTGGAGTTCAAGCTGTCAGTCAGGGCCGCGTTGGTGCCGCCCGAAGACAGATTGATGAACACGTTGCTGGAACCGTTGCTGTAGCCCATCACGCCGTCGCTGTCACCCAGGTTCGCGGAAGAAAGACCGCGAATATTCAGGGCGTCGACGGAAGAACTGACCGTCGAGGAGTCGCCGGTATAGATGTTGGTCTGAGAGCCAAAGACCTGCTGCTGGTTATACGTGGTCGTCGAGCCGATATTCGAGACTTCCGAGAGGATGGACTGATATTCCTGATTGGCGGCCGTGTCCTGGGAAGCGTTGAGGGTGCCGTTCGAGGCTTCTGTAGCCAGCGTCACGGCCCGGTTAAGCAGGTTCGTCACTTGCGAAAGAGCGCCATCGGCGACTGTCAACTTGCCAACACCTTCTGCAGCGTTGGTTTGCGACTGGGTCAGGGCCATCTGGTTGGCTTGCAAGCCATCCACCAGCGATAGACCAGCCGCGTCGTCTGCGCCAGAATTGATCTTGGAGCCGGAAGACAACTGATTCAATACCTTGGAGAGGTTCGCGCTGGTACTGTTCAGATTGTTTTCAGCGTAGATCGCATTGAGGTTGTTTAAAACGCCCAGGGACATGGGGTTCTCCTTAAGATGCGTGGATTTACGTTGCCATCACGCGGCCCGCGCCCGTTTTCGTACGCGCTGGGCAGCGTCCTTAGGAAATGGTTCCGTCGCATCTGGCCCTTTCTTCGGTCCCCCCCCCGGTGTACTTTATGAGTCAGTGTTTCTGCTTGGAAACGCGACATCCACGGTACTTAAGGACTCTAACCTTGGCTGTGCCGGATTGAAACACTTTGCAATCAGTTATCTAGAATCGCTCCCGCGCAGAGATTCCTGGAGAAGAAGTTTAACCTTTGCCGTCCGCCGCCGATAACTATCGACAAAGGAGTCGTGCGGCAATGATCGAACTCACCCGTCTCAACGGCAATCCGATGGTGTTAAATAGCGATCTGATCAAGACCGCGGAGGCCTCCCCGGACACCATGCTGACCCTCATCAATGGAGAAAAACTGATCGTCCGCGAGGAATGCGGCGAAGTGGTCGAGCGCGTCCTGGCCTACCGCGCCCGGCTGCTGGGCCAGGTGGCTAAACGCATTCCGGCGTTGGGCGATCTGCAGCGCATCACCTCGCTGGCCAGTCTGGATCTCTCCAGCGACTCGACGCCGCCCCCACCGCCACCCCGCCATCGCTGAATCATGAGGTGGTCTTGCATGCGCACCTCCAATCGAGGAGATTTTCATGGATAAAGGCAGCATTGGCGGAGTCTTTCTGGCCATCGCCGGAATTGTAGCCGGCCTGCTGATCGAAGGCGGGAATCTGGGCCAGATTCTGCAACCGACCGCGGCGCTGATCGTCTTTGGCGGCACCATGGGCGCGGTGCTGCTTCAGTTCCCTCTCTCTACAGTGGTAGCCGCCTTCCGCGCCATGGGGCACGTCTTCTCCGCCCCGGTGAAGCGCAATGACCAGTTGATCCTGCTGCTGGTTTCCTTTGCCAACAAGGCGCGGCGCAACGGCGTGGTCTCCCTGGACGCCGATATGCAGACCATCCAGGACCCCTTCCTGAAGCAGGCGCTCATGCTGGCCGTCGACGGCACCGAACCAAACGAGTTGCGCAATATCATGCGCGTCAGCCTGGACTCGATTGCCGAGAGCGAAGAGCGAATGCCGATGGTCTTCGAGTCCGCCGGCGGCTTTTCTCCCACCATCGGCATTCTCGGCGCGGTGCTGGGTTTGATTCAGGTCATGCAGCATCTGGACAATATCACCGAGGTGGGCAGGGGCATCGCCGTGGCCTTCGTGGCCACCATTTATGGCGTGGGCATTGCCAACCTCTTCTTTCTGCCCTTCGCCGGCAAGATGCGCCTGCGCCTGCGGGATACCCAACAGCAGCGAGAGATGATGCTGGAGGGCGTGGTTTCGATTCTGGAAGGAATCAATCCGCGCATGTTGGAAGTGAAACTGGGCGGCTTTGTCAAGGACGACAGCCGGGACAAGAAGGCTTCCAGAATATGATCGTAAGAAACCGCAGGAAAAGCGACCGACACCGCGTCAGCCACGAACGCTGGCTAGTCTCGTATGCCGATTTCATTACCCTGCTGTTTGCCTTCTTCGTCGTCCTTTATGCGTTTGCCAAAGCCGATCAGAAGAAACAGGTGGAAGTCGCCGCGGCCATCAACAGCGCCCTGAACTCGATGAGCATCATGCCCAGCGAATCAAAGTCCAAGTCCACCAATCCAGCCGAGCCGATGAACGCCTTTCTCAATGCGGAAGCGGTCTCCCCGGCCAAGGCCAAGGACGACCTGGAACAGATGCGCCACCAGCTGATCCAGACCCTCTCGAAACAGATCTCGCAGCAATCCATCTCCGTGGAGATGACCCGCGAGGGGCTCGTGATCAGCCTGCGCGAGGCGGGCTTCTTCAGCTCCGGGTCGGCCATGCCGCGGCCCGAGTCGCTGCCCGTGCTGCGGGAGATCGCCGACAAGTTGAACCGCTCCCCTTACGACATGCGCGTCGAAGGGCACACCGACAACGTGCCCATCCACACGGCGGAATTCGACACCAACTGGGAGCTCTCCTCGGCCCGCGCCACGCACATCGCGCGCATCTTTCTCGAGCTGAAGGCAATCACCCCCGATCGCCTCTCGGCAGCGGGCTTCGCCGAGTTCCACCCGGTGGCCAGCAACGACACTGCCGAAGGCCGGGGCAAGAACCGCCGCGTCGATCTGGTCATCCTGCCGCGCACGACCATCAACTTCAATGCCCCCGCGGTGGCCCGGCCGACGGGCGGCTGGCACAAGATCACCGACGACGATACCCCAGCAAAGAAGCCGTAGACCTGCGACTGAGCCCATCGTTTCATTTCTTATCGAGCAAGGATCGCGCTACTGCCCAGCAACGCCCTAGATGCTGGTCGGCAATCCACGGCGTTCCTCGGGGATCATGGAGTGCTCTCCCAGCCAACTGGGAGGGGGACTCCATGTGGCGATCCAGTCGGGCAGATCCTCTGCCGGCATAGGCCGTGCAATGCAGAATCCCTGCGCCAGATCGCAGCCCATGCGCAACAGCAATTGCCCCTGCTCGATGGTCTCCACGCCCTCGGCGATGCACTCGCGGCGAAAGGCGAATCCCAGCCCGAGCACGCCCTCCAGAATGGTCAGATCCTCCGCATCGTCCAGGATATTGCAAATAAATACACGATCGATCTTGAGCACCCGTGCAGGCAGTTGCTTGAGATAGACCAGCGAGGAATAGCCGGCGCCGAAATCGTCCAGTGCGAAGGAGACGCCCAGGTCGATGCACTTCGTCAACATCCTCGATGTTTGGGCCACGTCGCGCAGAGCGCTGGTCTCCAGAATCTCCAACTCCAGGCGGGAGGGACTGACCTGAGGATGCGCAGCCAGCAGAGCAGCCAGTCGATCCACAAAGTCCGTCTGCTGCAATTGCCGCGCGCCCATATTGACGCTGACCGAAAGATCTAACCCCGCCACGCTCCAACTCTCCATCTGCTGCAAGGCCGTGGCAATCACCCATTCGCCCAGATCGACGGCCAAGGGATGGTCCTCGATAGCGGGCAGAAAAACTCCCGGCGACAAAAGGCCGCGCTGGGGATGTCGCCAGCGGATCAGCGCCTCGGCGCCGACCACCCGGCCTTCTCGCATGTTGACTTTGGGCTGATAGAACAACTCGAATTCGCCCATCTCCAGAGCCCGGCGAATCTGTTCGATCTCCTCGTGATGGCCGCGAATGCTGCGATCGACACCTGCGTCGAAAAGGTAGGAGCGGTTTTTGCCCAGCAGTTTAGCCTGGTACATGGCCTGGTCGGCCTGACGCAGCAGTTGATCCGCATCCACATCTTCAGGCTGCGGATAGAAGGTTACCCCAATACTCGCCGAGACCTGAAGAGTCAGTTCGCCGACGCTCACCGGCTGCGAAGCTGCTTCCAGCAGTCTGGCCACGACCGGCACAATGGCCTCGACGTTCTCCAGATCCAGAAGAACAGCGACGAACTCGTCTCCACCCAGGCGGGCCAGTGTGTCGCCGTCGCGCAAGACGTTCTTCATGCGCGCCGCCACCGCCGTCAACAATTCGTCGCCCACATCGTGGCCATGGGTGTCGTTGATCGCCTTGAATGCGTCCAGATCCAGGTAGGCAATGCCGATCGTCTCCTGGCGGCGGTGGCAATGCGCCATGGCCTGATGGATGCGGTCGGCAAGAAAGACGCGGTTGGGCATGCCGGTCAACGGATCGTAAAGGGCAAAGTGTTCCAGCTTGCGTTCGTGCTCTTTGAGCGCCGATATATCGAAGGCCAGCGCCACATAGTGCTGGACTTTGCCCGCGGCGTCGCGAACCGCGCTGATGGTGAGCATCTCGGGAAAGATGCGGCCGTCCTTGGCGCGATTCCAGATCTCGCCCGACCACTGACCCGCTTCGCGCAGCGTGCGCCACATCTCTGCGTAATAATCGTCGCTCTGCCGGCCCGACTTGAGCAGCCGCGGATTGCGTCCCACAACCTCTGCGCGCGTATATCCGGTAATCTGCGTGAAGGCGTCGTTGACCTCGAGAATGGCGCCATTGGCGGCGGTGATGATGATCGCTTCGCGGGCATTGGTGAAGACGCTGGCAGCCAAATCGAGCCGCGCCTGCGCCGTCCTCTTTTCAGAGATGTCTTCGGTGAAAATCACGATGCCGCCCACCGCGCCATCGGCCTTGCGCCAGGGCTGCACCTCCCAGCGAACACACTGGAGCGTTCCATCTTCACGCTGGAAAACGTCATCGTCGTTGTGAAGGGTCTCTCCCGCCAGCCCACGCCGGTGAACTTCTTTCCAGCGTTCCGGGATCTCAGGAAAGATCTCATAATGCGAGTGCCCGACAACCTCGGTACTGCCCAGTTTGTAGTCGTCCATCCAGCGCTGACTGACCACCAGGTAGCGCATCTCGGTGTCGAACATGGCCAACGATGCGAGCGCGTGCCGGATGAATAACTGCAGCAATTCCTTGCTCTCGCGCAGCGCCGCCTCGGCCAGCTTGCTGGCGGTGATGTCTTGAATGGTGCCGCGCATACGGCACGGGCTTCCTTGGGTGTCCAGATCCAACCGCCCCATCCCGTGCGCCCAGTGCACCGATCCATCGGTTTGGCGGATATAGCGATATTCCCTGTCGAAGGTCACGCCCTTACCCACCACTTCATCGGCAAAGTAAGCGGCCATCATAGCGCGGTCCTGGGGATCGATCAGGTTGGTCCAGCCCTCGACCGTGTGCGGATAATCCGGGCCGATGCCAAAGAGGCGATCGAGAAACTTGGAACTGCTCCAGACGCCGGTCCAAATATCCAGCGCATAGCTGCCCACGCCGGCGATCTCCTGCGAGTCCTGAAGCTCCTCCTCGTTCCGCCGCAACTCCTCCTCGGCCTGCATCTGCCCGGTAACATCCCGGGCAATGCCAAACAGCCCCACGATCTCTCCGCTTTGATCGTGGATGGGATATTTGCGGTTGTCGACCCAGCCTCGCTTGCCCTCCTTGGTCAGCGTCTGCTGAACCTCGTGGGCCACCTGCTTGCCGGAGAAGACATCCTTCTCCAGCTTGTAATAAATGTCGGCGAATTCCTCGGGAAAGACATCGTAGTCGGTCTTGCCCAACAATTCCGTCCAATGTTCGATGGGGCTGGTCAGCTCGACCAGTGTGCGGCTGGCGCCGATGAAAACATGATTGCGGTCTTTGAAATAGATGTAATCGTCGGTACTTTCCATCACCGCACGAAAGTTCAATGCGGTGGACAACTCGCCCTGGTCGCGCCACAAGCTCTTGGCGTCTTGCAGCAGCAAGTCCAACCGCATCTGGCCGCCAGCGAGCGTCTGTTTGCAGCATTCGCCACGGATCAGGCGAATGCGCCCGTCGCCGTGGCGAACGCGTATATTGAATGGACCAACGCCGCTCTCAATATCGAAGGAAAAGAGCCGATCCACAATATCTGCGTCCTGGGGATGAATCCGCTCCCGCAGGCTGACCCTCGAGGCAAGAAAGTCTCCCGGCGTAAAACCCAGCAGCGCCTCTATCCCCTCTGTCACCGACAGAACGGTCCACTGGCCTTTCCCAACCAGAGAAAAAGTGGCTTCGAGCACAAAAGGATTCATTGCTCCATTTATCGACAAAACAGGGAAAAGGATCAAGGCGCACGGTGGGCTTGCGTCTCAGTCTATCCTGAAATGAGCCGTGACTCGTTCCAATACAATCCCCGCCAGCGTCCCCTTCCACACGGGCGCGGAATTGCCCGCCGTCAACGCCTCCCAGCGAACGGCGCAAGCGCAATCCGCCGCGCGCCTGCGCCAAATGCACGATCTGCTGGCTGCCGCCTACGGGCCGCAACACTGGTGGCCGGCCAAGACCCCCTTCGAGGTTATCCTGGGCGCCTACCTTACCCAGAACACCGCATGGAAGGCTGTAGAACGCTCTCTGGAGCAATTGCGCGCCGCCGGGGGACTCACACTCGCCGGCCTTCGTTCCCTGCCTTTGGAGGCCTTGCAGGAGCTGATTCGTCCCTCCGGCTTCGCCACCCGCAAAGCGCCGGCGCTCAAAGCCTTTGTCCAAATGCTGGACACGGAATTCGCCGGCTCTCTCGATATGCTCGCCGCTGTCCCCACTCGAACACTCCGCCCCCGCCTGCTGGCGCTGCCCGGTGTAGGTCCGGAGACCGCCGATGCCATCCTGCTCTACGCGCTGGGCCATGCCGTCCCGGTGGCCGATGAGTACCTGCGCCGGCTGGCGGAGCGGCATCAATTGCTGACCCCTGCTCCAGGGCGCAACCGGCGGGGCTACGAGGCGCTGGTTCAACTTACCACCGCGGCCTTTGCCCCGGACCCGGCCCGTGAACACGCACAGCTTTATAACGAGTTCCACGCCCTCACTGTCGCCGTGGGCAAGGCCCACTGCGGGCGCACCGCGCACTGCCAAGGCTGCCCGTTAGCCCAGGATCTGCAAAACCTGCGCTGAAGGACCAAGAGAGAAAACTCGCTTCAGTAGCGGGAAGGGGGGGTCCAGAAGCCGCGTTGGCAAAGCTCCTGTGCCTGGGAGGCTTCCAATGTCAGGGAGAGCAGCGGCCCCTGCCCCAGTTCACAGCCCATGCGCGTGAGTGCATCCAGTTGCTCAACCGTCTCAATGCCCTGCGCCACCACCTGTACGCCCAGCGTGTGGCCTAGGTGAATCAAGGATTCGACGATAGCCAGCCCACGCCCCGCGGCGACCGCGCTGGCCGAGAGGCGGGGATGCAGTTTGACCACGTCGATGGGCATCCGCTCCAGGTAGGCGAGCGGCGCCAGCGTCGAACCGAAATCGTCCATGGCCACACGCACATTGCAATCCAGCAGGCGCTGCAAAATAACTGCCGCGGTCTCCGGATTCTCGTTCAGTGTGGTCTCCGATATCTCGAAGAGAATCTGCTCGGGGTTGGCTCTGGTGACTGCCAGGGTGCGCTTCAACTGGGCCAGCATGTCGGGATGGAAGAATTGCCGCTGGGTCAGGTTGACGGTCAGGGTCAGGTCCGACTGGGGCATGGACTGGCTCCAACTACGCAGCTTGCGGCAAACGCTCTCGATCGTCTCCCGGCCGATGGTGATGGAGAGACCGGTCTCTTCGGCTACCGCCAGCAGTTCGTCGAAACTGCCCACCAACCCATCTTCGTGACGCCAGCGCAGGCGCGACTCGAATCCCTCCAGCTTACCGCTCTGCAGGCGGAAGATGGGCTGATACCAGACCTCGAACTCGCGTTTGTCCAGGGCCTGGCGCAGATCCCGCTCGCGCTCTTGCTGGTTGGTGGCCTGGAGTTTGAGGGACTTGTCGAAGATCTCGAAGCGTCCGCCGCCCTCCTGCTTGGCGCGGTACATGGCGAAGTCGGCATCGCGCAGGATCAGCTCGGGGGCCACGTGATCCGGGCCGGCCATGGCCACGCCGATGCTGGCGCCCACCTGCACCGTGTGCCCGAAGATCTCGAAGGGGCGATCCATCTCGCGCAGAATGCGGCCGGCCAGCAAATCCAGATCGGCAACGCAGAGAATGCTCTCGACCAGGATGGCGAACTCGTCGCCGCCCAACCGCGCCGCCGTATCCTGGGGCCGAAGGGCGGTGCGCAGCCGGTCGGCGACCGTCCCCAGCACCACATCCCCGGCCGCATGACCGAGGGTATCGTTGATCTCCTTGAAATGGTCCAAATCGAGAAAAAAGACGCCGCAGCTCTGATCGCGCCGCCGCGAACGCCGGTTCAGAGCCAGCTTCAGGCGATCCAGAAAGAGGGCGCGATTGGGCAGGCCGGTCAACAGGTCGTGCATTGCGTCGTGCTGCAGCTTGGCCTCGACCTGTTTGCGCTCACCGATGTCGCGGAAGGTGAAGATAAAGCCCACCCTGGCGCCATTCACCCGCAAAGGCGCCGCCGCCACGGCCACATCGATCAACTCGCCCTTCTTGTTCAGCCGCACCGTCTCTAGCGAGGCGTGGCCGTCCTGTTCAACCGACCGCTCCAGCATCCCGTTCTCGTGCTGGCGGGTCTCGGGAACGATGAACTTGCCCAGATCGGCGCCGGTCATCTCCTCGGCGGTAAAGCCGAAGATCCGTGAAAAGGCTGGATTGGTATAGAGGATATGGCTCTCATGCACGATGGCCACGGCCTCGGGAATGCTGGAGAGCACATCTTCCAGCAAGCGCAGCTTGGGTGCCCGTTCCCGCCCCGTGACCTGGGCCACGATCACCGCAATGCGCAGCTCGGGATGCAGAACGCTATAGGTACCCTCGACCGGAAAAAGATGTCCATCCAGGGCGGGCAGCGTGGCGTGAAAGGGGCTGCCGCCGGGCACGCCTTGCACCGGCGCCGGCGTCTCCACCGTCCCCGGAAAAAGCCCCCACAAGACCTCTTCGACCGGCCGCGGAAGCCAGTCTTCCAGGGTCACGCCCATCCGTTGCCGGGCCTCGGCGTTGGCAAAGACGATCTTGCCCACCCGCTCCAGAAAAATCAGCGCAGGCAGGGCGTCCAGGATTTCCCGCTGTTGCGGGGACTCCGCGTTCTCCGGAAGGTTCAAACCCATCGTGCTCCAAGAATGGTCAACATTCCCCATCTTCGTCGGTTTCCCCTGCGCTTGTCATCTGCCCCGCAAGACCCGCCTGTTTTCCACTGCATCCAAGGCATCTTGTTGCAAAGGCAAGCCCGCGTGCGTCCCTTGAAACAGCTATCGGACGATACCGGGGTCAACTTGAATCGAACCCTCCCTTCTTGCCCGAAATGATCGGGTATGCAACCAGGATCGCTGGCGACTTGAGATCTGAGATTGAAGATTGTCTACAAGAAAACTGTCCTCCTGAGCAACCTGACTCGTGTTGAGGTGTTACGGCTGCAATGAACGCCGCAACCGCTTCCCGCTGGGAGGCGATGAAAGCTGCCAGGGGTGAACCCTGACCCCGAACGCAGTGCAGGGGAAGGGGCAACCCCAGGGTTGGATGCCAAAATTTACCTCGCGCCCCTCGGGACCAAGCTGAAACGGGGGCTTAGCAGACCCGTTCATTAGGAGCATCTTGATCGCCTGAGCGCGTTACGGCGGCCATAAACACCCTATCTCTCCGTCAGAATCCCGCCAGCTTGCCGACTTGCTCAATCCGCGAAGCGGAGGCTGACTCGCTGTGTTTGTCCCAATCCTGATCCCATCCTCCAAGCCTTGTTCATAGGGAGCGGAGTTGGGCACGTTCTTTCGCCCAACGCCGCTCAGGATGACAATTCATGATTCTGATTCCTGCCTGAAACCGGGACATCAGGGAATCTCGACCAGTTCCATCTCCCCGTCGCGGCGGCGATGGAGGACAAACAAATCCCCCTCCGGATTGTGGAAGACGAGCAGATCCCGATCGCCGGCCTCGGTGTCTTTGACCGCTTCTTCGATGGTCATGGGCTTGGAGGCGATGGCCTCTGCCGCGGTCAGCACATGCGGCTCCAGAATCGCCGGCTTGGTGGGATGGGATTTGACGGCAATCGACTTGCGCGTCTTGGCCGCTGCACGGACCGGCTTGGCCTCCTCCGCCTTGGGCTGCGCGGCGCGCGACTTGGGCCGCGAGACCGGCAGCGCCGTCAAGACTTTCTCCTCCTTGGGCAGTCGCTTGTTCTCCAAACTGCGGTCGCGATGGCGCAAAGCCTGGTTCTCGATCCGTTCCAGCGCCTCCTTGAGCGCCATGGTTTGGGTGGCGGCCTTGCCCTTCGAGACGATCTTCTGCGAGCGCGCCTGCACCGTCAACTCCACAATCTGATCCAGCTTTTGCGCACTGAAGATCAAACTGGCGTGCGCGGTTTTGCCCACAACCCGGGCGATGCGTTGCAAACCCTCCTCGGCCTTTGTCCGCAAGGCCTTGGGGATCTTCACTTGTCTGGCGGTGAACTCCACTTCCATGGTTGCCTCCGCTACGCGTTCTGCCCTCCGGCAAGCCGGAGAGAAATCCACTTCCCAAATTGCTACTTCCCGCTGGCTCCCGGACGGCCGGATCAATCAACCGGCCCTGATTTCCGGTCCAGTGGAAGTCAGTATATGCCCAAACCGAAAAGATGCAAATCAGGGAGAAGACAGGTAGTTCCAGCCGGAACAACATGGAGCCGGAATCGGGAAAATGGCACACAAATCGCTGGGTGCGCCGGCGGCATGGCTCTGTTGCACCGTCCAGCCTGGGGTTGGCCAGCGCCTCGGTCCCGGTTACACTTGAGTCATGCCGGAGATTCAGCGCAGAAAATCAACTACCGTCAAGATTGGCCAGGTCCGCGTGGGCTGGGAGGTTCCGGTCGTCGTGCAATCGATGACCAACACCGACACCGCCGACGTACCCGGCACCATCGAACAGGTCGCGGCCCTGGCCCTGGCCGGCTCCGAACTGGTCCGCGTCACGGTCAACAACGAAGCCGCCGCCGCCGCCGTCCCAGCCATTGTCGAAGGGCTCGGGAAGCGCGGCCTCACCGTCCCCATCGTGGGCGACTTCCACTACAACGGCCACCTGCTACTCAAGAAGTTCCCCGAAGCGGCCCGCGCACTGGCCAAGTACCGCATCAATCCCGGCAACGTCTCCATTGGCCGCAAAGACGACGACAACTTCCGCACCATGATCGAAGTGGCCATCGAGAACCATAAGCCGGTGCGCATCGGCGTCAACTGGGGTTCGCTCGATCAGCAGTTGCTCACCCGCATGATGGACGAGAACAGCCGCCTCCCCCAGCCCGCCCCGGCCCGCGACGTGATGATGGAAGCCATGGTGATGAGCGCCCTCAACGCTGCCCAGGCAGCCGAGCACTACGGCATGGGCAGCGACCAGATCATCCTCTCCGCCAAGGTCTCCGGCGTGCGCGACCTGATCGATGTCTACACCAACCTGGCCGCGCGCTGCGTCTATCCGCTGCATCTCGGCCTGACCGAAGCCGGCATGGGCGTCAAGGGCCTGATCGCCTCGGCGGCCGGTCTGGCGCCGCTGCTGCTGGCCGGCATCGGCGACACCATCCGCGTCAGCCTCACCCCCAAGCCCGGCGGCGACCGCACCGAAGAGGTGCAGGCGGCGCAGCAGGTGCTGCAATCGCTCTCCATTCGCAGTTTCATGCCTCAGGTGACGAGCTGTCCCGGTTGCGGTCGCACCACCAGCACCTATTTTCAGGAGCTGGCCGAGCAGATCCAGAACTACCTGCGCGCCTCCATGCCCGAGTGGCGCAAAAAGTTCCCCGGCGTCGAGGAGCTGAAGCTGGCGGTGATGGGCTGCGTCGTCAACGGCCCTGGCGAGTCCAAACACGCCAACCTGGGCATCAGCCTGCCCGGCACCTTCGAGGAGCCCAAGGCCCCGGTCTACGTCGACGGCAAGCTCTACACCACCCTGCGCGGCGAGACCATCGTCGCCGAATTCAAGCAGATCCTCGACAACTACGTCGAGAGCCACTACGCGCAAAAAGCATAAACGCTCCCCAGGGAACCTCCAATTTCCCAGGAAACATCTAATAATGTTGGTGATTTGTAGGGTACGGGCTTTACAGGCTGCGGAAAAGCCCCGTAGCAGACGGCGCTTTGAAGGGGCACGGCTTTACAGACTGCGGAAAAACTCCATAGCGGGCGACGTTTTGAAGGGGCACGGCTTTAGCCGTGCCGTAAATGCCGCAAAATCAACGAGGGCTTTAGCCCTTGAGGGAAGATCGGTTCTTCAAAAGAGCACTTCATCGGAGGTTCCCCAGATGGTCCAAAGCCGCCTTGCCGAGCGCAGGGCGGCTTTTTTTCGCTGTTGCCGAGATGGCCGCCATTTTTTCGGAACAGTCCGGTTTTGCTCAAAGGTTAAAGATGCTCGCAGCCCTCCGCTCTAACTTGTTTCTAATTCATTAATTTCTCTCGACAACTATTGACAACTTAGAGCCGCAATGCTCTCAATAAGATCGTTGTTTGTTTGAGTTATGAATCTTGCAGCCGCTGCGGCGCAGTAAAACATTGCTCTCAAGCTATTTCTTTGATAAACTAGCATTGGCATCTGAAAAGCCGTTGACGAATGCAACGATCAAAGGAGACGATCATGCCCAATACCGTTCGCAAGACGATAAAGACCGCCAAGCCGCGCCAGGCCGCAACCAAGAAAGTTATTGTTGCCGAAGCGGAAACCGCGGCGGTGCACCAGGGTATTACCTTGGTTGCAAAAACAAAGGCTGCCAAGGCTGTAACATCCAAGCCGCGCAAGTCTGCCGCGGATGAAAATCAGGTTACAAAATCCGCAAAGACTTCCGCGCAACTGCGCGAAGAGATTGAATTCCGCGCCTATTGTTACTGGGCCGAACGCGGATACCGGCATGGCAACGCAATGCAGGATTGGCTGCGGGCCGAGCAGGAATTGCAAATGGCTTCTTAGTTCCCCACCGGCTTCGCCGACCCTCGGGAGATGAAACTGTAGCGCCGGCCCCCCGGCCTGAATCTACCGTCGGCCTCCCGGCATTAATGTAGCGCTGGCCTCCTGGCCGGCTGGAACGTGGACCTCCCGTCCGCGCCTGTCCATGTTGAATGACCAATTTATCCGGTCAAACCACAAGTGTCCTGAACACAAGTGTTCTGAATCTGAAGTCCGTCATTCAAAGAGTTGTCATCCTGAGCGGAGTTGGACACGTTCTGTGTGTCCAACGCAGTCGAAGGACCTGCTTTTTCCGAGTCCATCTTGAAAAGCAGGATCCCTTCGGCTTCGCTCAGAGCAGGCTTTCGACTCGCTGCGCTCGCTCAGGAGGTCAGCGTTCATCTTGAATCAATTTCCGACTCACCACAGTTGGGACCAACCCCACAGGCGGATAAGCGTCCTTCACTCTCCCACTGAATTGAAAACCGGGATACGGAGAGACCAGGGACACGGAGGTAACCAAGACGCGGAGGAAACCGGAATGCGGAAGGAACCAAAATGGGAAAGGGACCGGGACACGGAGGGAGCCGGGACCTTCAGGTCCCGGAATGCAGTCCCACGAAAACCCGGCTTCAGCCGCGGGCCTTTTTGCCCCCCAAACGACATTCACTTCCGACCCCAATCCCACGCGCAATCATCGGCGATTATTACGGCGTTTCGGGGCAATCCGACCACCGTGCCCGAAAGCACGTTGTATGAATACATTGGGTGTTGGTGCCAGCTGATATTCAATTAGCACAACAGAACATTCGGATCGAGGTTCGAGTGATCGCACCCTTCGCAGGAAAAAAGCCAAGGGTTGACCACCCGCCTGATGGTACTCTTGGCCTAGGGTGTCTCTATGTTTGGGAGATTAATGATTGGTTCTTCAACCATTGAACCTGGAATTCAGGGTCAGTGACCTCTGGAACAAGGACGAGGCCCTTCGCAATTCTTCGACTCCAAACAAATACTTCAAAGCCACGAATAATCCCAGCAGATTCCTCCACGCGCAATAAGACGCCTGGAGTTTGGCTTTCAACGTAGACGCACGGAGAAGAGGGCTCCGAGATCGAAACCACCATCTCGTCTGCGAACTCATTGTATTCGAAAGTCATTTCGAATCCTCGCCGTCACCTGGTTTTGGCTTCGACCAAAATATCTCGCCAATCGTCTTTGAGAAATTTTGCTTTCCAGGGAAGTAGCCTGTCAGCACTCTGCCGCTTTTCCCACCCTTTTCGTAGTCCTGAGGGGCAACGACTCCCTCATACAAAACCGGTACAAAGAATGATTGTTGCTCAACTTCAAAATACTTCTCGAAGATACAGCTTTCATTCTCAACCGCAGGATCCAGGTTTCTATGAGCATGGTCAGGGTTAACGATGGCCTGGAAAATGTGCTCTTCGGTAGCGGGATACTTATCGAAGGCATGTTTCGAGGCATGTTGCTCCCAAACCCAAACGGGAAGCGACACTTGATTCGTGAAGACATCAGGCCGTACCCAATAGATGTCTTTACTTTTTGCCACTTGCTTTTGCCGCCTCAGTTGCCTTTTCAACCATGGATTTGTGTCCTTCAACAATCTGCTTGAGAATCTGAATGAGCGGTTCTGCGAGAGCGAGAGGCAACGTCACAGCGGCCTTCAATTCCTGTTTTGCTACCGCCCCGTTTTCGCCCGGGAGCTGTCCAATCTCTAAGAAGTACAGACTAAAGTCAGTGAGAGTCCCACCCGCGCCGATATGGTTTGCGTAGGTTGCTGACACGTTATGCGGGTTCGAAACCTGCACATTTTGCGGGGTCAACCCAAACGGACCCTGCTTTTCTGCCTTCTTAACTTGCTCGCTCATAGTTCCAGTATCCCACACCGAGGTTGAATGATTGGACACACAGTATTCATCGGCGCTTGATGGTATGTCAATAGCCATTTCCACCAGGTAGGACTAAAATAAGCAAATAGAGAATAAATGGCGAATATGGACTATTCATTTCGAACCCATTGTTGCCAAATCCCGTCGTGCTCACTGGGAAGATCATTACCCGTAAGTCACTCGGCGTCCATCATTTCAGGGTCCCCCCCCCGCTCTCAAAGATCACCTGCCGAAGAATATCCTCTTGCGGCACATACTGAAAACAGATTGGGTGTGCCGTTCGGGTTCGGGGAAGCAGAAAAATCGGGGTATTTGCAGCCTTATTTCCCTTCCATAAGCGCTCCGTGGAAGCTCTCCGGCGGACCCAGATAGCTGGGCGCGATCTTGCCCTGGCTGACGACGATCTTCTCCAGCACCACGCCCGGATCGACCATGCGAATCTTCAGAGTGTGGCTGCCAGGAGCATCGACCTTGAGCGAAATCGCGACGCGGCGCACACCGTCGCTGACCGACTTGGCCCAATCCTGGTTGGTGTTATGCTCCAGCGCGTCGACGATCTGCGGAGGCTGATCGTCGAAGGAGACGGCAAAGCGCAGGCCGCGGCCGGGAACGAAGTTCAGCGTCGGCGCCAGCGTGGCTTCCACGTTGAAGCTGCCGCTCTCGAAGAGCCACATCTTGTATTCCAACGTAGGCGCGGGCTGAGCCAGATCGATGCTCGACACCGTCACCGGGAAGACGCTCATCCCCGAAAGCGTCTCGCCAAAGCCGGGAATCCGCTGCCAACTCACTCCGTTCGCCGCGCTCTTGGCGGAATAGTGCTCGGCTTCGATGGAAACGAAGTGATTGGCCTCGACGAATCCCGCGACGGTATCCCGCGCGGGCGTTGCCGGCTTGAATGCCTGCACCCGCACACGAATCTGCGGACCATTCTTCTGGGCGATGGTCACCGCGCCGTTTTGTGTTCCTTCAGGAGCCTTGTCCCAGTCGATGGAAACCAGAAGGCGCTGGTCTTTATCCACGGTTCCCTGGGATTGATCGAGAACGATCCAGGGCTGATCGGCGCTGGCGGTGAACTCGAAGGACTGCCCGCCGCGCTTGAAAACGTCGATAGTGCGCGATTGCCGGTTGAAGCTATCGAAGGCAGGCAGCGGCAGTGGGAAGCCGCTACTGGCCATCGGGATGCCTTCGACGGCCACGGCCATGCGCGCGCCGTCGGCCGGCTGCACTTCGCTGACCGCCGGCATCACGTTCAGCGGCGGCTCCTGCCAATAGGTGTAGCCGATGTGCGTCTGATCCATCATGTGGTCCCACTTGCCGTTGAGCAGCCCGTGGTTGTACTGGTTGCTCCAGGCAGCGTCGGCGGCAAAGAGGGCGCGGGTGGCGGCGGCGGCATCGTCGGCGCTGGCCCGGCCCTGAACGCCATATAAATGGTTGCGCCCGGCCTCGATATACATCTGGTTGACGATGGCCGAGGCCTTCAATGGATAAAGAATCAGCTCGAAGAACGCGTCGCGGCGCTCGGCGGGCAATTCGGCCGAGAGCTTCTCGGCGCGGTCGACGAGCTTCTGCCAATCGTTGAAGACGCGGTCGGCCTCATGGTAGCTGGTCAGGCTGAAGGTGTCCGGCTCCAACTGCTCGGGCTTGCGGCGACTGTTGTATTGGGTATAGAGCGAGATCAGATCGGCGGCCTCGGCGGCATATTGCGGGCCAAACTCGCGCGCCGCCCATAGCTCGGTGAACTTACGCAGGTCTTCCCTGCCCCATTGCTCGGGATGGCGGCCGTAATCGAGGAAGAACTCGATGGGAAACTCCATCGGCTTGAGATCGCCCACATTCACGATCCAGATGCGGTCGGCGCCGTACTCCTTGGCCAGGTGCATCTGCTCCCAGACCTTGGTGATGTTGTAGGTGAGCAGCCATTTATAGTTGCGCGGGTCGCCCACGTAGTCGAAGTGGTAGTAGACGCCTGCGCCGCCCGCGCGCTTACGCTCTTCGGCGGTGGGCAGGCGTCGGATGTTGCCCCAGTTGTCGTCGGCCCACAACAGGGTCACGTCGTCGGGGACGCGCATCCCCTTCTCGTAGTACCCCTGCACCTCTTTATAGAGGGCCCACACCTTGGGATCGGCGTCGAGCGTGGGGGTGCTGTGCTTGGCCAGGATCGCACGCTGATCGGCGACCACCTTCTCCAGCAGTGCGATGTTGTCGTTCTCGGCCATCGGCATGTCGCCGTCGCCGCGCATTCCAAGGGTGATGGCGCTCTCGTAGTTCTTGTTGCGCTCAATGCCCTCTTCCCAGAATTTTTTCAGCACATCGGAGTTGGCCGCATAGTCCCAGGGACCGGTGCCGTGGCGCTTCCACTCCTGTTGTGCGCGCAGCATGGGCTCGTGGTGCGAGGTGCCCATGACAATGCCATATTCGTCGGCCAGCTTGGGATTGAGCGGATCGTCTTCGTTGAAGGCGTTGCCCCACATTGCCGGCCACAGGTAATTGCCCTTGAGGCGCAGCAACAGCTCGAAGACGTGCTCATAGAATTGATGGTTCAGGCCACCGAACTTCTCGTGCGCCCAGCCGCTCAGCGCCGGGGCCTCGTCGTTGAGGAAGATGCCGCGATACTTGACCGCCGGTTCGCCCTCCACCCACCGCCCAGCCTTCACATAGAGCGCATCGTGATGCGCGGGAGGCACATCGGCCCACCAGTACCATGGCGAGACGCCGATCTGCTCGCAAAAATCGTAGATGCCGAAGATGGTTCCGCGCTTGTCGCTGCCGGCAATCACCAGAGCGCGGCTCACGCCGGGCAGCGGATGCTCGACCACCTGGGTCAGCGTCGCCTCCCATTTGCCCTGCACTGGACTCACGTCGATCTTGTGGGTGCGGATCAGGCGGTCGATCAGAGCGCTCTTGCCGATCGTCCCAATGAGGACAATCTCGCCGCTCAGGCCTTTTCCGTCGGCGACAAAAGCGGCTTTTGCGCCGCTGACCCGCTCGATGTCGGCCTGCAAGTCGTGCGCGGCGCGAATCACACCGGGAAAATCGGCGCTATCGACGACCAGGGGCGCCGCAGCTCCGCCTTGCACCAGGCGTAAACTCCCCGCTGCCGCGGTGGTCTCGACAACCTTGGGCTGGCCCAGCGCCAGCGCCGGCAGCGAGGCCAGGGCGGGAACCAGTAAAAGCAGCAGGCAAAACGCGAGAGCCCGACTATTGAACACTGTGGGAGCGAAGATAGGGCGAACATCTGTGGAAATCTTCATCGTTTCAGGACCAATAAGTTTGCACATCAAACAATATCCCCCGTCAGTAACGCTGTCAAACCCGCCAGACGCGCACCGCAGCCAAACAGGAAAACGCTTTCCGGCAAAACATTCCTGCCTATTATCCATCTTCTTTCCCCTTCCTTCCAAACGCGCATCGGCAAAGAGCCGGTGCACTTGATGGGAAGCCCTTATTCTCGGTGGAACACGGCGCGAAATCCCCCGCCAAGGGAGATCTCCTTCCCAGCCGGCCCGGAACCGCATCGCGGCGCCGCAGTCTGCATGAGCCCGACGAAAGGCATTGTGCCCCGCCTGGGGACGAGGACACCGGGAAACGTTAAACACTTGATTGAACTAAAGCGATTATTTTCTTGACAGTAATTTCACAAAACGCATATAGTTCGTGGCGCGTATTAAAGCGCACTCGAGGAGCGGTTTGTTCCCGGGGTGGAAGGCGTGTCGAGTTCGATTCACAACGCTATTTTGTTTGCGACTCGAATTAGATACCGGCCCTCTACGCCGCGGAATGTATCCGTTCCCGGGAAATCGAACGATGTTTTTGGAGGAGACCATGTTGACCAAGCCAGGAAGCGATCCCCGGATCAGACCCGGCGCTAGAAGAGCACTGCTGATGGCAGTTGCGCTTCTTGCAATACTCTTTACCACCATGACTGCCGGAGCCCAGGTGCTCTACGGCTCGCTAACCGGAACCATCACCGACAAGAGCGGCGCCGTTGTTCCCAATGTTGCCGTCAACCTGACCAACCAGGCTACCGGCGAGATCCGCACGGCCACTTCCAATTCCACCGGCGAGTATGCCATTCGCGACATTCTGCCTGGCCCCTACACTCTCTCGATTAAGAAGGCCGCCAGCTTCTCCGGATACACGCAGAAGAACATCGCGGTGGAAGCCAACCATGAGATTCGCTTGGACGTTACCCTGGCGCTGGCCAGCGTGACTGCCGAGATCACGGTGGATTCCGCTCCGCCGATGCTGCAGACGGAAACCGCCGAAATCAACAACGACCTCTCGCCCACGGAACTGAAGCAGCTACCTCTCTTCACTAGTGAGGGCCGCAACTTCCAGTCACTCTATACGATCATTCCCGGCTCGACCGCCGTCAGCGAGCAAAACTCGGCGGGTGGCAACCCCTTCCGCGCCATGAGCGTGAACATGAACGGCATGGAAGATATGGGTAATATCACCCGTATCGACGGTGCGATCAACATTTACGGCTGGCTGCCTTATCTGATTGCCTATCTGCCCCCATCGGACGCGATTGAAAGCACCAACATCGTGACCAACTCCTTCAACGCCGAGCAGGGCGTGGCGGGCGGCGCCTCCACCAACGTCATCATCAAGAGCGGCACTCAGAAGTTCCACGGCAGCACTTGGGAGTACTACCAGGATGCAGCCTTTAATGCCCGCGCGTACACCTCTACCCAGGCGGCTCTCAGCTCGGCTCTCAATCCTAATGGAGAGGTGCCCAAGAACGTATTTAATCAACTTGGCTTCACCATTGGCGGCCCGGTTTACATTCCCAAGATCTTGGCTGGAAAGAAGAAGCTTTTCTTCTTCCAGGACTGGGAGCGCACCTCCACGGCCAAATCCAACGCCGGCCAACAGACCGTTCCTGACACGAAGATGGCGGGCGGAGACTTTTCTGAAGTGGCCTCCGGCGTGGGCGCCGGAACCACCATCCTGTACGATCCTCAGCCGATGGGAACTGGGCCTTTTGTGGCCGTTGGCAGCCGTCCCACCTTTATCTCTGAATATGGCACGAACGCCATTCCCCTTACCCGCCAGTCGAAGGCCGCGCAGTTGATGCTGGCACGCCTGGCGCCCTTTTCCACCGCGGTCGGTACTCCCTCAACATCGGCACTCACCGGTCAGTTGGCCAACGACTTCACCGGAACCACACCCTACACCTACACCCGTAACACCGAAGACACCAAAATCACCTGGATCCCCAGCGAAAACACGCAGACCTTCGCCCGTTACAGCGAAGCTCCGTATACCGCGGCCGACCCGCAACAATTGGGCGCTGCCGGCGGTGGCACCTATGACGGCGGCCAACCCGGCGCTGCACAGGGTGTTGTTCGCAACGTCGGCCTGGGCGTGAGTCACATTTTCACAGCCAACTTGGTGATCGATGCCGACGCTGGATACACTCGTCAGCGTACCGGCGCCGTCAATCCTCTGGATCAGTCCGTGGGCACCTACGGCCTCACCGTGCTCGGTATCCCCGGCACCAACAACGCCGGAATCGGCGCCAACTCCGATTACAACGGTCTGCCGCAGTTCTCCTACACCGGCTTTTCCTCCATCGGCAACTCCAACGGCGCCAACCCCTTCCTCTTCCGCGACAACCAGTTTACCGCGGATGTAAACCTGAGCTGGACCAAGGGCAAGCACGTCACCAAGTACGGCGCAACCTATTATCACTTCGACCTCAACCACTTCCAGCCCTCGGGCGGCGGCGGCCTTCTCAACCCCCGCGGCGCCTTCCAGTTCAAGGGCGGCATGACGGCCAATGTGCCCAGCGGCTACACCGCCTACAACTCCCTGGCCGACTTCCTGCTGGGCATGCCCAACAACGACACCAGCTCGGCGGTAGGCAAGCTGATGCAGTTGTACGATCCGAACACCCTGCGCTGGTCGCAGTATGGCGGCTACGCTCAGGATCAGTGGGCTGTGAATCAGAAGATGACCGTTAACTTCGGCGTCCGTTATGACTACTTCCCACTGGCTTACAAGGATCACGAGGGTATTGCTCTCGCCGATCCCACGCTGCCGCAGTCGGGCAACGTGATTCTGGGCGGGCTGGGCGGCAACCCCACCAATCCCGTCAGCGTCGGCTGGGGTATGTTTGAACCTCGCCTGGGCGTGGTCTACCGCCTCAGCGACAAACTGGTCATCCGCTCCGGCGGCGGCATCACCGAAGACGCCGACAGCCAGCGCTTCATGCGCGACTCCTTCCCCAGCAGCCAGAACGAACAGTATGTAGGCGCGGCTCCGGCCTCTATCGCGCTGAACGGCACCACGCCCATCACCCTGACCACCGGAATTCCTGTGATGACGCCGGTGAATACCTCTTCCGGTTTTGCTTCACTGCCGGTCAGCGGTTCCACCACTACCATGCTCAAGAACTATCGCCGCGGTTACATCGAGAGCTGGAACCTGGCGGTGCAGCAGGATATGGGTTATGGTTTCGTCTTCAACCTCGCCTATGTGGGCACCCACCAGGTGCGCCAGTTGGCCGGTGTCAGCCCGCTCAACTCTTCGCAACTGCCTGATGCCACCACCCCCTGCATGGCCAACGGATACTGGAACCCGTCGACCGGCCTGACCGGCAAGTGCGCTTATTCCGCCAACCAGACCATCCAGGAAACCTGGGCGAACGGCAATGCCGCCAACCTTTACAACACCGGCGGCATCACTATTGCCGAACCGATCTTCAGCTCCAACTACAACGGCATGCAGAGCCAATTGACCCGCAATGGCAGGAACGAGTCTGTCGGAGCGGTCTACACCTGGTCTCATGCCTTTGACTATGAAGACAACGGCGCCGGTTCCGGCGGCGCGGGAACAGGCTGGAATTACCCGGCGTACTACAAGCTGAACCGCGCCTCTTCGGGCTATGACCGCACCAACAACCTGCAGCTCTGGGACATCTACCAGTTGCCCTTCGGCAAAGGTCAGTCTTTCCTCAACCACGGCATCGCTTCCTATATCCTGGGTGGTTTCCAGGTGAACGGGCAGTTGAGTCACGTCAGCGGCGCTCCCTTCTCGGTGACCGCCAGCAACAGCAACAACGCACAGGGTGGCCAGAACTACGCCAGCCTGGTGAAGCCATATAAGCAGTTGGGTGGACACCAATACACTCCAGCGGCCCCTTACAAGGGAATCGCTGTTGCTTATGGCACTGCCTGGTTTGATTCCTCCTGCTTCGCCAACCCGACGCAGCCAACCGAACCGACGGGAAACAGCACAGCCGGCGTTCTTCCCATGGTCTTTGGCAACACCCATCGCAACCAGTTCCGCGGACCCGGCCAGACGTACATCAACGCCAGCTTCGTCAAGTCGATGCCCGTCTTCCGCGAAACCAAGTTTGAACTGCGTTTGGAAGCGGTCAACCTGCTCAACCACCCGCTGATCAACAACCCCAACGTCTCCCTATCCAACCTAACCACCCTAGGCCAGATCACCAGCTACGGTCCCTCCTACCAGAACGGTTCGCGTACGGTGGAGTTCAGCGGCCGCTACACCTTCTAACCAACACCACACCGCGGGCAGCGTCTTCTTCACGAAGCGCTGCCCGTTCTAATTCCCGCAGTCCATCTCCTCGCCGTACCGGAACTTTTGTACGGAAGATTTTTGTTCTCCGGCCTCATTTTCGCCGGCTTCTAAGGTTTATGATGAAATTACCATTAGTTTGCGTCGCAAACAATCTATTCGTCTGTGGCCGGCGAATCGATTCAACCTGGTGAAAAACAACGCGCAAGGAGACCATGGATGCCATCCGTCAATGAGGCTGTCACTGAAGGTGCTTTTGAAGTCGTGAATCCCGATCTGAATCTTAGCCCATTGACGGGGATGAGCAGAAAACACTACATCGAATGCGCCAAGTATGTGCTGCAAAGAGCATTCCGGCACGTGAAGTCTTTTGACACGCCCATCGTCTTCCCGCAGGTGCCCGGCAAGTCGTATCCGGAGCCGAACGCACCGGAATGGCGCCACCGCGCCAACGAGTTTGAAGCGCTGGAGAGGACCTTCAATCTGGCGGCCCCGCTGATTCACGTCGATCCCGAGGTGTGCATCGGCGGCATCAAACTGCGCGATTACTATGCCCATCATTTCTACAATGCGATGACGCCGGGGCATGTGAACAGCTTGCCCATGCCCGAAGACCTTCCCGACGCGACCTATCAGTTCACCTGCGAGTTTGGCGGCTGGACGAAGACGATGCTGCTCATGCCGGATGTCCTCTGGCCGCATCTGAGCCAGCAACAGCGCGATGAAATGGCGGTCACGATTTCTAAGTGGGCGCACTATCGTACCACCCAGAATAACTGGCGGATCTTTAACATCTGCGCGCTCTCGTTTCTGAAGAAAAACGGATATGCGATTGACGATGAATTGCTGAAGAGCCACCTTTTGTGGGTGGCATCCTATCACGCGGGCAATGGATGGTACTTGGAGCAAAGCTACAATTACTACACCATCAGCCTGTTTGTGGTTTATGGAACCATCTGGAACCGCGCCTTCGGTTATGAATATTATCCGGAGATTGCCGCGGTACTCGAGAAGAGCTTCAACGAGCTGTTCCAGACCTACCCCTTGTTCTTTGGACGCGACGGCTATATCAACATGTGGGCGCGCAGCATATGCTACCGGCTCTGGATCTCCGGCGGCTTCCCGGCCTCTTTTATGCTCAATTCCCCACCGCCAATCGACCCTGGCTGGGCCAGACGGCTGTGCTCCGGATCTATCCTGCAATTCACAACACGCGAGGATTTTTACGAAAACGATGTTCCCAGCCTCGGCTTTTATGGCCATCGGGAATTCGCCATTCAGAATTACAGTTGCTCTGCCAGCCCCTTCATCATGTTCCTTCCGTTTATCGCATTAGCGCTGCCGGAAGATTCGCCCTTCTGGACGGCCAAGGAAAACGACGGTGTGTGGACGGCGCTGGGAAAGAACTCCATGCGCACCGTCCTGGAAAAGCCGGGCTTGGTTTTGGTCAACCACGGAAGCAGCGGGAGTTCGGAGATTATCTCCGGCAAAGTCTACGACGACGACCACAACTACTCCAAACTTGTCTTCAATACGCATTTTCCCTGGGAAGATCACAACCCGCGGGGCGGAACATCGCAGGAATACAGTTTCCGCAGTCTCGATCCCCGCGACTTGCGCGGTGTGGATATCAATTTCTACCTCACGGGACGCGCGGTCGATAACACGGCGGCGCGGAATTCCGAGTATTCGACTTCGCAGAGCATTCTGTTCAATGGGGTCCGGAATGGCGTCCTCTATAGGCAATTACTCATGCGCAAGCCGCCCAATAATGGCGTGGGTTACATCATCGACCTTGCGGAAATCACTGTGCCCGGCGGGGTGATCAGAATCGACCGTTGCCGGCTTGCCTTCGAACATGAATTGACTCTGGGCCATTTCGGGTTGCCGCATATGAATGGCGTCAAGGCAGAGGTGCGGAGCTTCGAACAGGGAACACACAAGGCTCTCACCGCGTCTATCCCCGGCCGGAGTCTGGCCATGATTGCCTATCACGGTTGGGATGACCTGGAGAGCCGGACGCACAGTGGCTTCAATGCAGAAGCATCGGAAAGCACCATATTGTTCGCTCATCGCCAGCGCGTGGCGAAAAACCCCGCCATGGAACTGATGATCTCCGTCTTGTTGCACAAGACCGGCGACGCTGCATGGAGCGAAGAAGAGTTGTCTCCTTTGCGTCGTGTCGAATTGGTCGATGTGATGCCGTCCGGTTCCGTCATCGGCGCAGAGGTTACACTGGTAGATGGCACTGAGTATGTCGTCGACTTCAAGGATGTTGACGGCTACAAATCCTGCTAGGAGATTCCCAAAAAATGAAGATCGAACATTTCGCGTTCAATGTCGCCGATCCGACAGGTATGGCGGATTGGTATACCAAGCATTGCGGGATGCGGGTGGTGCGCCATTTCCCGGTTCCTTCGCAGACCCATTTCCTGGCGGATAGCGGTTCGACGGTGATGGAGATCTATAACAACCCGGCCGATCAGGTTCCCGACTACCGGAATATGGATCCCTTGTTGTTTCATGTGGCCCTCGCAAGTTCCGATCCCGACGGGGATGCAAAGCGTTTGATTGCCGCAGGCGCCGTTTATGTGGATGAATTTAAAATGCCGGATGGTTCGCATCTCATCATGCTGCGCGATCCTTGGGGTTTGGCGTTGCAGTTGTGCAAACGAGCCCACAATCTGATTTGAATTCCGCCGATTCTCTCTGGAAAAGAGAATCGGCGCTTGTATTACGCCGTCTTACAACCTCACTGCGGGTCGAAGTTCGACCTTTCTGGTGGTAATGACCAGTTTGGCGGGAGTCAGTTCGGGGCCGTCCCAACCCTCCTTGACCGCCTCGATGTGGATCTCGCCAGCCTTCCTGGTCGCCTGCACAATCACCTGCGCCAGCCCATTGAAGAGTGAGCGTTTAGGCTCCTTATCGCTCTCCTGACAGTTGGGATCGCCGTTGCCCACGCCGATCAATGCACCGTCGCCCGAGACCTTGAAACCGATGCGGTTGCTGGCCGTCGGAACCGCGCGGCCTTCTTTGTCCAGCGCCTCAACCGTAAGAATCGCCACGTCCGCGCCGTCGGCGTCGATCGTCGCGCGGTCCGCGGTCAGGCGGATGGAAACCGTCGGCCCGGCCGTCTCGCGCTTTTCCGTTAAGACCACCTTGCCGCCTTTCGAACCCCTTGCCTCGATCGCACCTGCCTCATACTTGACCTTCCACTCCAGGTGGCCGAGGGCTGGAACCTTCTGTCTGCCCGCGCTCTTGCCATTGACAAAGAGCTCGACCTCATCCAGATTCGAATGCACCCACACGGGAATTACCTCGCCCTCTTTGCCGGCGAAGTTCCAGTGCGGGAAGAGGTGCAGCACAGGCTCCTTGCCCCACCACGCCTTGTAATAGAAGAAGGTGTCTTTGGGGAACCCGCACATATCCACGATGCCGAACTGGGAGTTGATTGAGGGCCATCCGTAGGGCGTGGGCTCGCCGCGATAATCGAAGCCGGTCCAGGCAAAGCCGCCCGCCTCCCAGTCGCGCTGCGCGTAGAACCTCCACCACTCCTCGGCCTGCTCGCCCCAGCCAGGCTGGTTCACATCGTAGGCGCTCACCGTATTGCGCAGCGGGTCGGTCGAATAGACGCCGCGGGTCGAAACCGCGCTGGCCGTCTCCGATCCATAAATCGGCCGCTGGGGATGCTCCTTGTGGTACGCATCCGGGCGATTCAGGCCATAGTTGAAGCCGATGATGTCGAAGGCGTCGGAGACGCCCTTTTCATTGTCGCCGTTGACCGCCGCCGAAACCACTCGGGTGGGATCGAGTTCATGACAGCGGCGCACCATGCTGGCGCCGATCTTCGCTCCCTGCTCGGCCATCGCATCCTGCAGGTGCCACTCCTCGTTCCCAATCGACCAGAGGATGATCGACGGAGAGTTGCGATAACGCTTGACCATGGCTTCCAGTTGCGCCATGCCCTCGGGACTGGAACTCATCTGCCGCGTCTCGCACATCATCATCATGCCCATGCGGTCGCAGGCCTCGACCCACTCCGGGGTGGGCATATTGTGCGAGGTGCGCACCGCGTTTCCACCCATCTCCTTGAGCACCCCCAGACGGAAATACTGCAAGCGGTCGGGCAAGGCCGCGCCCACGCCGGCATGATCCTGATGGTTGCAGGTGCCCTGAATCTTCAGCGCCTTGCCGTTGAGGAAGAATCCCTTGTCGGCATCGAAGGCGGCTGTGCGCACACCGAAGCTCACCCGCTCCGCATCGCGCACTTTGCCGTTTGTCTTGACCGTGATGACGGCCGTGTAGAGATTCGGAGTATCGACAGACCAAAGCTGTGGGGCCTCAAACGCAAAGCGCCCGGTATATTCGTTGGACTCGTCAACCTGCAACGGAGTGGAGCGGGAGGCAAGAACACTGCCGTAGAGCTTGTTCCCCTTCGGATCGAAAAACTCCCAGGAGACATCAACCTGTTCGGGATTCGGTCCGCTGTTGGTAACAACAGATCCCACCGAGAGCACAGCCGTTCCGTCTTTGAGCGATGCCCGCACATAGCTCTCCCAGCGCCCCAGGTGCAGCGTATCGGTCTTGGTCAGCCATACATGGCGATAGATGCCTGCGCCCTCATAGAACCATCCGTCGCCAAAGCTGGCGTCGACGCGGGCCACGATGCAGTTCTTGCCGCCGTAGTGCAGAAAGTCGCTGAGATCGAAGCGGAAGGGCGCGTAGCCGTTGTCGTTGCGGCCCACAAAGCAGCCGTTGACGAAGATCAGTACGCTGCGGAAGGCGCCGTCGAACTCGACCGCGATGCGCCGGCCCTGGTCGCTCAGGGGCACATCGAAAGTACGCCGGTACCAGCCCACGCTGGTCTCCGGATAGCGGCGTCCGATGGGTTTGTAGCCGTGCGAGTTCTGCACCTCGTCGCGAACAAAGGGCAGTTCCACCGCCCAATCGTGAGGCAGATTCAGGGTGCGCCATTTGGCGTCGTCGAATTGTACCGTGGAGAACTCGAACTCGCCGGTCTTGGCGAAGTCGCCCTGTCCGTTGCCAAAGCCCAAGTCGCGCGCAGGATCGGAGCCGTGACCGAACTGAAACTTCCAATCGAAATCGAAGAGCAACTGTTCCCGCGGCGCGACCGCGCCAGGGGCTGCAGCGGAACCGTCCACAGAGCCATTCGCCAAGGCAGCGGCGCGCGCCCAAGCCGAGCGAGCCACAAGAGAAGACGCAGAGAGCGCTAACCCTGAATACAGCAGATCGCGACGAGAGAGAGCGTGCATAGGAACCTCATTTCCACAATTTCACTCCCGCGCGAGGCAGAAGCCGCACGCCGGGCAAAGGGGAACTATAAACCAGCCGGCGCGTTGAAGTAAACGATTTCATTTGCCCTCCGCGCTTCCCTGCTCCATCTTCCTCCTCGCTCCCCAAATGCCTGTCCTTTCCTCGCAATCCACCCCGCCCGGTTGTGTTAAATTCAATAAGGCGGCACACCCAAGGAGAGATGGCCGAGTGGTTGAAGGCGCACGCTTGGAAAGCGTGTTTAGGGGAAACTCTAACGTGGGTTCGAATCCCACTCTCTCCGCCATATAAACACATAAACCCCTCAGAACAAAGGCAAATGATAGTAAATAAGCAATTTGGGCGATTTCCCTTCCGTCACATTTGTCACATCGATTCCTCTCTATTGATCCCATTTCGGGCATAAGCAATAGCAACTAAAGCAACGATAGTGAGCATTTGCCAAATCGCATCGCGGCGCTGAACGCCGTCGACGAATTCCCAACTGCCCCGATACGTCGCTTCGAACGGCGATGCATGGGCCGACATTAAAGGCACGCTTCTGGCTGAGGTCGCGGCCGGGCCCGTCTACCTGCTGCTCAGCGCCAAGGGGCTGGAACGGCGGGGGCATCCGCCGATGGAGACCACACTGATCCTGGGAGGTTTGGGCTCCCGGCAGTATCCATACGGCCACACCCCGCAACCAAACTGGGTGTATTCTTGGAGTTCGCGAGGCATTCTGTCCATACGCATGGTGAGACGTCCGGGGGTAAGTAATCGGTGACCGGCTGCGATGTTGCCTGGTCGATCATTGAATCGTATCCCTATAAGTGACGGGCGGCCTGTCTTGTAACTCGAATGTAGCTCCCACCACCCCTCGAAGGACTCGCGCCATAAAGGTCCCTGGGACTACCACTCCGGTATCCGCTAGCTGTATGCTGGATTCCAGGTCCCAGATTCGTTGAGGCCGTTGGATGGATATGAAGATTAAGCCCGTTCTGATCGCCTCGCTCCTCCTGTTCCACGCTTCAGCTTTGTTTCCCCAGGCCGCAGCACAAGCGGACTATGCGCATTTGGTCCCCCGGGCAAGAGTCATTGTCTTTGTCCATGGCCTTCACGGGAGCCGGGAGTCCTGGCGGGCTGCAAATGGCGCCTTTTGGCCGGATTTGGTTCGGACGGACCCGCATTTCGCATATTCCGACGTTGAAGTTGCGGAATATCCCACGCCTGCGTCGAATGGCAAAATGTCCAGCGTGCAGTTGGCCGACATCCTCTGGACTCACCTCAAAGAGCACCACGTCTGGGAGCACCGGGAAGTGGTTTTCGTCGCGCATAGCCTGGGCGGCATCCTCGTCGAGGAGATGTTGTTGCGCCATCCCGCCGAGGCAGCCAGAGTCAAATTCATCGTCTCGTATGGAACCCCGCACGAGGGCTCAGCGATCGCCCGGATTGCTTCAATCTACGACAAGGACCCTCTGCTCAGCGATTTGAGCGATACAAGAGATAACGCCTTCCTGACCCAATTGGAGAACAACTGGCGAGGGCACGACTCAGTCAACGGCATTCATCGGTTCTGCGCTTATGAAACCGAAGACACCATGCCGGATGGCGGGCTTGGCCGCTATCTCAAGGCCCATGCCCGCGTAGTCAGCTACTTCAGCGCAACTTATGGATGCGATGTGACAACACCGCCGCAGGAGATTCACGCCGATCACCTGAACATGATCCGGCCCACGGACCGCAAGTCGAGTGCTTATGATTTTTTCTACCGGGTGTACCGCGACAATCCCATTATCGAAGAACAGGTTGTCACCAGGGATAATGTGATCGCGGGTTTGGAAGCCGGCTGCGATCGAAGCAATGCGAATCCCGATTTGCCCGTCCCGATCGTCCTTTATGGTTCTATGCACGAGAGAGTGGTTGCGGCGGCGGCCTCTTTTATCCATGCCGATGGCCTCCGAGATGTGAATCCTGATCCGCCTGTCGTCACCAGAATCGACCCGGACGGTGTAGCCCATGTGCAATACGGATTCAGCGGGCCATCGAAGAAGCTGTTTGTTTGCCTCGGCGCTGCCCACGCATCGTTAAAGGTTCAGTTTTCTATCGACCGGCAAGTACCGATTCGCGAGCCGTAGAATTGAGCCCCGGTCGGGGACAAACCAGTTGCCAACACATCCACGGGAACCAGGATAGACATTCCCTCTCAAGGTGCACCTATGCGATTCCATTGTTTGCCGATCTCCGTTGTTCTGCTCTCTCTCCCGATCTGCGGGTTTTTCTCCGGAGTGCCTCGCCATCAGACTTCACCATCGGCTCCGGTTACGAGCGTCACTGTCCCGGTCGCGGAGAGCATGGACGAGATTGTGGCCAGCTACCGCAAAGTGATTGTTCTCATGGACGGAGCAGCCATTTTGGACGAGGGAAACCGGGAGCGGGCTCACACCGCGGCGTGGATTCTATTCGAGAACGATGGCGAGCGTTTGGCCAAATTGGAGCGGGATCTCCGCGCCGACCTTGGCAAGCAGGACTCTCCCCTGGTGGCAGCGTTTCTTGCTCGACTGGAAAGCGAAACGATTCTCCGCGATGCAGACAAGCTGGCCTTCCGCGATGTTCTGGACGGGCTTATAAGTGTTCCCCCGGCGGAAGCGCCGAACCCAACTGTGCGCAAGCGCATCGCCGAAGATGTTGCCGCGCTGGAGGAGATTCAGCGCCGCTACCAGAAAGAGATCGCCCAGATCTTTTCCGGTATGCAGCCGCGCGGCATGGCCCTGCACCGCGAAGCCTGGGATCGTTACGTTGAGTTTCTCAAGTCGCGATACAACCGCGAGGCGATCCTCAGGGAGCTTGACTCGAAGCTGCCTCCTGCCGAAACGCGCGGAGGCGCGGCTGCCAAAAGCAAGCTGGTAATCACCGGGACCGAACTTCCCTTAAAGACAATTGCCTTGACCTTTGACGACGGTCCGCATCCCCGCTACACCGATCAGGTGCTCGCCATCCTTAAAAAATATGGCATTCATGCCGTTTTCTTTGAGGTTGGCAGAAACGTGGGAACGGCCAACGACAAGAACGAAGTGACTTTGGGTCCGGGCGCGGCCGTCAGCAACCGCATTCTGGAGTCGGGCTCGTTCATTGGCAATCATACGTATACCCATCCCGTACTTCCCAAACTCGACCAGGCCGATCTCTCCAGGGAGATCGATTCGACCAGCGCGATTCTGACGGAAGTTCTGAAGACGCCCCCGGTTCTTTTTCGCCCGCCCTACGGCGCGGCAAATGCGGATATATTGAACGAGATCCAGACCGACAAGATGAGGACCGTGACATGGAATGTTGACTCAGAGGACTGGGCCGATCCGGTGCCTAATTCGGTCGCGCAACGGGTGATTACCGAGATTGAGAAGCAGCAACGCGGCATCATACTCTTTCATGACATTCACAAAGTTGGCCTGGATGCGCTCCCCATTGTGATTGAGACTCTGCAGGCCGATGGATACAAGTTCGTTTCATGGAGCGGCACGGACTTCGGCCCCACCGGTACGCGGGGCGAAGAATCTGCAGCGGCTCCAGTCCCGGCTGTTGCCCAGCCGTATCGTGAGAGCTGGGCGGCCATTGTCGGCATCGACGACTACGTCAACTGGCAGAAGCTCGAGTACGCCGCCAACGATGCGCTGGGCGTTAAGGATCTACTGATCCAGAAATATGGATTCAAGCCCGACCACGTGTTTATGCTGCTCAATGGTCAGGCTACAAGGCAGCACATTCTTTCTCTGCTGGGCGACAAACTGGGCGATCCCACGATGGTCCAGCATGAGGATCGCGTCTTCATCTTCTTTGCAGGCCATGGAGCTACGCGCAAGTTGGCCTCCGGCCGCGAACTTGGCTATGTCATCCCGGTGGATGCGGACCTGACGAACTTCGAAGGAACCGCCATCGCCATGACCAGTTTTCAGGACATCTCCGAGTCCATCCCCGCCAAGCACGTGCTTTTTGTCATGGATTCCTGTTATAGCGGGCTGGCGCTGACGCGCGGCGGAGCCGACTTGCGTTCGCAGAACTACCTGAACGAAGTCTCCCGGCGCGAGGCCCGCCAGATCTTCACCGCTGGCGAAGCCGATCAGCAAGTTGCCGATAACGGCCCCAACGGGCACTCCATCTTCACCTGGACGCTACTACAGGGACTGGATGGACGCGCGGATTTGAACGGCGATGGGGTCATTACAGCCTCCGAACTGGCGACCTACGTTGCACCCGCGGTATCCGCACTGTCGCACCAAACGCCTGTCTTCGGAAACATGCCGGGCGCAGAAGGCGGCGATTTCATCTTCAATCTGAAGCATGAAACGGAATTCCTGAATGGAGATTCGACGCAACTGAACGATGAGGCAATCAAAGTAAACACCGAGATTGAGAAGCTCCGCAGCCAAATGCAAGAGGAGGAAAAAAAGAACCAAGAGCTTCGCAAACAACTGGAGACTGCGCAAGCGCTGTTGAAGCAAAACACCCATACGAGCAGCGCGGCGTCCGCGTCTGGTTCCGCAGGGAGTGGCTCGGCAAAGGCCGGTAGCGATGCTGCGTCCGCGACCCCAGCTTCAATGCCCGCCGAAACAGCCGCTGCCGCCAATGATGAGGGGATGCACCTTTACAAGGAAAAGCGATATGCGGATGCTGCCGCCAAGTTCAGCGGGGCGTCGAAATTGCTGCCAAACAACGCACTCTTCGCCAACAATGCAGGCTTTGCGTACTATCGGATGGGCCAGTACGAAGAGGCCGTGAAGTGGTTTCTGCAGACGATTGCGCTCGATCCGAAGCGGGCTGTCGCCTATCGGAATCTCGGCGATGCCTACCTCAACATGGGCAAGAACGCTGAAGCAAAGAGCACCTATGAGAAGCTGCTCGCGCTCTTTCCGAACTCCAAAAGCGCCCTGGATGTGCAAGAAATACTGAAATCTCTCCCTTGATAGAAACCCATGAACGCGCAGAACAGCAGATGTTTATCTTTGGCGTGCATCCCGGCCCCTGCGGCGTTTGAACCAAGCCGCTAGGGCGAGGGACGCTGCCGCATCCTTGGAGGACGAGGGGCACTTTCTGGACTGAACCTACTTCGACTCCTTCACAATCGCGTCCGCGGCGTTGCCCGCCACGACCCAGTTTGCCGACCCAGCTACGACGGCCTCATCCTCGAACCAAAGGAATCCAAAGTCGTCGATACACTCCGGGAAATCCGGCTTGATGATGATGTATCCCGGAATGACCGCGCCCGGAATGTAGGAACTGTCGCCGCGGTTGTTGCTGTAGGTCTTGGTCTTGGAGACCGTCCCGACACCCGCAACATACGAAGTGCTGGATACAGGGTGGGTGCCGAGAATGTAGTTGACGGCGCGGAGTGTGTATTCCGGGCCCACAAGTTCCGGAAATGTTCTGTGCAGAAAGTACATCCGTATGGCCATTTCAACCACGGCGCCCGATCCGCCCCAGGGACCCAGGCTCGGAGGCACGCCGAAGGGTGTGGCATCTAACTGCTTGTCCAGGCCCACCATGTAAGTCTTCACCGCTTCGCGCATTTGATCCTTCTCGCGCGGGTCCAGATAGGGCAATGCCCGAACCGCCGTCCAGCCACGAAAACCCATCTGCTGCTGCGCGATGACCTGAGGGAACAACTCCCGGAGACGGGATTTGTAGGGCTCGGCGCCATGCGTGGCGATGGTCAGTTCCAGAGCCGCAGCCCAGTCCTGTGTGGCTTCGAAGGCTCTAGGGTCGAAGCCAGCCGGCGGAGGGGCAGGTGCGTTCGTTGCGGCAGGACTTGCCGGAGCTCCCGCACTGCCACTTCTGTTACGACCACCTTGTGGGTCGGATACCACACCCTGAGAGGCAGCCAGCACGCCCCCTGCGGTGGAATCGCCCGTATTCGCGCGGGCGCGCGCTGGATTCGGCGTCGGATGAGCCTTCTCGTCGTTCCATGCCTTGATGGCGGTCTCAAGACAGTCTTTCGCTAATGCGTCGTCCCAGCCTTTCAGCGTGTCGGCTGCCGCAGCCAGCGCCGCGATGGCGTTCCACTGAAAAAAGGAGTTGTTCGACGTGAAGATCCAGCGATCGTCCGGCCTACCGGAGTAGTCGCCCTTCACTTCGTTCGGACCGAGAGCTGGATCGTAGATGCGACCGTCGGTTTTCGACGCTCCATCGCCCAGGTGCGTATATTGCCGCAGGTCTGGTTCGTGCGTGCCGCGGATCGCATGACCGATGTTGTGAAATTGCGCCAGGATCAGCAGCGCCCCGTGCTTGACTTGCTCGACGGTATCCGGCACACCATCGGGACGGTGCATCTCCACCTGACGGGCGACTTCATCAACCGTGAGTTCATCGTAGGTGAGATTGAACTCGCGATACGCCAGCGCCAGACTCTGGATCACATTGAGTTGCGCAGGCTCTTCGAGGTCGAAGTCGCCGGCATCGTACCAGCCGCCCACGTTCATCCCCGGAATGTGATCGCCGCCTTTGTACTTTCCATCGGTAGCCGTAGCCTGATTCCATCCGTCGAATTGCTCTCCGACCACGGGCGCCATGCGGCCATCGTCCAGGTGCGACGCACCGTGCCAGACGCGATAGCCTTCGCGCACGGAGACGTGATCCATCTGCTCGGCAAGGTGATGATCCAGGCTGTCTTGCCAGATGTTAGCGTAAACGTCCTGGGAGATGGGGAACGGCGCCGTACGCTGATCTGCGTACTCGATAACATAAAGTCCGGGGTCCTTCACCGGGGTAAAGTCGAATTTGGAATAAACATACCGCAGCCATGGCGTTGAAGAAGTGATAGGGCCCTCGAACACCTGCTTGTACGATCCGTCTTCCATCAGGCGCAGCACTTTGGCCGTTTTCGGACCCTGGTACTTCGGATCGAGTTCGATCACAGCAACCTTGGAGAAGCCCGGTGCATAACCCACCTGGCTGTGCGCGATCATGGGCGGCCGTGTCCAGTTCGGAATCACGTCCGGCCGGATGTGCCATACGATGGCCCCTGTGGTCTTGCCCGAAGGGATCAGCGAACGTAAAACGAACCAGCCGTTCTGTGCGCGGTTGCGACCATCGAATAGCATAAGGTCGGCCGTATCAGACTTTACGTTGATTCTGGCCTGTGCGTCGTCTACCCCAAGAGTGATGCTCTTGCCTTGGGCGAAGGGAAGTGGCTCCGTGTATCCCTTGGCCTTATCCCAGTCCTCCAGGTAGTACGCCTTTTTCGGTTCGTCAGCCAGCGGCAAGACCTTGACCATCGCATCGTTCGGCGTGCGCGGGAAGATGCCGGCTCGGTTTCCGTCCACAAGGTATGTCTTGCCCATGTAGATCGAGGGCAGGAACTCCAGGTTGAAACCCGCTCGCCCGGCCAGTTTTTCCGGTAGCGGCTTGTCGAGATTGATGCTCACCTTTACGCCGCCAGGCTCTGCCGTGACTTCAACGGTGTAGTTCAAATCGAAGCTGGGGAAGGCAAGGTCGGCGGTGAGCCGGTTGTTCTCCTTATCGGCGTGACGCCCTTTGAGTGTTGCTACCAGGTCCCACTGCTCGGGCGTTGGCATCAGCCGCACGTCGCCGTTGGTGGCGATACGCTGACCGTGGAGAATCATCTCCATCGCCGTGTGCTTCTGGTCTACGAAGACGGGATGGTACGTGGTGTCGTAGAGAAACACGCTGAAACCTTGCGTGTCGAGGTAGTTCTTGTCGTTCACCTGCATTTGAACCTGGGCGCGGCAAGCCGGCAGCGAGATGAGCAGAAAGAGAACGAAGGCAGCGAAGCGATTCGATGTTGCGAATGAATCAGAGAGCATGATGGTCTGAACCTCATGGACCGAACTTGACGGGACCTCGTTGCGACCCGCGTGCGATCCTGTTTTTCTTGACTGGCATGAGGGCAGAGAACGGCGAAGATCGCTGCCCGGATGTTGGCTATTGGCGCCACATTATCCGAACCCGGCAACACCTCACTCGGTTAGTGCAAGCTGGCCCTCGATGTGGAAATGGCCACTCGCCACCGGCGCGCCGGTATCGGGCTGGCCGCCGCCGATGCTGACGGTATAATCTCCCGCTGCGACGATGGGATTGCCCTCTTCGGTCACTATGCCCAAGTCGCGCGGCTTCAGATTGAAATGCACCGTTTGACTGGCTCCGGGCTGCAGATGAATTCGTTCAAAGCCGCGCAGGGCAATCGCCGGCGCGCCCTTGACGGCGGGGAATTTGAGATAGAGCTGGACCACCTCGTCGCCGGCAACCGCGCCCTTGTTGGTGACGGTGACCTCGGCTCCGACATCTTGCCCGGCGGCAATGGGCTGCGCGGGCAGCATTAGTCCACTGTAGTCGAACTTGGTATAGCTCAATCCGTAGCCGAACGGAAAGAGCGGTTTGCCGGTGAAGTAACGGTAGGTGCGGTTGGCCATGCCGTAGTCTTCGAAGTTCGGCAACTGGTCGACTCCCTTGTAGAAGGTGACCGGCAGCCGGCCCGCCGGGTTGTTCTTTCCGCTCAGGGTTTCGGCCACGGCGGCGCCGCCCTCTTCGCCCGGATACCAGGCTTCGAGAATGGCGTTGGCGTGATCGTCGATCCAGTTGACGGCCAGCGCGCTGCCGTTCATCAGCACCACCGCGAGCGGCTTGCCGGTGGCGGCCATGGCCTCTACCAGGTTCTCCTCCGGCTGGGGAAGATCGATGCTGGTGCGGTCTCCGCCTAGGAAGCCGGGTTCTGTGACCGGCATTTCTTCCCCCTCGAGCCGGCTCGTGATTCCGACCACCGCAATCACCACGTCGGCGTCTTTCGCCGCTTCAATCGCCTGGGGTGACACCTCGTTCTCGACCTTTGCCCAAATCAACTCTGCCTGGTGCTTGCCGTTGTTGCTGCCGTAAGAGATTTCAAGCGTCACCTTCCGATCCTTCTCAAGATGAATGCGGCCGACGCCGGATGCGGGCTCTGAACCTCCGCCAGAGGCCATCGCAATCTGCTTGCCATCCGCCGTCAACCGGCCGAAACCCGCGCAGCGAATCCCCAGCAGATAGTCACCCGATTCGGCCGGTGTAAGCGATCCCGACCAGCGCACGCCAAAACTCTTGCTCGACGCCACTTCGGGCGGCACGCTCTTCTCGTCCAGCCTCAGATTTGGTTCCGTGCGGCTCACCAACGGCGTGGCGCTCGTTCCTGGGGTGGGGCGTCCGCGCACCATCCCTTCGTTGTACTCGGCCTTCAGTCCCGGCTTGCCGTCCGGCGTGGTCAGCAGCGCGTCAGGCACCGCGACCCCCTCGGTCCGCAGAAACTGCGTGCCGGGAACAAACGTAATTGCTGCGCCGGGAAACTCGGCTTTCAGACCCTCCAGCACAGACACAATGTGCGTCGGCTGTCCGGCATAGTTTCCGATCAGCGGGCGGGTCTGGTCGGCAAGTGGCCCCACGACCGCAATCTTGCTGACTCCGGCCTTCAGCGGGAGAAGGCCGTCATTCTTGAGCAGAACCATGGACTCGTTGGCCAATCTGCGGGCCTCGGCGCGGTGGGCCGCGCTGTCCAGTTCCTTCTCGTCGATCTTCGTGTAGGGAACCATCTCCGGCGGATCGAACATGCCCAGCTTGATGCGCGCCGTGAACAGCCGAATGAGAGCTGTGTCGAGCACGCTCTCAGGTAGATATCCCTGCTGTACGGCATCGATATACGCTTTATCGGCCGGCTCGCCAAAACGTTCGTTGAAATTGACACACTCGTTGTCCATACCGCGCAACACGGAAATGGCCACGCCCTGCGCCTGGGTAGTCCGATAGCGGTGGTTGGCGGCAACATCCTTGATCGCGTCGCAGTCCGAGACCACATAGCCCTGAAAGCCCCATTTATCGCGCAACAGACCCTGGAGCAGGAACTCGCTGGCGCAGGCCGGCTGTCCGTTGATGGCGTTGTACGCGCACATCACCGAGCCGGCCTTGCCCTCGACCACGGCGGCGCGGAAGGCCGGCGTGTAGGTGTCCAGCTCGTCGTGCAGGCTAACGTCCACATCGGCAAAGTGGCGTGTTGGCTCGGGGCCGCTGTGCATGGCGTAGTGCTTGGGGGTGGCAATGCCCAGATAGTATTTGGGGTCCTCGCCCTGCAGGCCGGTCACGTAGGCAACGCCCATGCGGCCGGTGAGGAAGGGGTCTTCGCCGTAGGTCTCCTGGCCGCGGCCCCAGCGTGGATCGCGGAAGATGTTCAGATTGGGAGACCAGAAATCCAGGCCTCCCATGATTCCCGTGTGGCCCTCGCGCGCATTCTGCACGTGCTTGATGCGTCCCTCGACGCCGATCTGCCCCGCCATGGTGTGAATGCCCGGCGCATCGAAGGTGGCGGCCAGGCCGATGGGTTCGGGATACTCGGTAACACCTTCGTTGATGACCCCGTGCAGCGCTTCGCTCCACCACTGGTAGGCAGGAATATTCAGCCGCGGAACCGCCGCCGAGTTGTTCTGCATCTCCGAGGCCTTTTCCGCAAGGGTCATGCGGTGCACCAGGTCGGTGGCGCGTTGCCCGGCCGGAAGTTGGGGATTCATGTAGGGACGGCTGGCGGCATCCTGGGCGGAAGCCAGTTGGAGAAAGACACCTGCCAGAAACACTCCGGTACACGCGACGATGAACTGGACGATGCGATTCATGCGGATTCTCATGCGAACCTCCACTGTGGGGTTGAAAGAAGTACGCTGCTGCCAACCGTGTGATCGAGACGCGGCTTGCTCACACAAATACCCAGGCTTGCCTGCCAGTCACGCACAAGTTTCGACGGAACCTACGATAAAGCGATTTACCCGGAAACAATACCAGTACCAGTCCGGATTCGGCAACCTCACTGGTTTGAAAGCCTAAAATTCGCCTTTACTGCGGGCTTCAGGCGGAGGTTATGCCATCGATGGCTGTGCCTCATTCCCGGCCCGATGCCATCGACTGTGAGATGCGCGCCGCAAACGCATCGCCGCTGTTTTCAGCCGCCGATCGCGCTGGGCTGGAACAGAACAGAAAGGTCATCTTCAATCTGTTATTTCACTCCAGTGCTCAGACGCTGCTGGAGGTTGCACTCCACCCGCTGCATTTCGGCGTCGAGATCGGCTTTTTCACCGTGCTGCACACGTGGAATGAACGCCTGCAGTTCCATCCGCATACCACCGTGTGCATGTCGAGTTGAGCAAGCGGGATCGGATGCGGATATGCATGCAAGGGAATAATCTACCCACTTTCTCCTGCTCATTCGGAACCGGTGGCGGTTGCAGGCCGTTTCTTGGGCGGTAAGCAGGCGGCCGAGAGAGTCTGCCTCACCGCAAGTGGTGGTGGACAGGTCAGATGACTAGTGATATGACTATATGAGAGGAGGCTCCTATGGCCTGGCAGGTTTACGATGCAAAAGCGCGCTTTAGCGAGTTCCTCGACGCCACCCTCAAGGACGGTCCGCAAGTGCTCACCCGGCGGGGGGTGGAGACGGCTGTTCTGGTTCCCATCGATGAGTGGAAACGGCTGAAGGATCGGGCTGGACAATCGATTCCAGACCCGCTCCTGAACCCCAATGGACCGCGCGATCTCTACATACCTCCACAAAGGACGCTTAAATTGCGCCCATTTACCTTCGATGACGCGGAATAGCCATGAGGTTCCTTCTCGACAACAATGTGGTATCCGAATTCCGCAGAACTCGCCCGCATGGAGCCGTACTTGCATGGAGGCTATCCGTACCTCTTCACCAGATCGCTATCCCTGCTATTGTTGTCGCCGAGATCCAGGCCGGCATCGAGATCACGCGTAATCAAGATGGCGCCAAGGCCCGAGAGTTAGAGATATGGCTGGATGAGGTTATGAGCTATTACCCGATTCTTCCTGCAGACGGAGGAATCTTTCGCGAATGGGCTCGCTTGATGCACGGCAGATCGTTGGATTTGAGCGGAGACGCGATGATTGCAGCGACAGCACGCGTTCATTGCATGATGGTCGTCACTCGCAATGTGAGGGATTTTGAGGATCTGGGTGTGGAAGTCTTCAATCCCTTCTTGTACAAACCGGGGGGAGAGGTTTGATCGAAGCAGTGGTTCCTCGCATCGGCGTACTCGCCATTCAGGGCAATTATGCCAATCACGCGCAGGCGCTGACCGAGGCTGGCGCGAACTCGGTCGAGGTGCGCAAGCCGGAGCAATTCACTGGCTTGGACGGGGTGATTCTGCCCGGCGGCGAATCCACCACCATGCTTAAGTTTCTTGAAAAGCATCATTTTTTTGAGGCGCTGGCCGAGTTTTGCGGCAAGAAGCCTGTCTTCGGCACCTGCGCGGGGGCGATTCTGCTGGCCCGCGAGGTTCTCCACCCGCCGCAGCGCTCTCTGGGTCTGCTCGATGCCGTCGTGGAGCGCAACGCCTACGGCCGCCAGATCGACTCGAAGATTGTGACGGCGCAGACGGAGCTCGACGGGGGGCCGCTGGAGATGGTCTTCATCCGCGCCCCGCGTATTGCCTCGACTGGGCCCGGTGTAGAGGTTCTGGCCCGCCGCGACGGCTTTGCGACGCTGTTGCGCCAGGGTTCCCTGCTGGCCGCGACCTTCCATCCCGAACTCTCCGCGGACCGCCGTGTGCATCGGCTGTTTGTCGCGATGGTGCAGTCCGCGCGCGAGAAATAGACGACTTGCGCGGAAGCCGCCGAGCGCCATTCCCTGAATGAAATCGCGGCATCCGTACGGAGCACCCTTTCTTCCAAATTGCCTTCAATCCGCGTCCAATCGGGAGTATGCTCATCGGCACGGAGGCTCCCATGGTCACCCACTTGGTCCGCGCGACACCCCCCTCGGAAGACAAGGAACTGGGAGCTGGCGGCAAACCGCCCGTAGACCGGCGACCGACCGGCGGCGGAGGCGGAGGCGACGACGACTGGAAGGACAGCGTCAGTCCCCATCCTTTGCTGGACCGCGTGCGCGTGGTTTTGGCCTTCCTCTTCATGATCGATATGCTGGCCACAGTGGTGGTCATGGCCGCCTTTTTGGGTCGCCAGGGGGTGGTTCAGCCGAACCCGCTCGCCGCGTCGGCCGGCTCTGCCCGGCATATGGGGGCTTTGCTTTTCCTGCTCTTTTTCAATGCTGTTGTGCTGATGCTGAGTTGCGGCACGGTGGAATTGGCCCGCCGCCGCATCTTCCGCGAGATCGACGCGATGGAGGAATGGCTGGGAATGGGCAAGCCCGCTTTGCGCAATGCCCTGCCCTGGCTGGGAACGACGCTTGGCCTGGGCGTCCTTTTTCTCGCCGGGCAGTTTGTGCTTTGCCGCTGGATCGCGCATGGAGGGGGTCAGATCTCTCCAGCGATCGATCCATGGCGAGTGCGCAGCGGCGAACTCTTTTCCCTGGCCGCGGGAATCCATGGCGCTCATCTCGGCCTGGGTCTGGCCGGGCTGGTCGTTTGTCTTTGCGCACTGGGGTCGTTGCCGCGGATGGAACTACGCCAGATCGCCGTGGACGCCATCGCCTGGTACTGGCACACCATGGGGCTGATGGGACTGGTGCTGATGGTTTTGCTGGCGGTGAGCCGGTAGACGCCGGATTGCTCAGAGGGAAGATTCTGGAGTCGTATGCCTGGAATGCGGTGCACGGGCGGGACAGCGTTTAGCGTCCACGTACCCAGGACAAAAAACGCTCGCGCAAGGTGGGCACAACCGGGCAGGCTAAATAGATTTCTCGGTTGAGCGCCTTGAGCAACTCCCAGGCCTCGACATCGTCGGGCGGTGGGGGAAACGGGCTGTAGCGGAAGATATGCTGGTCGGCGAGGTAATCGATGGCGTGGCCGAGAACCTCCAGAGCGCGACCTGCCTGTGGGGAGATGCGGCGGCGGCGGATTTGGCCTGCGGCCTCGGGGAACATCGCCGCCGGGGATGGGGTACGCGCCGACCGCACGGGAGCTGCGATCCTCTCCTGCACCCCAGAGTCCTCACTCAAGCTGGGCGGCGCCTGCGGGAGAGAGCTCTCCTGCCCTCCAGACAGACCTGGAGACGGCGCCGACAAAGCCGAGCTCGAACGTGAAAATGGCGGCAAAATCTGTGACCTGGATTCCTTGTTAATCAGAATCTCACATTGCGGTGAGGAAATTGGGTAGAGTTGTTGAAATCCAAAAAGATTCTTTGCCCCATTTTTCCTTTTCCCGGTGCAGGGGAATGCGAGGGTAATCTTTCCTGTCTTGACGTGAGGCGGCTGAAAACCTAAGCTCAATCCAGCGCCCTGTGGCATCGGGGGGAGGCGGAGCACTGCCGCATCCCTTCGGCGAGCGCAAATCGAAGCCGTTTTCCGGACTGGACGACCATGATTCCCTATTCCTGGCAATACCTTCCGCTGTTGCTGCAAATCCTTGCCGCCTTTGGACTTGGAGTGGGCATGGTGGTGGCCTCCTGGTTCGTGGGCAGGCATCGCAACACGCGCGTCAAGCTGGCCGCCTACGAGTGCGGCATCGAGTCCGTCGGCGACGCCCGCCAGCGCTTCAGCGTGCGCTTCTATCTGGTGGCGGTGCTGTTCATCCTCTTCGACGTGGAAGCGGTCTTCATGATGCCCTGGGCGGTCATCTACCGCAGATTGCCGGCGATCACCGGCTCCCGGCTCTTCGGCTTCTGGGAGATGCTGGTCTATCTGGGCTTTGTGGCCGTGGGCCTCTATTACATCGTGCGCAAGGGCATCCTGAACTGGAGCCAGGACAAGGCGGATCTCTAGCATGGGCGATTTACGGAACCTTTTGAGCAAGACGGCGGTGCTGGAGCAGTTTCCCGAGCACCCGGCGGTGAAGGCCATCCTGGCCTGGATGCCGGAGGCGCTGACCGACGCCCGGTGGGAGCGCAACGAACTGACCCTGACCGTTGCCGCCAGCGAGATCTGCGGCGCGGCGGCGGCAATGCAGGCGGCCGGCTACAACTTCTTCGAGGATATGACGGCGGTGGACTGGTTCCCCTCGACGCCGCGCTTCCAATTGAGCTATCACCTGCTCTCGCACACCTTCAAGGAGTACATCCGTCTGCGCGTCTTTCTGGAAGGTGACAACCCCTCCGCTCTCTCCATCACCTCTGTCTGGCCCTCGGCCAACTACTATGAACGCGAGGTCTTTGACCTTTTCGGTATTCGCTTCGAGAACCACCCCAACCTGCGCCGCATCCTGATGCCGGACGAGTGGGTGGGGCATCCGCTGCGCAAGGACTATCCGGTAGAGGGGTACAGATAGATGACCGCGACGATTGGCACACCCATCCTGGAAGCCCCCAAAGCCGAGGGCGCGCACGACCAGCACATGGTCCTCAATATGGGGCCGCAGCATCCGGCCACGCACGGCGTCTTGCGCCTGGTGCTGGAGATCGACGGCGAAATCGTCGTCCGCATCTATCCCGAGATCGGCTATCTGCACACCGGCATCGAGAAGACCTGCGAGGCCAAGTTCTACCAGCAGGTCGTGCCGCTGACCGACCGCGTCAATTACCTCGACCCGATTTCCAACAACCTCTGCTATTGCCTGGCCGTGGAGAAGCTGCTGGAGCTGGAGATTCCCGCCAAAGCGCAATGGCTGCGCGTGGTGCTGGCCGAGTTGAGCCGCCTCAATTCGCACCTCATCTGGCTGGGCACGCACGCCATGGACATCGGCGCGCTTACCGTCTTCCTCTACACCTTCCGCGAGCGCGAAGAGATTCTGCGCATCTTCGAGGCGGTGGCCGGGCAGCGCATGATGACCAGCTACGTGCGCATCGGCGGGTTGGCGCTGGAGCCGCCGCTGGACTTCCTCGACCGCGTGCAGGGCTTCATCAAGATGCTGCCGGAGAAGATCGACGAGTACTCCAACCTGCTCACCGGCAACCCCATCTTCAAAGGCCGCTTGAAGGGCGTGGGTACCTTGTCTGCCGCAGACGCCATCGCTCTGGGAGTGACCGGGCCAGTGATGCGCGCCTCGGGCGTGGATTTCGATCTGCGCCGCGATATGCCCTACTCCAGCTACGAGAAGTTCCAGTTTCACGTGCCGGTTTCGACCGATGGCGATTGCTGGGCGCGGTACGAGGTGAGGCTCATCGAGATGCGCGAGAGCATCAAGATCATTCAGCAGGCGCTGGACGGCATGCCCGAGGGCCCCGTCAAGGCCGATGCGCCCAAAATCGTCTTGCCCGACCGCGAAAAGATGAAGACGCAGATGGAATCCTTAATCCATCACTTTAAGATTGTCACCGAGGGCTTTGCGGTACCCGCCGGCGAGGTTTACCAGGGAATTGAAGCAGGCCACGGGCAGACCGGCTACTATGTGGTCTCGGACGGCTCTGCCAAGCCCTATCGCGTGCACATGCGCTACCCCTCCTTTGCCACACTGCAGGCGCTGGAGGCCATGTGCAAGGGTCGTATGTTGGCCGACGTGGTGGCCGTGGTGGGTTCCATCGACATCGTGCTGGGGGAGATCGACCGATAATGAGTCTGGAAACGATGAGCGTCTTTTCGCCGCAGTTGTCGGCCCGCTTCGATGCGCTGACGGCCAAGTATCCGGTCAAGCGCTCGGCGCTGGTCCCCATGCTGCTCTATGCGCAGGACGAGGTCGGCTACTTGTCCGATGCAGTGATTGGCGAAGTGGCCGCACGCATCGGCATCACCGAACTCGATGTCAGGAACGTGGCCAGTTACTACTCGATGCTGCGCTTCAAGCCGGCCGGCAAGTTCAATGTGCAGGTCTGCACCAACATCAGTTGCATGTTGAGAGGCGGCTACGAGATATTCGAGAGCTTCCGCGAGGAGTTGGGCATCGGACACAAGGGAGTCACCGCCGACGGAGTGTTTTCGCTCGAAGAGGTCGAGTGCATCGGAGCCTGCTCATGGGCGCCGGCGATTCAGGTCAACTACGACTTTCACGATGAGCTGAAGCCCGAGCTGGTGGCGGGCATAGTGGCCGGCTACAAAGGCAAGGCAGAAGCCAAGCCTGAAGCGGAGGACCTCCATGCCTAGGCTGGTTTCGCATCCCGATGAAGTCAAGATCGTCACTCGCCGCTTCGGCATGGGCGCGGCGCAGATCGACCGTTACGTCGAATTGGGCGGTTACTCTTCTGCACGCAAGTGCATCGAGCAGGGTTCGGAGTGGATCATCAACGAGATGAAAGCCAGTAACCTGCGCGGGCGCGGCGGCGCGGGCTTTCCCACTGGGTTGAAGTGGTCCTTTGTGCCCAAGCAGTCGGTCAAGCCCAAGTACGTGTTGGTCAACGGCGACGAGAGCGAGCCGGGAACCTGCAAGGATCACTTGATCTTTTTGCACGATCCGCATTCGATCATTGAGGGTACGATCATTGCCGGGCTGGCCATTGGCGCCAAGATGGGCTTCATCTATCTGCGCGGCGAGTATCGCTATCTTCTCGAAATCATGGAGAAGGCGGTCGCCGACGCCTATGCCAAGGGCTTTCTGGGTAAGGGAATCTTCGGCTCCGAGTTCGACTTTGAGATCATCACCCAGACCGGCGCGGGCGCTTACGAAGTGGGCGAAGAGTCGGCGCTGATGGAATCGGTCGAGGGTAAGCGCGGAGTGCCGCGCATCAAGCCTCCCTTCCCTGCCGTCGTCGGCCTGTATGGCGGGCCTACTGTCATCAATAACGCCGAGACCATCGCCACCGTGCCGCATGTGATCGAGATGGGCGCGGCGGCTTATGCGGCGGTGGGCTCGGAGCGCAACGGCGGCACACGCTTGTTCGGCGTGAGTGGCCACGTGGAGCGGCCCGGCGTTTACGAACTGCCCATGGGCTACAACCTGAAGAAGATCGTTTACGAAGTGGCCGGCGGTGTTTGGAAGGGCCGCGGCTTGAAGGCCGTGATTCCCGGCGGGTCTTCAACTCCTGTGCTGTTGCCTGAAGAGATCGACATCGGCATGGACTTCGATCAGGTGGGCAAGGCTGGCTCGATGCTGGGCTCGGCGGGCGTGGTGGTCATCGACGACCAGACCTGCATGGTGGAGTTCGCATTGCGCACCATCAGCTTCTATCAGCACGAAAGCTGCGGCTGGTGCATTCCCTGCCGCGAGGGAACGGATTGGCTGAAGAAATCGTTGACCCGCTTTCATGCGGGCTTCGGCACGGCCAAGGACATCGACAACATCAAGTATCTGGCGGAAAACATGATGGGCAGGACGTTCTGTCCCTTGGGCGACGCCGCGGCCATGCCCATTCTTGGCTTTGTGAAGAAATTCCGCAAGGAGTTCGAGGAGCATTTGAACGGCAACCCGTGCCCACATGCGAAGCATGTGGATTTGGCTGTGGTGTAGGGTCACAGGACCTTACTTGCGTGATTTGTGACGAAACAGCGGTTTCTGGTGGTTTACGAACACGGAAAGCGGAACTACGGCGGTTTTGCCCCCGATATTCCGGGCTGTATTTCTACCGGGAAGACGTTGAAGAAGATGCGCGAGATGATGCGGGAAGCGCTCGAGTTTCATCTTCAAGGGATGGCGGAGGGCGGAGACGCGATGCCAACGCCGGTCACGAATAGTGTTGATTTCAAGGAATTGGACGACATCGATGAAGGCAAAGTAGATCATTACGTTGTTGAGTGGTTGGAGATTGAGGTTCCAACCTCAGGTCAAGTAAGGAACGAGTTGGCGAACGAGCAATGAAATACCGGGAATTCACTCGGGATTTACGCGACGAAGGATGGCGGCTGAAGAGCCAGGAAGGCAGCCATCAGCAGTGGGAACATCCCACGAAACCGGGTAAAGTAACGGTAGCGGGTCATGCGAGCGACGACATTCCGCTTAAGACTCTGAAGGCGATGCGCAGACAGGCAGGAATGAAATGACAAAGAATTATTTGGTCGTCTTTGAAGTCGGAGAAACGAGCTTCGGAGCGTCTGCACCGGACATCCCCGGCTGCTTTGCCGTGGGACCGACCCTGGAGGAAACCAAGCGGCGTTATTTGGAGGCGGTTGAAGCCCATCTGGAATGGATGGCGAGCGATCACGATCCAATTCCTGAACCTGTAACCTCTGTCTTCGATTTTTCGCGCGAGCCGGGTGAAGAAGCCTCCAGTTATTACGTAGAATGGATGGCCATTCCATTGCCCGTTGAAATGCGCCTTGCCATTTCCGCATAAGGACACAAATGTCAATCGTAACCATCACAGTGAACGGCAAGAAGCTGACGGCTCCCGCGGGGGCGCTGCTGATCGATGTTTGCCGCAAGGCGGGCATCGAGATTCCGGCTTTCTGCTACTATCCGGGGCTCAGTTTGCAGGCCGCCTGCCGCATGTGCGTGGTGCGCCAGGAGAAGGTGCCCAAACTGCAAACCGCCTGCACCACCACTGTCGCCGAGGGCCAGGTCTTCGTCACCGAATCTGATGAGATCACTCAGGCGCGCAAGGCGACCATCGAGTTGCTGCTCGGCAACCATCCGCTGGATTGCCCGGTCTGCGACGCCGGCGGCGAGTGCGAGTTGCAGGACATGACCTTCAAGTACGGCGCCGGCGAGAGCCTCTACGTTGAGGCCAAGCAGCATCGCGAAGAGCAGAAGTGGTCGCCCGCGGTCTACTTCGATCGCCCGCGCTGCATCCTCTGCTATCGCTGCATCCGCATGTGCGGCGAGGGCATGGACGTGTGGGCTTTGGGAGTGCAGAATCGTGGCGTTCATGCCACCATCGCTCCCAACGGCGGAGACCATCTGGATTGCGAACAATGCGGCATGTGCATCGACGTTTGCCCGGTGGGCGCGCTGACCAGCGGCAGCTATCGCTACAAGACGCGGCCCTGGGAGATGAAGCACGTCTCGACAATTTGTACGCATTGCTCCGACGGCTGCAAGGTGACGCTGGGTGTACGCCAAACCGTGAGTGGCGCGGAGATTGTGCGCGCCGACAATCGCGACAAGAGCGGCATGAATGGCGACTTTCTCTGCGCCAAGGGCCGCTTCGGCTTCGACTTTGTCGACAGCGCGGAGCGCCTCACCAAGCCCCTGATCCGCAACAGCGAAGGCAAGCTCGAAGAGGCGACCTGGGAGAAGGCGCTGCGTCTGGCGGCAGCCAAGCTCAAGGAAGTCCGCGCCAGCAAGGGCGGTTTCAGCATCGGCGTGCTGGGCAGTTCGCGCACCACCAACGAAGAGAACTATCTGTTACAGAAGTTTGCCCGCACGGTTTTGCAAACCAACAACATCGATCACGAACGCAGCGCCGACTACGCATCCTTTGCTCGCGCCCTGGCTGGGAGCACCGACAAGACCGCCAGTCTGCGCGATACGGCCGCTGCCCCCGCGATTCTGCTGATCGGCGGCAATCCCACGGAAGAGCATCCGCTGCTGGCCTGGAACCTGCGCACCAACGTGCGCCTTAACCGGGCGCGGCTCTACATTGTCAACGACAAGAAGATCAAGCTGGAGCGCCAGGCCAAGAAGTCGTTGCAGATTCCCGCGGGTGGCTATTCCGCCGTTGCCGATTTTCTTCAGAACAGCCATAGCGAGTTCAGCGAAGCCGTGCTGGCGGAAGAGTCTTTGCTGGTGATCTTTGGCCAGGAGTATCGCGGCCACGATCTGGAAGCGTTGGTTGCCTGGGGATTGAAGCGCGGCAACGTGCGCTTTGCACTGTTGGGCGATCACGTCAACGCGCGCGGCGCTTCCGATCTGGGATTGCTGCCGAACTTCCTGCCCGGCTACGAGCCGGTCACTGAGCCGCTGGCCTTTGCAGCGGAATACGAGGGGCTCTCGACCGATCCCGGTATGACGCAGGCAGAGATGATGGCCGCTGCAGCCGAAGGCGAACTGGGCGCGCTGCTGGTGGTTGGAGCAGATCCCGTGGCCAGATCGGGCATCGCTCCCGCTACGTTGAAAAAGACCTTCCTCGTGGTGCAGGATATTTTTCTCACCGAGACCGCTGCGCTGGCGGATGTGGTGTTGCCCTCGGCAAGCCTCTATGAGAAGACCGGCACCGTGACCAACACCTTTGGCGATGTGCAGTTGGTGACCAAGGCTGCCGATCGCGCCGGCGTCAAGAGCGACTTCGAGATTCTGGTGCGGCTGGCCGGGGCCATGGGCGTCGATGTCAAGACGCTGGTTCCCTTTGGCAAGCAGGGCGTGACGGCAGACCTGGGCCAGTCGCGTGGGGTGCAAGCCGGCGAGGCCGATCGCCATGCTGTCTATCTCGCGGCCAACAACCTGGAGCCCAAACTCAGCCCCTTCGATCCTCTCGCGGTATTGGATGAAATCGAGCGGCTGGTGGCCGGTTATACACTCGACCGGATCAATCTCTCCAGTGGCAACGATGTGCGCACCGAGCCGGGCTTTGTTCCGCTGGCGGATCTGATTGCTCCGATTCTGGCTACCCCGGAGATGGTGGTTGCCGCGCACGATGGACTCTTTACTTCCACGGGGCTGGATCGCTATAGCCCCGCACTGCAAGCGCTGCGCCAGCACCAGGCGCGAGAGACGAAAGTAGCCGCGGCGGATTGAAGGGAGAGTGGCGAAGAAGCAGATCCTTCGCTGCGCTCAGGATGACAAGTTTTAACTGAGGATGACAAGTTTTCTGGGAAGGTCAAGAGAGGCTGAAGGCACGTGACGATACTGCAGTTTGTACTTTGGAGCTTGCTGAAGGTGGCCGTGGTGACGGTGGTGATGCTGATGGGCATCGCCTACACCGTGCTGCTGGAGCGCAAACTGGTGGGCCGCATCCAGAACCGCTACGGGCCCAACCGCGTAGGCCCCTTCGGCCTGCTGCAGCCGCTGGTCGATGGCGCCAAGTCCTTTCTCAAAGAGGACCTGATCCCCACCGGCGTCTACAAGCCGCTCTACCTGCTGGCGCCGATCCTCTCGCTGGGCTGCGCGCTGATCTCCATTGGTGTGGTGCCCTTCGGCGAAACCACTGTGGGGCCGGGCGGGCTGGTCAAGCAAGGCGCGCTGAGTTTCTTCCAGATCTCGGATGTGAACGTCGGCCTGCTGGTGATTCTCGGTGTTACCTCCATCGGTGTTTACGGCATTGCGCTGGCCGGGTGGTCGTCGAACAACAAGTATTCGCTGCTGGGCTCGCTGCGCTCTTCCGCGCAGTTGGTCAGCTATGAACTGGCGCTGGGTTTGTCGCTGGTGGGCGTCGTGCTGCGCGCCGGCTCGCTCAACTTGAGAGTGATTGTCGAGAGTCAGGCGCATCACGGCATCGCTTCATGGAACATCTTCGGCGGCTTTCAATTCCTGGCCTTCTTCATCTACTTGATGGCGGCTTATGCCGAGACCAATCGTTCGCCCTTCGATCTGCCCGAAGCAGAAAGCGAACTGACCGGCGGCTATCACACCGAGTACAGCTCGATGAAGTTCGCCATGTTCTTCATGGCCGAGTACGGCAACATGATCACCGTAGGCTGCGTGGCCACGCTGCTCTTTCTAGGCGGCTGGACCAGCCCCTTGGGCGATCTGATTCCCGCGCCGCAGAACATCTTTGTGCACGCGCTGGTTCCCATGTTCTGGTTTGTGATCAAGGTCTTCAGTTTTCTTTGCTTGTATGTGTGGGTGCGGGGCACGCTGCCGCGCTTCCGCTATGACCAGTTGATGAACTTCGGATGGCGCTGGCTGATGCCGCTGGCCATTCTCAACATTGTGGTGACAAGCCTTTGGCTGGCTTATCGCTGAACTGCAACCTGGAAGGCTTCGATGCACCTGATCCTGTTTTTCCTCTTTGCCGGATTCTGTTTGGCGGGAGCCATTAACCTGCTGCTGCAGAGCCATCCCATCAACAGCGCGCTTTCGCTGATCGTGGTGATGGTTTCGCTGGCCGTGCTCTACCTGATGCTGGGCGCGGAGTTTCTGGCTGCCGCGCAGGTGATCGTCTACGCCGGCGCCATCATGGTGCTCTTCACCTTCGTGGTCATGCTGCTCAACGCCGGGCGTGAAGACCGCACCCGAGGCAGCAAGGCCGCGCGAGCGGTGGGCTTTCCCGCGGTAGTGGCGATTCTCGCCATGCTGGCCACGGTGGTCCTGCAAGCGCAGGGTTGGAGCGGCGTTATTCTGGGCAGCCACATCACATCTACCGAAGAGGTCAGCAAGGTGCTCTTCACCGAACTGCTGCTGCCCTTCGAGGTCACCTCGGTGCTGGTGCTGATCGCCATTCTGGGCGCTGTGGCGCTGGCTACTCGCGGCTCCGGCAACCCCACCGCGAACGGAGAAAGGACGGCCGGCAAGTGAATCCTCTCGCCTATCTGCACCAGCCCATCCCGCTGGAGTGGTATCTGCTGTTGAGTGCTACGCTCTTCTGCCTGGGTATCTGCGGCTTTTTGCTCAAGCGCAATCTGATTACCGTCTTCATGTCGATCGAGCTCATGCTCAACGCCGTGAATCTATCGTTTGTGACCTTCGCTCATCAGTGGGGTGCGGTGAAGGGTCAGATCTTCGTCTTCTTCGTGATGATGGTGGCCGCGGCTGAAGCTGCCGTGGGCCTGGCCATCATCATCGCCGTCTTCCGCGCCCGCGCAACCCTGTCCGTCGACCGCATCGACCTGATGAAACTATGAACTATCATCTCTGGCTCATTCCGCTTCTTCCCTTCGCCGGGTTCCTGCTCAATGGAATCCTCGGCAGCCGCCTGCCCAAATGGCTGGTGAGCACGATTGCGCTGCTGGCTCCATTGGCATCTCTGGCAGTGGTGACGCAAGCCGCCAGCAGCGTGCTGGGCGGCGCGACGGCTTCCCTGCCCTACGTCGAGACCTGCCCGCTGGGATGGATCAGCGCCGGCTCGCTGCACATCGGCTACAGCTTTGCGCTCGATCAGCTTTCGCTTGTCATGCTGCTGGTGGTCACCGGCGTGGGCTTTCTGATCCACATTTACTCTGTTGGCTACATGAGCCACGAAGAGGGCTATTGGAGGTACTTCAGCTATCTCAACCTCTTCCTCTTCTTCATGACCGTGCTGGTGCTGGCCGCGAATGCGCTGGTGATGTTCATCGGCTGGGAGGGCGTGGGACTGGCGTCGTACTTGCTAATCGGCTTCTACTACAAAAAGAAGTCGGCCGCCGACGCGGGCAAGAAGGCCTTCATCGTCAACCGCATCGGCGACTTCGGCTTCCTCATCGGCATGTTTCTGCTGCTGGCCAACTTCGGAACGCTGACCTTCAGCGAGATCGGCGCGCAGTTGGCGCTGAACCCCGCGTGGCAAGGCGGCGTGCTCACCGTGATTGCCCTCTGTCTGATGCTGGGCGCGGCGGGCAAGAGCGCGCAGATTCCGCTTTACATCTGGCTGCCCGATGCAATGGAAGGCCCCACCCCGGTCTCCGCCCTGATCCACGCGGCCACCATGGTCACGGCCGGCGTTTACATGGTCAGCCGCACGCACTTCCTCTTTGACCGCTCGCCCACGGCGCTACTCGTTGTAGCCATCATCGGCGCGGCCACGGCCATCTTTGCCGCTACCATCGGCTTGGTGCAGCACGACATCAAGCGGGTGCTGGCCTACTCGACCATCTCGCAGTTGGGCTACATGTTCCTGGCTTGCGGCGTGGCAGCTTACTCGGCAGCGATCTTTCATCTCATGACCCACGCCTTCTTCAAGGCGCTGCTCTTCCTCGCGGCAGGCTCGGTGATTCACGGCATGGGCGGCGAACAGGATCTGCGCAAGATGGGCGGACTGCGCAAGAAGATGCCCATCACCTTCTGGACCATGACCATGGGCGTCGTCGCCATCGCCGGCATCTGGCCTTTCGCCGGCTTCTTCTCGAAAGACGCGATTCTCTACGCGGCCTTTGTCGAGGGTGGCAGCGGCCGGGTCTTGTGGTTCGTCGGTTTGGTTACGGCGCTGTTGACTTCGTTCTACATGTTCCGGCTCTGGTACAAGACCTTCATGGGCGAATCGCGTTCACCTGAAGTGCATCCTCATGAGAGCCCTTGGTGGATGCTGGGGCCGCTGGTGATTCTCGCTGTGCTCTCGGTTTGCGGCGGATGGATCGGCATCGAGCGCTTCTCCGCATTCCTCGCGCCTTCCGTGGGTCATCGTGCTGCGGAGGCAGGCAGCGCGCAGCTTGAAGTGATTCTCAGCATTGTCGCCGTCGCGACGGCGCTGCTGGGCTGGCTGGTCGCCGACAGATTCTATCGGCAGAAGGTTGGCCAAGCGGCGCAATTGGCCGAGGTCAATCCCAAGACCTACGGACTGGTACTCAACAAGTATTACGTTGACGAGATCTATGCTGCGCTGATCGTCAAGCCGTTGCTGGCGATTTCGCGCTACGTGCTGGGTTGGGTGGTCGATGCGGGCATTCTGGGCGGCGCGGCGTGGCTCTTGGGTGGCACGGCCCTCTTTGGCGGAGCGATTCTGCAACGCTGGCAATCGGGCAATCTGCGCTCCTATGCGGCGTGGCTGGCGGCTGGAGCCGCGGCAGTGCTCGTTTACGCACTGGCGCCGTGGAACGCATTCTGGCCTATCACGATGGAGTTCCTGGGGAAGGTGGCGGGGCACTGATGACAGCACTGATGACATTGCTCAACCAATCGATATTGACCTACATCCTGCTCGTGCCGCTGGCCGGAGCGATTGTGGTGATGCTCTTGCCCGATCGCGGCAAGCTGCCCAACTGGGTCGCGCTGCTCACCGCGCTGGCCACCTTCGGCCTGACGCTGCATCTGCCCGCGCACTTTGCCTATGGAGAGAGCGGCTTTCAATTCGAGATCGTTCGCCCCTGGATTCAATCCCCCGCCATCGTCTATCACCTAGGCGTAGACAGCCTCAGCCTGTGGCTGGTAGTGCTGGCCGGGCTGCTCGCGCCTATCGGCGTCATCGCCAGTTGGAACGCGATCAAGGATCGGCGCAAGGTTTTTTATTCGCTCTTTCTGATTCAGCAAACCGCCATGCTGGGCGTCTTCGTCTCGCTCGACTTGATGGTCTACTACGGCTTCTGGGAGCTGTCGCTGGTGCCCATGGCCATCCTCATCGCCATGTACGGGCGCAAGGACGGACCCAAGGCCGCGCTCAAGTTCTTCCTCTTCACCTTCATTCCCTCGGCGCCACTACTGGTAGCCATCCTCTGGCTCTATGCCAAGACCGGCAGCTTCGATCTGACGATGCTGCAAGTCTACGTAGCCAGCGGCGTTTTACCCGCGGGCGCATTGTGCTGGGTGGCGCTGGCGTTTCTTGTTGCCTTTGCTGTCAAGGTCCCGGTCTTTCCGCTGCATGGCTGGCTGGCGGATTCCTTCAGCGAAGCGCCTGTCGCACTCGCCATGGTGGTCGCAGGCAAGCTCGGCCTCTACTCGATGCTGCGCTTCCACATCGGGCTCTTCCCCGTGCAAGCCAAGGCCATGGCCCCGCTCCTGGTTGGGCTGGCCGTCATCGGACTGCTTTATGGCGCTTGTCTGGCTCTTGTGCAGAAGGATTTCTGGCGCTTGATGGCCTTTGCCGCATTGAGCCATCTGAGCCTGATCACGCTGGGCATCTACGGTTGGACGCTAGTTGGCCGCGAGGGCGCAATCTATCAGATCCTCAATCACGGCGTCATCGATGGCGCGCTCTTCCTGCTGCTGGGGGCGCTGGAGGTTCGCTACGCCACCACGCAGATCGACGCATACGGCGGGCTTGCCGCGCGTCTGCCGCGACTGGCTACCTTCTTCGTCATCGCCTCGCTGGCCATGATCGGACTGCCCATGCTGAACAACTTCGTGGGCGAGTTCCTCATCCTGTCGAGCACCTTCACCGGAGTCAGCAAGGGCTGGGCGATTGCCGCGGCGCTTGCCGTGATTCTGGGCGCGGCCTACATGCTATGGCTGGTGCAGCGCATCTTCTACGGCTCTGAAAGCAAGCTGACCGCATCCCGCCCCGGTGACGATCTGCACTTCGGTGAGATCGTCGTCGTGGCTCCGCTGGCGGTGCTGATGCTGGTGATGGGGCTAGCGCCCACGCTGTGGCTTTCGACTATCGAGAAAGCAGTGCAGCCGGTGCACAAAATCGTTACCGTGCAGCCTGAAACTGCAACGCACATCTTTTTGCAAGGGGAGGCTCAACGGTGAACACCGTACCCGACATCTACCGCATCCTTCCCGAGGTCATCCTCACGCTGACCGGCGTGCTGGTCATGCTGTTGGACGCGACGATTCCACCCGCTTGGCAGCGCCGCCCGCTGGGCTGGGTCGCGGCCTTTGGTACCGTCGCCGCGCTCTGGACCAGCCTATGGCAGCTCTCGTTGCCTATGGGCACGGGCTACTACGGAACCATCGAAACCAGTCCCTTCACTGTCTTCTTTCACGTGCTGATCTGCGGCATCGTACTGGTCTCGCTGCTGCTCACGCTGGATACGCTGCCCGAGCACAGCCATCATCAAGGCGAGTTCTATGCCCTGATCGTCTTCGGCGCGGTGGGCATGTGTCTGCTGACGGGAGCGGTCGAACTGCTGCTGGTCTTCATCGCGCTGGAGATCTCCTCCATCGCCACCTACATTCTGGCCGGCTATCGCAAAGAGACGCCGCGTGGACCCGAGGCGGCCATCAAGTATTTCCTGCTGGGGTCGTTCGCGACTGCCTTCCTGCTCTACGGCATCGCGCTGCTCTTCGGCGCCACCGGCACCACGCAGATCTACGAGATTGCCGGCAAGGTTACCACCGCGCCCAATCATGGGTTGGTGGTGGCCGCGCTAGCTCTGATGCTGGTGGGAATTCTCTTCAAGGTCTCTGCCGTTCCCTTCCATGTGTGGACGCCGGATGTCTATGAAGGCTCGCCCTCGCCGGTGGTTGCGCTGATGTCCACCGCGCCCAAGGCCGCCGCCTTTGCGCTGCTGCTACGGGTGATCTATGAGATCTTCCCCTCGCTGCACGCACTGTGGACGCCGCTGTTGTGGGTGGTCGCCGTGCTGTCCATGACGGTGGGCAACCTGGCCGCGCTTCGACAGAAGAATGTCAAGCGCATGTTGGCCTATTCCTCCATCGCTCATGCCGGCTATCTGCTGGCCGCCTTCGCAGGTATGGGAAACAGCGGCATCGCCGCGGCCAGCTTTTACATTGCGGCCTATGCGGCGATGAACGTGGGCATCTTCGCTGTGGTCACGCTGGTGGGCGGCTACGAAGACAAGCGGGTCATGATCGACGACTTCAAGGGCCTGATCTATCGTTCTCCCTTGCTGGGCGGACTGTTGATCTTTTTCCTCGTCTCGCTGGTTGGAATCCCCTTCACCGGCGGCTTCTTCGGCAAGTTCTACGCCTTCACCGCCGCGGTTGGCGGAGGCGCAATCTGGCTGGCGATCATCGGCCTGCTGAACTCCGGCTTGGCGGCGGGCTACTATCTGCGCCTGCTTTTGGTGACAGCACAGAAGCCGGAAGACGATAAGCCAATCCCCGTACCGCAAGTGGGCGTGGCCGTCGGCGCTGCGTTGCTGCTGGCCGTGGGTGCGACATTGGTGCTGGGCATCGTTCCCAATGACGTACTGCGCGCCGCCGAAAATGGAGCGCACACCCTACAAGCGCCGCAAACCTGCCCGAGCCCGATGGGAGGTATGACGCCGTAACTTATCCGTAATCTCGTGGATAAAACCGAAGAACAGCGAGAATTTGCATTTAGGTCATTGGATATATGACGGAATTCTGGCGGCGGTAAAACGCCCAATGGGATAGGTTTTGTAACAGGGCACGACTTTAGTCGTGCCGCAGGTAGCAGAAAATTTATTGGGCTTTAGCCCCTGCGCAGCGCTTTTCAATGATGAGCCTCATGCAGCGGCTAAAGCCCGATTCCTTGAGGCCTTTTTTCGGCACGACTGAAGTCATGCCCTGATTACAAGACTCTTTTGGACGAGTTGTGCGGGGCGTGGAGAGAAATACATGATCACACATGAGGAGTTCCTGGCAGCCAATCGTCGCGCGGAGGAGCTTCGGCTCACCACTCCACACGCGGTGAGCGCCCGTTATGATTGCCGCATCGGGCGTGTTGTCGTCCGTCTCAGCTCCAATCTAGAGATTTCCTTCTCGCCGCGCGATGCGCAGGGGTTGGAGACGGCCACATGGGAGCAGTTGCGGGAGATAGAAATTGATCCTGACGGCTTCGGCCTGCACTTCCCGGCGCTGGATGCGGACTTGTATATTCCCTCGCTCCTGGAAGGCTTCATGGGCTCGAAGAAGTGGATGGCCGCGCGCCTCGGTGAGCAGGGCGGCAAAGCCCGCAGCGCCGCAAAAACCAAGGCCCCACGAGAGAACGGACGTTTGGGCGGCAGGCCGAAAAGGGCTGCAACTGCGGCTTAGACCCATCCTGAAGTTTCTCTCTCACCCAATGGTGATGTAGACATACAACCGATATCCTCTGCGCGACACCCACCCTAGCCGCAAAAACAAGAACGCGGCGAGGGTGGGGCACCCGGTTCGATGATTCTGCCTACTCCTCTTTGCTCTCGGAGGGCGCGGCGGCATCGGCGACGGATTCGGCATCGAGTTCGTGCTCGTGTTTGTAGTGCTCGACGGGCATTTTGCCATCCCACCAGGCCCAGTTCATGGGATAGACATCGGGATCGAAGAAGACCTGATAGAAGTGCCAGACCAGGATCGCTAGCGTGGCCAGAATCGCCTCGTAATAGTGAATGGCGGTAGCCGCGTCCACCCACCAGCGGGCCAGCAGATTGCCCACCCACACCTTGGCCCAGAGCATGATGCCGGTGACGGCCATCAGCGCCGTTCCCCACACCAGCGCCCAGTACTCGGCCTTCTCGGCATAGTTGAAGCGGCCGTATTTGGGCTTCTCTCCACCCAGGCCGAGATAGTAGCGCATGGTCTGGATGACGTCGAAGATGTCCTTGGGAACCGGGAAGAGGTCGCGGAAGAGTTTTCTGCCTTCTCGGGCCACCATCAAATAGGCCACATGATAGAAGCCCGCGCCGATCAGCACCACGCCGGCAATGCGGTGAATGATGCTGCGCAAGCGCTCGCCATTGCCGTTGCCTAGGATCTCCGCGATCCAGGAGTTGGGGAAGCGCAGCGCGAAGCCGGTAATCACCAGCACGATGAAGCTGACCAACAGCGTCAGATGCTGCCAGCGCTGCTGCACGCTCATGCGGGTCATCATGGGGTTCTGCATCCGGCGCAGGCGTACGGTCTTGGCGCGCCATAGGATGGCGTTGTGCAAGAACATGCCGCCGATGACCAGGAAGATCAGGGGCAGATAGATCCAGCGCACCCAACGGGTGGCGACTGTGCCCATGTCTTTTCCCGCGCCGCCGTCGAGGTGCACCTGGGTCTGAGTGAATTTGCGCGTGGCGCCCTGGTGGCATTGGCCGCAGGTCTTGTCGAGATTGGCCTTGTTGATGGTGGAGTGGGGATCGCTGGAGGGCAGAATATTATGCACGCCGTGGCAACTGGCGCAGTTTGCAACGATAGCCGATCCGCCCTCGGCGGCCAGCCCGTGATAGCTGTCGTTGTAGCTGGAGACGCGGTTGCCGGCCACGCCGAACTCCTGCGAGAGGCGCACGCCTTCATGGCAGCGGGCGCAGGTGGCGCGGGCCAGATTCTGTTCGCTGACCGGAGAGTTGGGATCGAGGTGCGCCTTGATGGTGTGGATGCCGTGGCAATCGGTGCAGACCGGAGCCAGGCCGTTGCCCTTGGCGATTCCCTGCCCGTGAATGCTCTTCATGAAGGTTTCCGAGACCTGCTGGTGGCACTTGCCGCAGGTCGCGGGGACATTGAATTTATAGATGGGAGATTTGGCCTCGTTGGCGGGCAGAATCTCGTGCGCGCCGTGGCAATCGGTGCAGACGGCGGCGTTCTTGTCGCCCTTTTCCGTGGCCCTGCCGTGCACGCTCTCCTGATAGGAGTAGAAGGACTGCGCGTCCTGGCCGTTAGACTCCATGAGGAACTTCTGCCCGTGGCACTTACCGCAGGTGACAGGAATGGCGCTGTGGTTGACGGGCGATTGCGGATCGCTGGCGGGCAGAATCTCGTGCGGCCCGGCGTGGCAATCCGTGCACTCGGCAGCGGGCGACTTGCCATTTTTGGCGGGCTTGGAGTGACTGCTGTGCGCGTAGGCCTCTTGCGAGTCGGCATGGCAGTCGGCGCAAAGCACCTTCTTGGGCGTCGAATCGTGAACCAGGCCCTTCACGTCCTTGTGGCAATCGACGCAGGTGAAGAGGCTGCCGTGAATCGAGTGCTCGAGCTTCTTCTCGTCGACGAATAGACTGACGGTCTTACCGTTCTCTTCAAAGCTCAGCGAGGCGTCGCCGTGGCAACTGAGGCAGTCCGAATTCTTCGGCTTGTGCTGGGCGCAGACCGTGGAAGCGGTTGCCGCAAAGAGCAACGTTACTGCCAAAGCAAAAATAGACCGCTTGAAAAAAGACATAGTTCTCACGCAACAAGAAGATGCTGCGGAGCGAAATCCCGGCTGTGATTGAAGTCACAGGCTACAGTGGCGCAGAGCATAGAAGGTTTGCAGAAACAGCGAGGACGGGCCGAAGCCCGTCCTCTTGGTTGCATTCAATCCTGGCGAACTGTCGCTTAAATGAAGTAAGCGCTGAGGGTCAGAACCAGCAGCAACAGGCCGATGAAGATTGCGGTGAAGCCAACCACGCGGGAGAAGTTCAACTGCCAGCTTCCCGGCGCTTCGCCGAGGCGGGCTTCGAGCTTGCCTTCACGCACCAGCCGCTCATATTCCAGCGGACGCTTGTGTTCGAACTCCTCTTCGCTCTCCACGCCGGTGAAGATCACCATATCCATGGGGAAGCTGCCCGGCCGCAGGTGGGTATTGACGAAGTGAATCGAGAAGATGAAGAGGATGGCCAGCAGCCCCTCGTCGCTATGAATCACCAAGGCCGCATTCAGCGCCCATCCGGGAAGGAAGGTGGCGAAAAATGGCGCGAACCACATGGCGTAGCCGGAGAAGCCGATGACGATCATTCCCCAGAAGACCGCCCAGTAATCGAACTTCTCCCAATAGGCGTAGCGGTCGAAGTGGGGTCGGGGACCGAGGCCGACGAACCAGAGCATATGGCCGAAAAGGTCCTTGGCGTCCTTCCAGTTGGCCACCATTGAGCTGTAGCCCCAGAAGACGCCCTTTTCGCGATGGACAAAGGCGCGAGAGAAGATGTCTCTCACGTGAATAAGAAAGGTGATGCTCAGCACCAGGGCGCAAAACTTGTGAAAGAAGAGGATGGTGCCGAAGCCGCCGACCAAACCGGCGAAGCCGCGCGCCCACAGGCTCTCGCTGAAGCGCATGGGCAGGCCGGTGGCCGCCAATCCCAGAAAGGTGGTGAAGAGCACCGCATGCATGTAGCGCTGCCCCGGAGAGAAGCGCTTGAAGAATCGCTGCGGGGCGGGCGTCGGCGTCACGACCGGCGGGACGATCTGTTCTTGATCAGGCATTCTTGCCTCCTTGTGCGGCTTTCTTCCTGATCTGGTCGAAGCGGGCGCGGATCAGCCACAGGATGGTGTGAATGATGAAGAACGTCAGAGTGCCGACCAACAGCAGATTCATGAACAGCCGAATGTAGTAGAGGGCCGGGTTCATGGTGCGGTTGTGGGCATTGGCATGAGGCTGGTACTGAACGAAGCTCTTGTTGGCGCCCACATGGCACTTGCCGCAAGTCGTGATCAGATTGGCGGGGTTGACAGGTGAGAGCGGGTCGGCGGTGGGCCGGACCTCGTGCGCCTCGTGGCAATCCCAGCAGCGCGCCGTCTGCACATAGCCGCCCAGCGAACCGAGCTGGGAGTGGAATGTGTCGCGATAGGTGGAGAACTTGTCCTTGTGGCAGGAGCCGCAAATTGGCGTGGACTGCGAGCGGAAGGCGTCTGCCGTGGGCTGCAGGATGGCGTGGGCGGTGTGGCAATCCGAGCAGACCGGCACATTCTTGTTGCCGGCGGCCAGCGCCTTGCCGTGCACGCCGTTGAAGTAGTCAGCGGTGATTTTGGCGTGGCAGTTGCCGCAGGTGTTGGGAATGTTGGTCTTGAAAGTGGGGCTCTGGGGATTCTTGCGGCTGAGAATATTGTGCGAACCGTGGCAGCTTTGGCAGTTGGCGGCCACCAGCAGGCCTTCCTTGCTCAGCGCGAAGCCATGAATCGAGTCCACATAGGAGGGATAAACGCTGTCCAGGCCATGCTTCTGGGCCATCCCGTTGTTGCTGTGGCAGTTGCCGCAGGTGCGGGGAATGTTGAGCGGATAGACGGCCGACCGGTTATCGCTTTTGGGAAAGATGCTGTGCGCATCGCCGTGGCAACTGGTGCAGGGATGCTCTTTGCTGTCGGCGTGTACACTGCCAGCTAATTTGGAGGCCTGATCGGCGTGGCAGGTGTCGCACTGCACCTTCTTGAGCTTCTCGGGATGCGGATATTCTTTGATGTCGGCGTGGCAATCGTTGCACTTCAGGCCGCCATGAATGCTGGAACCGAACTTCTCCGCATCCACGCCGATGTTGTGGCCGGCGGAGTCCTGCATGGTCTTGTCGGCGTGGCAGGCCAGGCAATCGGTCTGCGCGTGCATGCGGATGGGCGCGGCCAGCAGCAGCGCCGTCAAGCCCACAACGAGCAGCCCCAGACGCAAGCTGCGCCGCGGCGGACCATCCGTACACAACCCTCTTCTCGTTTCGGCGTCGGTCATGCTGCCGTCTTCTTTCTCCGCGAGCGCTTACGAACGCATCTCGCCGGACCACCCGCGGTAGAGATCGAACACCCTTCTCAAGGCTTTCTCCACGTCAGGCTACGAACTTAAGGAATCAGGCTTTAGGGCTGGTTTGAGCAGTGACCGGGATCACACCGTAAAATCAGGCGCAGTTCCCCTTCCCTTTTCCTCGTCTCATGTGATCCCGACGCGGTGGTCGGGGATGAAAATCCCTTCGGCGCAGGAAAAACGCGCCCGCGGCGAAGAAGTGCGGCCATGGCAACTGAACGGCCGGCGAGGAATCCTCTCTGGACCACAAAGTGATGCGGGTCACTTGCCAGTGTGAGCTCAGTCTTGGAGAATGGATGGGCTGTTTGAGGATGTAAAAATGGCCACGCTTGTAGCCCTGGATACCAAAACCATGTTGACGCTCCCCGGAGATGCGGTCCGCCAGATTCAGTGGCGCTTTGCCGAACGATTCGATTTGCAGATGCTGGTACAGTCGGCGCGCGGCGTCGCCCGTGGAACCGTCGCCCGGCTGGTCGCCGCCGGCGAACGCAATACCCACGAGTGGACCCCGGCCAAAAACGCCATGCTTCTCGAGTTCGACCGCGCCGGCATCACCGCCGCCTTCATGGAGCCGGAAGAGGGCGGCTTCATCGTTGGACCCAAGAACCTGGCGCTCTCGCTGGCGGCCTTCGAACTGGCCTGGGTCGACGGCGGCGCGGCCACCGGCAGTCTGGCCGGCTTTCTCGCCCTGGCGCCGATTCACGAGCGCGGCACCGCGGAGCAGATCTTCCACTACAAGAGCCTGTGCGCTCCGCCGCAGCCCGGAGAAGATCGCCAGCCCTGGCGCGGCAGCTTTGTGCTCACCGAGCCCGTTCCCTACGTGGGCGTTGACACCGGCATGTTGAGCGGAAAAATGCGTGTGGTCGATTGGAAGGACGGCGAAGAGCCCTGGCTGCAAGTGGACAAGCGCGGCCGCTTCATCACCAACATCGCCTTCGCCAACTTCGTTACTGCCGCCGTCAACTCCGACGACGAGCGCATCAAGGGTAGTTGCGTCATCATCCTCGAAGAGGGCGACGAGGGGACCTTCGATCACGGCACGCCAACCAAAAAGCTGGTTCACCAGCTCAGCTCGACCGGCGACCCCATCTTCAATCTCAAGGTTCCCGCCAGCCGCATCGTGGGCGGCTACACGGTGAAGGACGGGGTGATCGTCCCCAACTACAACCACAGCGAGATACTCGAAGCGGTCTTCAAGCGCACCCGCGTGGCCGTGGGTCTGATGACTTCGGCCAAGCTGCTCTCGGCTGTCGAGCCGGTGATCCGCTACCAGCGCGAGCGCTTCCGCGGCGCAGAGGGCGCCAAGCCAGGCTCCATTCGCTACGAGCAAGGCATTCAGCAACGCGAGGATGCGCTGCACCGTCTGGTCGAGGTCTGGGCCACGGGCGAGGCGGCCACCTCCATGGGCTTCGCCACCGCGCGCCTCTTCGACACCATCGAGCCGATCGAGAAGCAGAAGACGGCTATGCTCAAGGAACGCGGCATCCAGGGCGGCCGCTCCGAGATGAAGGCGCTCAAGGAGAGCGAACAGCGGGCCATCGAACTGCTGGGAATGAAGGAAGACGATCCCCGCCGAGCAGAGTTGGAAGCCGATCCGTTGGTGCAATTCGTCTTGATGGACGCCGAAACCAACGTGATCTGCCCAGCCACCAAGCTCTGGAACACCGGCCACGGCGCCAACATGCTGCGTGAAGCGGTCAGTCTGATGGGCGGCTACGGCATCACCGAAGATTGTCCCGGCTTCCTGGCCAACAAGTGGATGGACGCGCAGTTGGAGGCCACCTATGAGGGTCCCGAGGCCGTGCAGCGCCGCCAGTTGACGGTCACCATGACCAGCGAGATCTTCCTGTCTCTCTTCCGCAACTGGACCCGCGAGATGCGTCGCATCGCCAGCGAGAAGCCCGGTACCGGCGCCTGCACCCTGGCCTCGGCTATGAACCTCTGGCTGTGGACCCTGAATTATCTGCAAAAAGCCACCGATCCCGGCGGCGCCAAGCTCTATCATGGGCAGCGTCAGGGCGTGACCTTCGCGCTGGCCGATGCTCTGTGCTGGCTGTTGGCTTCGCGGTACCAGATTCTCGATGTGCTGGAGCTGGAAGCCAAAGGCCCCATGGACCCGGTGGCCGCCGAGGGCCTGGAAGGCACCGTGCAGTTCTTCAGCGACCTTTGCCACACCCAGGCCGCGCAGGCCGCCGGCGAAGTCAGCCGCATCTGCGCCGAGCTGGTCTTTGGCTACAACTGCCACCCATCCTGGGACGAGGAAGAGCACCGCAGTTGCTTCCTGGTCAGCGAGTTGGACGCCTATGAAGAGACCATGCCGGGAATCTCGGCGATGGCGCTGGACGTAATCGCCGCCGACGGTACTCATCCTATGAAGGCCGGCCCCTGCGCGGGTTGCGTGGGATCGGCGGAGTTCCTGCGCCTGCAAAGCAAACTGACCACCTGTCTGAGCGGTTCAAGGCTGGCCAAGGACCGCGCCGCGGCGACCGTCAGCAAAGTCATGATCCCCGAGGCGCTGGATTACCCCCAGGCGGGATAAGCAACAAACAACCAGTAAGCGGGTGCCCCACCCTCGCGACGTTCTTGTTTTTGTCGCTAGGGTGGGATACCAGGAAACTGAACCAGCCAACTCATCGAGGTACCGCTCATGAGCGTGGAAACCACCACGGACTCACCTGAAATTGAAATCGACCGTCCGGCGATGGAGGTTGATATCGCCTGCGCCGGCTTCGGTCCGGCGACGGGCGGCTTTTTGACCACCCTGACCCGCGCCTGGGACGCGAACCCCTCCGATCCCGCCTTCGAGAGCAAGGTCGCGCCGGGAATGCCGCTCCAAGTCATGTGTTACGAGCGCGCCGACGATCTGGCCGCCGGCGTCAGCGGCGTCGTCACCAAAGCCCAAGGCATCCGCGCCAGCTTTCCCGACCTGAACCCGGCGGAGATTCCCATGGCTGCCGGCGTAATGCAGGAGAGAGTCTTCTATCTGCTCGATCCCCTCGGCGTCAGCCGCCGCTCCGCGCTTTTGCGACTTGGCGATGCGCTCTTGAAGACGGTGGGCAAACTCCTCGGCGTCAAGGATCACGCATTCGAGCTGCCCTGGACTCCCGCCTTTCTGCACAAGCACGGCGGGCTGGTGCTCTCCATGGGCCAATTCAACCAGTGGGTCGGCAACCAGATCATGGCGTCTGGGTTGGTACAGATCTGGCCGGGCTCACCGGTCAGCGAACCCCTGCTCTCCGGCCGCAAGGTCGAAGGCCTGCGCCTCGCCGATCAGGGCGTGGACAAATTCGGCGCTCCAGCCGACGGATTTATGGCCGGTATGGACGTGCGCGCCCTGTTGACCGTAGTTGGCGACGGCCCGGTGGGCGCGGTTGGTCAGGCTCTCGACGAAAAACTGGGCCTGCCCAAGGGGCATTCGCGCGGCGAGTGGGCCATGGGCATGAAGTTCGTGATTGAGCTGCCCGAAGGCGCCGAATTGGAGCCGGGAACCGTTTGGCACAGTTTCGGCTACCCTGAGCCGGAGATCTTTGGTTTTCTCTACGCTCATCCCGACCGCTTGGTCTCAGTGGGAATCTTCGTCCCTTCGTGGATGGGCGACCCCTCGCGCACCGCATACCGTTATTTGCAGCACTACATCCAGCACCCGGTATTGTGGAAGGTGCTCAAGGATGGGACGCTGCGGTCATGGGGCGCAAAGTCGCTGGAAGAGTCCGGACGCCGCGGCGAGCCGTTTCTGGCAGGCGACGGATTCGCTCGCATCGGCGAGGGCTCCGGCTCAACCAACATGCTCACTGGCTCAGGTGTCGACGAGGCCTGGACCACGGGCGTGCAGTTGGGCGAAGCAGTGGTGGAACTGCTGCGTGCCGGCAAGCCCTTCACCGAAGAGAATCTGAAAGCGACCTATGTGGCGCGTCGGCGGGCAAGCTGGGTTGAAGAGGGCGCAAAAGAGGCGCAGAACGCCCGCAACGGATTCCACTCGGGGATGGTCAAAGGCATGATCGGCATGGCGCTGGCCGGGTTAACCCACGGCAAGCTGTCTCTTGGGGCGGCGATCGATCCCGCCTTTGGACAAATTGCGCCCAAGCAGGCAGGAATCGACCCGAAGGTGCTGGAAGAGCTGGCCCAGGCGGCCGCAGCCGGAGGCCGTCCGCTGCACGATGCACTGCTCAGCGAGCGCGGTTGGCCGGAGGTCGAACTCGACGGCCGCTTGCTCGTCTCGCAGCAGGACGCACTGCTGATGGGCGGTAAGGTGCAGGCCAATCCCGGATTCGCTGACCACGTAACCTTCCGCGATCCCGCTTTCTGCCAGGTGTGCGGAGCAAAGACCTGCGTGGCCATGTGCAGCGGCCAGGCCATCACCCACGGACCCGACGGCGTGCCCCTGTTTGAACGCGAAAAGTGCATCCACTGCGGCGGCTGTCTGTGGAACTGCGGCCACTCTCCCGACGGCGTACACGGCAACATCGAGTTCCGCGCCGGCGCTGGCGGCCTGCACTCGGCGGAGAACTGATTTTTTCATCCAACCTGAATCCGGCGATTCCTTTTCGCCTAAAAGCCTGGGCAGAAGGAATCGGCCACTCCTAATCAATCCTCTGTCATCCTGACTCCGAGCGCAGCGAAGGGGAAGGACCTGCGGTTTTACACCAACCCTCTTGTTCTTCGGAAAAGGACTGGCCCTCAACCCGACCCTCTACGGAACGGAGATCCTCAAGAATTGCATTCGTGAAGGCTCGCCACAGCGCCGCCAGACACACCCATCTGGCCTTTCGCGCCCAATGCAACTCTCATCGATGCGATGTGCAATGGAACTTAAGGAACCTCTGATTAAGTCGGAGATTTGGAGGGTACGGGCTTTAGCCCGTACATAAAGCCAGAGGAATCAATGGGCTTTAGCCGCTGAGGGAATTCTGGCAATTACAGAGAGCACTTGATCAGAGATTCTCTAAATCCTCTGCGCCCGGCGTCCGATGTAGCCCTGTGCCTGTTGTGTCTCCAGCAGATCGACGACCACCGTTTTAATCTCGTCCAGCTTGCGTGCGCTGACGTTGGTGAACTCGATGCCGGCGCGCAGGTTTTCTTGCCGGTGGCGAATCACTCCGGCCAACTGCAGCGTATTCCCCTTCACCGAGAAGAGCACTTCCACGTGCGCAAAGGCGCCGGCGTCCAGCGGGGCGCCCAGTTGCACACAGCACCCATGCAGGCTCAGATCGACCAGCGATCCCGTGGTTTTCACTCCCTCCGGATAGATGCGCAGTTCGGCTGGCCCCGCGCACTTCCAGCGCCGGTGGGCGCGGCCCGACAGCTTGGTGTGGGGTCCGCCCGCATGGTCCTTGCCGGTCTCTAAGGCATAGCGCTGCATAGGCTTCCTTTTGATGGTAGGAATCGTGAGAAACGACAGGGGAGGTGTTTCTTAGAGAGTATCCCAAAGGCCGGCGCAGGAAGATGAGGATAATACCAAAAGTTGAACCCTGAGTAATTGTCCTTTTCCAATCGATTTCGACCGCACTTTCCGGTCTCCCAGAAACCGCCATTCCCAGATACCGGGGCGCACCTGTCGAGCCGGCGCGGCAAACACCACATCTATGAGAAACTAGAGAGGCAGCTTTGCTCCGGGGCAGCCCTGTGCCGGCTCCCGGAACCCCCGATTCAACCCAGCGAAATCCATCTCACGGCCGCGCCGGACCCCATCCGACGCCCGCCGACAGGAACTCAAGCATGATCAGCGTTAGCAATGTCAGTATGCGGTACGGCTCGAAGGTGCTCTTCGACGATGTCAGTGTCACCTTTGTCGAGGGCCGCCGCTATGGCCTGACCGGGCCTAACGGCTCCGGCAAGTCCACCTTCATGAAGGTGCTCACCGGCGATCTCGATGCGCAAAAAGGCAATGTCGTGCGTCCGCGCAAATTCGGCGTCCTGCGCCAGGATCAGTTCGCCTTCGACAGCTATCGCGTCATCGACACCGTCATCATGGGCAACAAGCCGCTTTGGGCGGCCCTGGAAGAGCGCGACCGCATCTACGAAAAACCCGAGATGACCGACGCCGACGGTATGCGCCTGGGCGAACTCGAAGGCGTCATTGGCGACGAGGACGGCTACACCGCAGAGAGCGATGCCGCCGTGCTCCTCGACGGCCTGGACATCAAGGAAGATCTCCACGAGCGCAAGATGGGCGAACTACAGGGCGGCCAGAAGGTCCGTGTGCTCCTGGCCCAGGCGCTCTTCGGCAAGCCCGAGGCGCTGCTCCTCGACGAGCCTACCAACTACCTCGATCTGGAATCCATTCACTGGCTGCAAGACTTCCTGCTCAATTACAAGGGCACCCTGATCGTCATCAGCCACGATCGCCACTTTCTCAACAGCGTCACCACCCACACCGCGGACATCGACTACGAGACCATCATTGTCTACACCGGCGGCTACGACGACATGGTGATGGCCAAGACTCAGGTGCGCGCCACGCTCGAGTCGCAGAACGCACAGCGCGAGAAGAAGATCGAGCAGTTGAACGACTTCATCGCCCGCTTTGCCGCCGGCACCCGCTCCTCGCAGGTAACCAGCCGCCGCAAGGAGGTCGAGCGCCTGCAAACCAACGATCTGGCCCGCTCCAACATCGCCCGCCCCTACATCAAATTCGATCAGGTGCGCCCCAGCGGCAAGCACGTGCTGGAGATGAAGGCGCTCTCCAAGAGCTACGGCGATCAGGTCATTCTGGAGAACTTCACCGCCAGCGTCATTCGCGGGGAAAAGATCTGCCTGATGGGCCGCAACGGCGCCGGCAAAACCACCATGCTGAAGAGCCTGCTCTCCAACTATCCTGGTCTGGCCGACAAGGAATTCACCCTCGACCACGGCAACGTCTTCTGGGGCCACGAGGCCCACGTCGGCTACTTCCCCCAGGACGTATCGGCGCTGATCGAACCCGGCCTTACCGTGGCCGAGTGGCTGCACCGCTGGGACCCGCAAGCCCACGTCGAAGACATTCGCGGCATTTTAGGCCAGATGCTCTTCCGCGGCGAAGAAGGCACCAAGCCCACCAAGGCCCTCTCGGGCGGCGAGCAGGCGCGCCTCTACTTCTGCAAGCTGATCCTCACCAAGCCCAACATCCTGATCTTCGACGAGCCCACCAACCACCTCGATTTGGAAGCCATCAACGCCCTCAACATCGCCCTGCAGCGCTACGAGGGAACGGTGCTGCTGGTCACCCACGACCACGACCTCATCGACGAAGTCGCCACCCGCCTGTGGAGCTTCACCGCCGCCGGCATCGAAGACTTCCAAGGCCCTTACGCCGAGTGGAAGGGCAAACACAACTAAGGTTCAATGAAGATCCTGTGACGAATAGAGCCGGAAGAGAAACTATCTTCTATTCCGGCTTATTCATTCCACGGGACAAGGATCTATCTACATTCGAAATTCTCCGCTTTCTCCGTATCGCCGCTGCCCTTGTACTGGGCATGTTTCGGATAGGCGCAGAGTGGGCGCGTACGGCCTGGGAAGGCCCTGCCACTGGCCACAACCCCGTCCGGCGCAGTTCCCTTCTCTACCCAGTTCACGATGGCTGTAAGCATGTCGAATTGGTCAAGCGCCGCCGGACCTCCGCCGCAGTGGCCCATCCCCGGTACGTAAAAGTAACGGCTCGAATCCCGCACCCTTTCCAATCCCCCGTTCACTTCGGCCATGTCTTTGTAGTAGCCAAGCGTGTCCAGCGCGCTGAACCAGGGATCGCTACCACCGTGGTAGAAGATCTGCTTGCCGCCATCACCAAAAAAGGTCGACAAATTGGTCGAGAGCGCCGACACCAGCGGCTCATCGCCCGCACGCGCCAGCTTGTCCACATCGATGGTCATGGCGCTAGTCGGGAGCCCGAAGATCCCCGGCCCAGTGCCAATCGAAAGCAACCCTGGAATCGGCGTCTTCACAGCTACGCCGGTATCGAAAAGAAAACCGGGATAGATCTGATCGCCATGCAGATTTTTCGGCCCCGCAAATGCAGTCTTCACGGCTGTCACTTGCGCTGCGCTCAGACAGCCGTCGCTCTTGGCTCCCTGGCATTGCAACTCGGCTGGATCGAAGTCACATCCAAATGCATCGAAGACCATGCCGTCGGCCACGCCGTCGCGGGCATCGCACCTTTTCACCAGTCCATCGACAATCAGCTTGCGATCGCTGTCGGAAAGCGCCTGACCGGTCAGCGGCTTTCCATCCGCATCCTTTGGAGCGGCCTGATTGTAGGCTACCGCCGCCCACGGCCCGGAAGCGATATTGGAATACCCCGTCCGTCGCGCCGGCGCGCCTGAAACCACCCCGTTGAAGACCTCGGGATAGCGCTGGGTAAAGATCATGCCTTCGCGTCCGCCTGTCGAGCAGCCCACAAAATACGAGTAGGCAGCCGGACTGCCATAGTAGGTCGCAATGATCTGTTTGGCCAGGTTGGCCACCTGCGGGTTGGCTTCATAGGCAAAGTCCAGCGCTGCCTGTTCGTCCTTTAGAAAGCTGAAGTCGAAGACCGCGCCCTGATGGCCCGTGTCGTTGCTGACCACGGCAAATCCCCGCGTCAAAGCCGGCTTTTCGCCGGCCGCCGTCCCTCCCAGAGGCAACCCCACTGTACCGTTCGCGCCGCCCCCACCCTGCATCAGAAAGTCATGATTCCAGGCAGTAGGCAGGGCGATGGCAAAGCGAATCCCGTACTCCTTACCATCCACACCTTTGCGCCGGTTGAGGACCCCCTCCACCATGCACCGCTCCGGCAGTTGGCCATCAAAGCCGCCATAGGGCATTTTCGGTGCCGGGCCTGGGGAAGCCAGCTCCGCGCGCGTGATCTCCAGCTTCAAGCCAGAAGCGGAAAAATTCTTCAATGCGGCGCAGTTGCTCGCCGTCTGTGCCTTCAAGCCGGCGGTCATGCCCAGCGCCGTGCATAACACTATGAAACAGGTCGCCACTTTCGTCTTCATGAAAACAAGAACCTCGCCTTTCATTCTGTGGGACGATTCACCCGCTCTGTTTTGTTTCTTCTTTCGCAGAGTGGCCCACGCTGGGTGCAGTTGGTCCGGTTCCTGGAACCTGGGGTGCAGCGATGCCAGCAGCCCACATGCGCTGGGCTGGAGTTTCACCCCGGACCAAGGCAATTCCTCCGCTTCCGCAATCGATGCCAGGGTATGAAGAGACGAACGCCGGACCGGGGGTATAAACCGTATGAACGAGCTGGTCTTTGCAGTCAGCCAGGGGGCCGATGGCGGCTTTACCGCCGAAGCGCTCAGCGAAAGCATCTTCACCCAGACGGATAGTTGGGGAGAATTGCGAGCCAACGTCCGGGAAGCAGTGCAAGCCTTTTCTTTCGACTCTGCTGCACCGGCTTCCATCTGTATTCACTTGATCCGCGATGAGGTGCTGGCGGTCGCATGAGACTCCCGCGCATTCATCCGGCCATGTTCTTTTCCAAGAGACCCGGAATCGTGCCATAATCCATTCATGAACGTGCCGACTACCGTCGAACTCCCCGCCGAACTGCTTGACCGCCTGCGCCAGCGGGCTGAAGCCACCGGCGTTGCGCTCGGTTCGCTGATCGTCCGCACACTGGAAGAGCGATATGCGGAAGAGACCGACCGGGTGAAGAAGGGCAACCCCGTAACCGGACCGCTCATCCCTGCTACGGGCAGGCGAGGGCCACTCTACCCGGTGGACGAGAATCCCCATGACCTCGTTTTTTCCTGATCTCAATGTTTGGCTCGCCCTTTCGGATGGCGGACATTCCCATCATTCCGAGACAAAGGCATGGTTTGATCGACTGTCCTACGATGCGCGACTGATTTTCTCCCGCTATACGCAAATTGGTCTTCTCCGTTTGCTCACCAACGCCTCCGTAATGGGTGAGCGGACTCACACCCTGCGCAACGCATGGGCGGTCTATGACCGTTGGCTTGAAGACCCGCTTGTAGCTTTTTTGCCCGATCCACACACCATGGAAACCGCGTTTCGATGGGTCACCGAACCTTTCGCCGACCAGCCAGCCTCCAAATGGATAGGCGATTGCTGGCTGTTGGCCTTCGCGCAGGCCGCGCAGGCTCATCTGGTTACCTTCGACCGAGCCCTGCTTCAATTCGCCTACAAGCAAGGCAACGCGGCGATTCGGCCCGTTTAATTGCCGAGCGCCTCATCTTTCGTTCGTGGAATCTAAGCACGCAGAGTCTCACAACAGGCCGCTTGGCGGTCCCCTCATCCCTGGTCTGCTAATCTTACCCTTGGTGGCAGCCGATTTCATTCCCATCTTTGAAGAAGAGTACCGGGCGGTGCGCCCGCGTGCGCCGATGCCTGTCTTTGTGCTCCGCTTCCGGCGATTTGTCTCGCTGAACACCACCATCCGGCTGCGCGACGGGCAATTGCGGGTCAACCTCTCCGACCTGCTGGAGGGCGCTCCAGAGAGCGTCATCCGCGCTATCGCCCACATTCTGCTGGCCAAGCTCTACAAAAAGCCCATTGACGCGGCGCACAACCTGCGTTACAAGCGCTTCGCCTCCTCGGCCGCCGTCACCCGCCAGACCGAATTGATTCGCGGCGCGCGCGGCAGCAAGCGTTTCTTTGGCCCCGAGGGCCGCTACTACCACCTGGATGAGGTCTTCGATTCGCTCAATATGCGCTTCTTCGGCGGATTGCTGGGCCGACCCGAGCTGACCTGGAGCGAGGGCCACTCCAAGCGCTCGCTGGGCCACTACGATGCCGCCCACAACACCATCGTGGTCAGCCGTGTATTCGACCGCCCCAGCAGCCCCCGCTACGCCATCGAGTACCTGCTCTACCACGAGATGCTGCACCTCAAGCACCCCGTCAAGATGAAGGGTACACGGCGCTGCGTCCACGGTCGCGAGTTCAAGGCTGAGGAGGCTCTCTTCCCGCAACTGAAAGAAGCGCTGGCTTTTATCAAGCGGCTGTAGTGCTGGTGGGCAGAATCCGGATCAAAGAAAGTTCTTCCCTAGCGGGCGCACATTCCGCTCTACAATGGCGTCATCATGCGCCACGCCGTTTTCACCCACATCGATCCCGAGCTGCTTCCCGTCTTCGAAGAGTTGCGCGCCCGCGAACCCATCTTCCATTCGCTTGAGTTTGGGAGCACTCACGAGGATTTCGCGCGGTCTACCGCACCGGAGTATTGGGAGGTGGGCGCTTCGGGCCGGCGCTATAGCCGGGAATTCATTCTGGCCAACACCGAGAAGATCCAATCGGTCAACGCGGCAGCGGCAGGCTGGCAATGCTCGGAATTCGGCCTGTGCCGTCTGGGAACCGACGTCTATCTTTTGACCTATACACTACGCCAGAATGATCGTCTTACCCGTCGATCAACCCTATGGCAATCCACTGCGGAAGGCTGGCGGATTCTATACCATCAGGGAACCATCGTCGCCGCCGAGGAAGACGACGTGGTTCTCTCTTGATTTTAGGAGATCGCTCTCTTCGGAGGGCCGATCAACCGCCTACCACAGCAGTGAATTAAGGTGCGACCGTCTTACGCGGCTTCTTCTTCCGAGACGACAGCTTCTTCCGGCCCAGTCGATCTGTGCCGGGCAGCCCAGAGGATGAGAACGATTCCCGCCGCCACCGATCCCAAACTCGCCCATTGGGCATTGGAGAGGTCCAACAGAACCTTCGGATTGCGGCGAAGGAATTCGACCAGGAAGCGGGCAATTCCACTCAGCAGCAGATACTCGCCGACGATGGCGCCGGCGGGCCGCTGTTTTGCGCCTCGCAGCCACAGGTAGCCGCCGATGGCCAGCCCCATAACCATCTCATAAAGCGGTGTGGGATGAACCCGCACGCCCAGCGGTGTAGGCTCAATCCCGTGCGGAAAGCTCATGCCCCAGGGCAGCTTGGTGGGAATCCCGTAGCAGCCGTCGCCGGAGAGCAGGCAGCCCAGCCGCCCGATGCCGTAACCGACCGCGGCCGCCGGAGCAGCCAGGTCCAGCGTCTTCAGCGCGCCCACCTTGGCCCACCAGCCCTGAAAGAGCAGCGCCGCAATGCCCAGGGTGAGGCCGCCGAACCACGCCAGTCCGCCGGTGTCCCAAAGCACTTGCCAGCCCATCTGGCGAAACTCGATGGGGGTGTCGATGACGTGCCAGAGCTTGGCGCCTACAATGCCGGCCACGGCAGTAAAGGCCACCATGCCCACGGCATCCGCGTCCAATTTGGCGCGGCGGAAGTTACGGTCCATGATCAACGCCGCTACGACCATCGCCACCCACATAATGGGGCCGAAGGTGGGCTGCTCACGGTGCCAGCCAAAGAGTGAGATGTGCAAAAAAGGATACATAGCCTCTCAAGTATAGACGGGCCGGCCCGCGAATCGTCGCCCGCCGCGGCAAAACTCCGCCCCATCGCTTTCCTCCCCGTTGCGGCGTTTTTTTACGCATCGCTTGCCTTACAGGCGGGCCTACAGGCGATACTGGGAGTATGCCGAACGTGAGCTATCAAGGCCTTGAAGTCCTCTATACCCGCCAGCAGATCGCCGAACGTGTCGCCGAGATGGGCGCCCAGATCACCCGTGACCTCAAGGGCGAGAAGCTGGTGATGGTGGGAGTGCTGAAGGGCGCGGCCCCGTTTCTAGCCGACCTGGCTCGAAACGTGCAAGCCGACGCCACCTTCGATTTTGTCGCAGTCTCCAGCTACGGCGCCGGAACCCGCTCCTCGGGCGCGGTCAAGCTCATCAAGGATCTCGACGCGCCCATCGAGGGCAAGAACGTTTTGGTCGTCGAAGATATACTGGACACCGGCCTGACCCTCAGCTACCTGCGCAAACTGCTCCTGCAGCAGCGGCCCAAGACGCTGCGCATCGCCACGCTGCTCGACAAGCCCTCGCGTCGGCTGGAGAAGATCGAGGCCGACTATGTGGGCTTCTCCATCCCCAATCTCTTTGTCATTGGCTACGGCATGGACTACGCGGAGCGCTACCGCAATCTGCCCGACATCTGCCTGATGACCCCGGACCACCCCGAATAGTGCCGCAATCGTAGCGAGACGAATTCCAACAGGACCATCGATGCGAGCCTGTTGAAGGCTTGCGGAGCCAGCCAGTATCCCAGCAGGACAAAGCATCGGCTCCAGCGTGCCGAAACCAGCCCGCAAGACAGTGCAGTCGTGAGCGTCCCATCCGCTATGGGTGCGAAATCGAGAACGAGGATACAACCACCTGGGTTTGATCGCCAGGCGGATTTCCGGTGTTGGTGGTGTCGTGGTACGCTCCGACTTTGAAGTACACCGCCTGGCCCGCCCACGACGACACATTGAAGGCCTGGGTCGCGTTGCTGTGGGTGGTATTGTCGGTCACGGTGATCGTCAGGGTATTCCCCAGGTACACCATCCCGTAAGTGATTGAGTCTCCCAGACTCACACCGCTCAGCAGCGTTGTCAAAGAACTCGTCCCGTTGGGCGTGGCGTAGATCTGCACGGCCACGGCGCTGCTTCCCGGCCGGTATTCGAGTACGGCAAATGTGGGGTCGTCGCCGTGAATCTGGCCGATGGTCGCTTCGTCGCTCTGGCTTGCAATCTGGGTGACTTTCACCGTTGCGTTGAGGGTTCCACCCTTGACGCTGGACCAGTCTTGCGTAGAACCCGCGCCAGTGACCGAGCCTGCCCCGCTGTAATACTCGCGCAGCTCCGATCGGGTATGGTTCGAGCCGCTGCCCGGCGAGGTGGTTGCTCCGTTGGCTACCGCCGTAAACACCATCTGGTTGGAGGCGTTCAAGTAGAAATAGGGACTGCTATATCCGCTGTTGAGGACAGCCGAGGTGACTGAGGCGGAGGCGAATTCGCTGCCGTTTGTCCCGCCGGTTCCGCCATAAATATCCAGCGGGAGTTGCAGTGTGTAGCTCTCATTGCCGCTGGCAAAACTGAAGGTTGGGTGAGGCGGAGTTAGATTGTCGCTCACGGTCACCAATGTGCTGTTGTAATAGCCCAACTCGGCTCCCCCAGTCGGGTTGCTCAAAGTTACGCTGAAGGTCTTGGTTCCCGCGTAGTTGAGGGTATCGAGCCAGGGAACGATGATGGTCTTGACGGAGCTGTCGCCCGCCGCCCATGTGAGGCTTCCGCTCTGCGCGGTGTAGTCCGTTGGGGCCGTCGCCGTGCCGTCGGAAGTGGCATACGTGACACTCACCGCGCCGCTGGTTCCTCCGGTGCGGAAGACGGCGAAGGAGAAGGAGCCGTAATTTTGCGTTGGGCTATAGCTGGACGCAGCCAGCATGAGACTGCCGGCGGTATTGGCTTCGCCATTGGGCGAGGGCGAGGTGTTTCCGCAGCAGCCAAGTTGGTTTGAGGCTACGGCGGCGCTGAGCGGCGTCACCACCGGAGCGGCGGCTCCCACCAACTCCAGGACAAACGAGCTACTGTTGCCGCAGTTGCTCGACCCTGAGCAGCCCGTGACCCAGACATTGCCCGAGGGATCGATAGCGATGCCCCGCGGCGCCGGCGAAGTGGCAGTGGTGGCCTTGGCGAAGCCTCCCGGCTGGCTCAAACTGCTGTTTGCATCCGGGGAGACCGGCGCGCCGGTGTTACTCAATTCACTCACGCTGACATAGGTCGTGCTGTTGAAGGTGCTGCTCCCACTGTTGGCCACCCAGATGTTACCCGCGCCGTCGACGGCCAGATAACGCGGGCTATTCAACCCCGCGCCGGGAAAACTCTGCGCCGAATAACTCCCCGAGGAGAGCACCAGTTCTGTGACCTCGCTGGCGCCTCCGTCGGCGCTCCAGACGTTGCCGGAGTGATCGACGGCCACGCCATAAGGACTGGAAGCAACGGTATAAGTGCTGGGTGAGGAAAGATTGCCCGCGGGCAGTTCTGTTACCGAGTTGGAACCCTCATTGCCGACCCAGACATTGCCCGCGGGGTCGATGGCCATTCCATAGGGCGTCGATCCCACCGCGCCCCAGGTCTCGGCCGAGCTTCCGTAGACGGGTGCGGCTACCGTGCCGGTGTTGGGGTATTCGAAGAGATACTGCCCGGCCGTATCTCCGCACGCGAAGAAGATGTCGTTCGCCCCATCGATAGCCATGGTCTCGGGCAGGCAGGCGGAGTCGGTCCCGGTGTTGGCGCTGAGCTTTACAGATGTATTCGATGTCGGAAAGTATTCGACCAGCGAGTGAGAGTTCGATCCGTGCTCGGCGTTCCACACATTGCCCAGAGTATCGATGGCCACCGTCTGAGGGCCGCTCATCGGCGAACCGCTGCCAGACAGAAAGGGGCTTCCCCCCACCGGCAGACCGCTCGGGGCCAACTCCACCATGCTGGTCGATGGAGAACTGGCGGCGTTGTCGATCCAGAGATTGCCGTTGCCGTCGGCCGCAATCAGGTAAGGAAGATTCAGCCCATCGCCGTTATAGAGAATGCCCAGTGTCCAATCGAAGGGGGCCGCGGTGAGACTCGGCTGAAAGGGCCCGTTGGCGGTCTGCAAGGCGTACAATCCAGAGAGATTGTTGACCGGATTCTGCGCCATATACAGCGCTGCCTGAATCGTATCCGCGGCCACCGCCTGCCCATAAGGCGAGACGGCGGTGAAAAGCGCTGCGCAGGCGCTGTTGCCATCGCTGTTCACGCAGGTGGAGAGAATATTCGCCAGAGTATTGATCTTGGTGGATTCCAGCGTCTCGTCCGCAGCCGAAACCAGAGCCCCCGAGGCCGTATTGACCAGATTCTGAGCAGTAGTCATGGCGTTGGTCACGCCGGTCAGCGATTGCGCGGTTCCCGTCACCCCCACGGTCTCGGCAAATGGGGTACCGTAGCTCACTCCCATAAACTGCTGCAGCGACCAGACGGCGGCCACGGTGGTCAATTCGTTGATGGTGATGTAGCTTCCCGCGTTCAAACTGCCGCAGGGGCCCACCACCGCCATCATAGCCAGCGCCGCATTGTTGGTGCCTGCGCTCAGTCCGGGATTGCCGCCGCTTGCGGTCAGAAACACTTGCGCCGTGGAAGAAGGACAGGTGTACTGATTGGTAAGCACAAAATTGCCGCTGGGGTCGGTGCTCACGGTGACGCCGTTATTGAGAATTGAGCTGGCGGCGGAGCCGTTGGCATTCACCGCCCACATCTGGATGTTGGCGTTCGTTACCGGACTCTGCCCGCCATGCACTCGTCCGCCCACTGCCGGAACCGCCGGCCCACTTCCCGCGCCAAGGTTCAGCGGATTGCTCGATCCGCATCCCGAAACCAGAAAAACGATCAAAGCAAACAAAACTGCAATCCGCCGATCCAGGCTCCGGCCGGCCAAAACATCCCGATAACCCATCCCTTACTCCCACCCTGTGCGGCGATCTGCGCCGCCGCGCCTGCATCGCTCTTCCTGGCGTCTTGAGTCCATGATTTGCTGTACTGAATTACCTGTCATCCAGAGCGGAGCAAAGGATCTGCTCTTCGTGAGAAGCGTAGCAATGCACCCGCCTTTTCTGGCAAAGACTCGAAGGGGCGCTCGCGTTGAAGCAGCGCCCCTCGTTGCCTTGCGTCTCGATTGCGGTTCTTACTTGATGCGCATCGAGCGCCGGGTTAAAAACGCCCCTGCGCCAACCACCAGCGCCAGAACAATGGTGGGCGCTTCAGGCGAGTCCTCGCAGCCCTCCTGAGCGCGCAGCGGCAGTGTAACTGCCAGAAAAAGAATCACCCATATAAACTTTGACCAACGCAGCATAACCGTCTCCTTCTGAGTGAAATCGAACTGGAACCTCTGTCCCGGATCCCAGCTTTGCGTTTGCTTCCAGATTGTTGCCGGGCAACCGTCTCCGCGAAGCGTTCCATAAATCCTGTGCGTTCTGCGCCGCAGCGCTGCCGAACCGGTGTTGCAAGCGGGCGGCGCAACCCAACGAAAGCCGCCCGCCGGCAAGCAAGCTGCTAGGGCATCACCGCGGGCGTTTGCCGGGCAAGGATCGGCCAGGTCGAGGTGCCGGTGCCGATCATCTGAATCAGCATGTTGGCGTTGGTCGTGGTCGAGGTCGTGTCGGGCGTCGTCCACCACACCGACCCCGTGCTATCCACCGCAACGCCCTTGATGCTGGCGTTAAAGTCTGGATAGGTGCAGGCCACCGAACCGGCGCCCGCTGCGGGAAGGCAGGGCTTGAAGCCGCCACTCTCGGAGAGAAAGGCCGGCGTTCCCAACCCGCTGGCATAGGCTGCGATACCGGTGGTGTCGGCAATCCACAGTACGTTGCTGCCGTCAGCCTCCAGGAACTTCGGCGCGGTGAAGGCGGAAGAGATCGTGGAGCAAGTCGTTGCGCCGGTAGTAAATGGCGTTCCGCCAGCGGGTATGCACTTGAAGAGACCATTCACAACCCCTCCGGTTAAGGTCTGCCCAGGCGCTCCTCCCGCGGTGTACCAGGCATTATTGGAAGAGTCGATTGCCACGCCGTAAGGGGCGTTATTGCCGGTTCCGGCAGTGGTGCTGGCGCCTCCCAAAGCCTTTTTGAATTGAACGGCCGTGTCGTAGTTAGAAGCGCTGGTCTGCGCTCCACTCAGAGGGAGGAAATACGCCGTACCGCCCAGCGATTGCGCACCGAGATTGCCGCTGCTACCGCCGTAGGAAGCGCCGAAAAAGTTGCCCAAGCTATCGAAGGCTAAGCCGCGTCCCGCTGAAGCAAATGTCGGACCCGTCGCTGTTACGCCAATGGTGAGTGCGCTACCCGTACTTGCACTGCTGCCGCTGCCCGCTGCAAAGGCCATGATATTCGGAACGCTGCTCGTCGATGTCAGGCCATTGAACCAGACATCGTTGTATTGATCCACCGCCAAACCAACGGCTTGGAAGGATTGAGAAGCGCCCGTTTGCTGAGGTACTGGATACTGGGCAGTGAAGGTGCCTGGGGAGGAAGGGCTGATGGAGATCTTTACAACCTGGTTGTAGGTTGATGTCTTGGTTCCGTAGTTAGTGGCCCAAAGGTTGCCAACATTGTCCGCCGCCAAGTTGGCGAGCAGGTAATCATGGTTGCTGTCGGCATTTTGCACGCCGGAACAGAACCAATTCGACGAACCCGGCGTACCCGTGCCGGGTGTTCCCGCCGCGCCTGATACCGGAGCTATATCTGTCGTTCCACTGTATGGTGAGATTGTCGGGCGGAAGGCGCCCGCGCTGGTCCAGCCGAAGAGGCAGGCGCTCTGCGAATTGGTAGTCGTGGTACCAGAGACATACGGCGACCACGGATCGTTTTCCGGGCTGGTCACGTAGACGTTGTCGTCGGCGTCCAGCGCCAGCATGAAGGGGAAGCCGATGCCTCCAACTGGGTTGGGCGGAACGGGATAGGCGATAGCCAGCGTCCAGTCGTTGGGCTTGGCGCTCAGAACCGGGCTGAATGCCCCGCTTATGCCGGGAGAGAGAGCCCAGAGACCGGCGATACTGGCGGCGGGATTACGCGCCAGATTCAGCGCCGCGCCCAGCGTGTTGGTGGCCGTGCCGGCGGTCTGGCTTGGAGTATTGGTAAAGAGACTGGTGCAATTGGCGCCGGCCGCGGAATTCACACAAAGTTGGAGGATATTCGCCAGGGTATTCACCACCGCCGCCGGGGCGATAGCCGAAGAGTTGCTGGGCGGCGCGGTATTGGCGGTTCCGTTGCCCATGTTGGCCAGATTGAGGGCGTTGTAAAAGGCGTGCTGCAAGCCGGATGCCGTTTGTACATGGCCTGAAGTCACAGCGTTGGTCGCCGTACCCGAAGCCAGCAGGTTCGAATTTGTGCTGGTCGCCATGATGTTCACGGTCGAACCGCTCACCGTCATGAAGCTGCTGAAGGCATAGGCCGAGGCGACGGTGGTGACCTCGTTGATGGTGGTGGAAGTACTGGCCAGACTAGTCGTGGTGCCAGTCGACTGGGTCGTATAGAGGTCGCAGTTGGTGTCGCTGGCGATGCCGATGGGGGCCATCAGCACGATATCGGCATTGGTGCCAGCTCCGGCATTGCCACCCGACCCGACCAGGTACAGAAGGTCCCCTGTAACGCATCTGCCCGTAAGGCTGCCCAGTGCGAAGCTGAAGTTGCCGTTCACGTCGGTGGTGTTGGTGGCGGTGCCCATCACGGTGGCTGTCCCGGTGTACACGCCGCCAGAGGCCGTGCCGACACCGGACTCGTACAGGGTGACCGTGGCGCCCACGACGGGCGATTCGCCGCCGTGCATCTTTCCCAGCTGAACAGATGCCGCGGGCGAAGAAGGCATGAGCGAGCCGCCGGGCTGGACGCCGCAACCCGCCATCGCGAGCGTACCCACCGCAGCCAGCGCAAGCGCAATATAACGCATGAATTTGTACGAATTCATTGAAGAACTCCTTCGGACTCAACTGCCCGCCCATGATAACGAGGATTACGGCTATTGTCTAGAAAAAAGTCATCCGTGGTCATACCACAGCGGTTTCTTATACCATGAAACCGCAAGCTGGGATACCATGGCGGTTGCTTCCATTTCCTGGGCGGCGGCTACTCGATCAGCGCGAAACAATCTGGATTGTTTATGGTGGCAGGTCGGTTCAACGATGAAAAACGGAATTTCAAGCGTCATTTTGGCCTTCGGTTTGCTCGCTGGCCTGACCGGGTGCGGAGGCGGATCGGTAAGCACATCCGGGGGCGGGTCGGGCAATAGTTGCACCCCCGCGTCCGCGACCCAACCGACGCCTACCTGCCCAGCGCGCACCCCTGTCAGCGGAGTGGCACTGAGCGGTAAAGTGCTGGCGGCCCAGCAGGCGGTGAGCGGGGCGACGGTCCAGCTTTACGCGGCGGGGAACACCGGCAACGGCTCGGCTCCGGCCGCCCTGCTGGCCACGGCCGCCGTAACCGACGCCAATGGCACCTTTTCCGTCACTGCCGGCTACTCCTGCCCCTCGGCGCAGACGCCCCTCTATGTGGTCGCAAAGGGTACTGGCGCCAATACTTCGCTCTGGCTGATGACCGCCCTGGGGCCTTGCGGCAGTTTGAGTGCCGGCTCCAGCATTGTCGTCAACGAGGTGACCACCACCGCCTCTGTCTGGGCGCTGGCCCCGTTTTTGTCGAGTGGCGGCGCGGTAGGCGCGAGCTGCACCAACACCGCCGGGCTGAACAACGCCTTTGCCACCGCCGCCAGCCTGGCCAATCTCCGCACCGGCAGTTCGCCGGGCGCCGGAATTCCCGCCACACTGAGTGTGCCCTCAGCCAAGCTCAACACTCTGGCCAACGCGCTCGCCGCCTGCGCGGCCTCGAGCGGAGGTGCTGCCTGCACGCAACTCTTCTCCGCAGCAGACGCTGGGGGCGCTGTTCCCACCAATACGCTGGATGCGGCCAGGAACATTGCGCGCCAGCCGGGGAACAACGTAAGCTCCCTATTTTCAATAGCTCAAGGAAATTCCACCTTTACCCCTGCGCTCTCTGCCGCTCCCTCGGACTGGATGCTGGCCAACACCATCCAGGGCGGCGGCATGGCGATGCCGACTTCGCTGAGCGTAGCAGCTTCAGGGAGTGTCTGGGTCTCCAGCTACGAGGGTTCTGTAACGGAGTTCACGCCAGCGGGCGCTCCCGTCTTCCCCACCGGCATTGGCGGCTCCGGCATCAACCAGTCTTATGGAATGGCTCTGGATATTCTGGGCGATGTCTGGATCGCCAACCAGCAAACCTCGCTGAATAGCGGCCTGGGCGACGTCACTGAGTTAAGCCCGGCCGGCCAGGTTTTGCTGAGCGGCGTCACCAACGGGGGCATTTACTTCCCTGTTGCTGTGACCGCGGACAGCAATGGCAACCAGTGGATCGTCAATTATGCCAAATCTACGGTGACGCTGCTCAATAGCTCCGGCACTCCGCTCTCAGGAACCACCGGCTGGGGCGGGAATTCGCTGGCCTTTCCCGTGGCCCTGGCGGTCGACTCCAACCATAGCGCCTGGGTCGCCAATCAGGCGGGGAAGCTGCCCATCACCCACATTTCTGCCGATGGCTCGCTGGTTACCAATTACGACTGCGATTGCGACGAGGCGTCGGGCATCGCCATCGACCAAAACAACAATCTGTGGGTGGCGAACTACGCCACCAACAGCATCAGCGAAGTGAGCAACTGCGGAACCTTGCTGGTGGATGCAGTGACCGGAGGCGGCCTGATGCAGCCGCAGGGGATCGCCATCGATGGCGGTGGCGCCGTGTGGGTGGCGAACTACCATGGCAACACGCTCACTGCCCTGAGCGGATCTACGGCTGCCACACCGGGGAGCATTCTCTCGCCGGCCAGCGGATTCGGCGCAGATGCGGCGCTGCTCGATCCCTTCGCCTTGGCCATCGACCCCAGTGGGAGTATCTGGGTTTCCAATGCCGGCGCAAACACACTCACCCAGTTCGTCGGCGTCGCCGTCCCCGTGAAAACTCCCCTGGCCGGGCCGCCCCAACTACCCTAACTTTCGGCGGCAAGAACCCTAGAGCGATTCCAGAATTGGAGTACCCATAAACCATGCATTCAAGTCGGCGCGAGCCCCAGCGAGCGACGACCTGGCAAGAAGGTTGCAGGGTATAGCCATTCTGGAATCGCTCTAAGTCGAAGGGATACGTAAGTGTCTTGGTCTGACCGCGGAAAAAGCGCTCGGAGCGGATTGGTCTGACCATTCAGCCGATAGTTAGCGCAGACCGGCGGCAAATCCACATGTTTCTAACCATCCAAAGACTGCATTCGGGGCGCCCTACCGCGAGAGGGTAAACTCCAGAATCGCTGTCTCCGCTGCGGGATGCGAACTCATGCGGCGAGCTGCGCTCAGATACTCCGGCTGGCGGTAATGCAGCGCGGCCAGCAGAAGCGGCTTCTCCAATTCTCCGCTACGCATGCCGTCTAGGTTTTTGTAAGTCCATTCCTGCTTCCCGGTCAGATAGGGGAGAAGGTAATCGAGCGCTCCCTGCAGCGAGCCTCCGGCTGGCGACCGATAAGTCCAAAGATCGACACCGACTTTGTCGCCGATCTGCGCCAGTTGCATCAATGCGGCAAGATTGAAAACCGAATAGGAAAAGGACTTGGTGCGCGCCAACTCCAGTGGCTGCTTGCCGTCCGCCTGGATTTGACCGTCAATCCGGCGCTGCCTGGCCGACTCGACCACCTGCCGGGCCAGATCGTTGCGCCCCAGAAAATAGGCAATCCCCGCCAGTTGTTCATCGAACCAGCTTCCGTGATTATTCTTGGCGGCAGCCTCTTGCTGGCCATTTTTGCTCGTCTGCAGCCACGCCAGGTAGGCGGTGAACCACTGCGTCATGCCCTCCTGATCGGCTTTGGTCCAACTCGCCGATCCGGCCAGCAGATGGATCGCGTCGCCGATCGCAGGCAGGCCGCGGGCCTCAAGGACACCTTCTTCCCGCCCGTTGTTCACCCCCAAGACCGCTTGCGCGAAGTTCAGATTCGGATTCATCCGGCTTGCCGGGTCGAGAAACCAGGTGCGCAGCAGCAGTGTGGCGCGCGCCGCGTACTCCTCTTTGCCGGTAAGAAAATAGCCCAGCGCCAGCGCATGAACGCTTTTTTCCAGCAGGAAGAGGTTCTGATGATCGGGGATCTTGGCTGTCTGCGGGTTCCGTTCCCCGTCGTGGCGGATATAGGGCAAACCGTTCGCCGTCCCTGGGTTGGGCCAGAAATACGGCGCCAGGCTCATGTAGTCGTGCTTGTCGCCGCTGGGCGGCGTTTGCGGCTTCCCGGTCACCGCCAGCAAAGGAGTGTGCAGTGCCCGGTCGGCTTCGTCGCGAACGGCTTTGAGCACCTCCGGGGCCTGCTTTTGCTTCAAGAAGACCAGTTGATTGGCATCCATCAGCGCCAAACGGGGAGGGGGCGCGCTGGCCGACTGCGCCGATGCGGCCGCCGCGAGAATTGAAAATGAGAGCAAAAAGAGGGTTCGCACGACGGTTGTGCTCCTTGGGTAGACTCGATACGGATTCTACGGCCTTCTCCATCGACCCGTCTCATTTGCACTGCGATTTTGCCGCTTTCAAGCGCATGAAACACTGCTGAAGCGAGTGACACTTCGCTTCTGTTGCCGGACGAGTGCTGATGGCGCCACCGGTACGAACGTTTGACACGTCCAGGTTGCAGATCGTAACAAGTTGATTCTATGGATAATGATCGTGCACGAGGGAGGCAAACGGTGAGTCACTTGCCAGTTGCACGTTGCGCGAATGACGATCACACTGCTTCACTGACTCAATTTCGAAGATGTGCCGGTCGCGCGGCTCTGAGTCGGTTGAAGCGCAAGGGGAGGGTAGTAAATTGGCAATTTTTGGACTTTTTCCCAACCGGATGAAATTGGGTCCCACGGTTCTAGGCTTCGCTGGAGTGCTACTTCTGCTTTTGCAGTCCATGGCCTGGGGCCAGGCGCAGAATACCGGCACGGTGTCGGGCAATGTCACCGATCCCCAAGCCAGGGTGCTCACCGGAGCCAAGGTCCTGCTGTCCTTGCCGGGGCAAGGTCGCCAATTTACAGCCGAAACGAACGAAAAGGGCGAATACCTCTTTAACGACGTGGCGGTGGGGGTCTACACCCTGCGCATCGATGTAGCCGGTTTCGAAGGCTACGTGGTGCAGTCCATTCAAGTAGATGCGGACCAAAACGTGCGCATTGACGCGCAGTTGCAGGTGGGCGCGGTGGGGGCGGAGGTAACCGTGGAGGCCTCCTCGACCGTCGTCGACACCCGCTCGGCGACCATTGGAACGATGATCGACAACAAACTCGTAGAAGAGCTGCCCATCGACGGCAACAATGTCGTCTCCCTGGCTGCGCTGCTGCCCGGCGTCACCAACGTCAATGCTCCCACGAGCTTCACTTCCGACGTGGGTGGACCCACCTTTAACGTCTCCGGCTCGCGCAATAACCAGAACATGTTTCTCTTCGACGGCCTTCTCTGGAACAACCTTTTCTACAATACCGGCCTCAATTACCCTCCGCCGCACGCGCTGCAAGAGACCAGTGTCCTGCTCAACAACTTCAAAGCGCAGTATGGACGCAGCGCCGGCAGCGTCTATAACGTGCTGACCCGCGGGGGCTCGGATGCCGTTCATGGCACGCTGTGGGAATACTTGCAAAACAGCGCCTTCAATGCCACCGATTACATTACCCAGGAAAACCCCAAGCTGGTCTCCAGTCAATTCGGAGCAACGGTTGGCGGTCCCATTCGCCGCGATCGCGCCTTCTTCTTCCTCACCTTTCAGGATCTGCGCCAGGGAGCCCAGCAATTGGCTCTGCAGCGGGTCCCCGATCTTGCGCAGCGCGGGTATTCCTCCGTTGGTGTTCAACAATCCTGCGCTTCCCCGCAGTTTGCCGGCAAGACCTGCGCCACCTTTGGGGAGGACTTCCCCGGCGTCAATGTCAATCAGGCTCTCAAGAACCCGTTGTACAGTTCCACCTACTCGTCCACCGTCACCAGCCAGTTGAACGCTGCCTGGACTCTGGCCGGCAACACGGGCATCTCTCCCTGCGTTACGCTGCTGAACTCGGTGATGAATTCCCTTCCCTCTCCGTACAATAAATACCTTCCCAATGCGGAGATCCCCACCGTCTGCTTCAATCCCGTCGCGGTGAATTTTTACAACAACTACCTGGTTCTTCCCAACACCACGCGCGGCGGCGACTCTCATTATCTGCTCAGCCATGGCAACCATCCCCAGAGCTCGCCAGAGGGCATGGCGCGCGTCGACTTCAACCTTGGACGCCACGTTACCGACGCACGCTTCTTTGTCAAAGAGAGCTCCGACACTACCGCCAATGGCGCGACCAATGTGGGTGTCGCAACCTACGAACCCGATGCCAACAGCTCCAACCTCTACTTCGGCAATATCGGCGACACCTGGGAGCTGAGTCCCAATCTCCTCAACGTGCTGCGCGCTGGGTACAAGCGCTATGCCTACATCATCAATCCCACCGATCACAATACCTGGCAATCCCTGGGTTCAAACCTGGCCATTCCCGGAGTTCCCGAACTGCCCAAGGTGGAAGCCACCAACTGGTTTACGGTCGGCGGTCCCAACTCGGTGTACTCCAACACCATTAACGAGAGCATCGAAGTCGATGACAATCTCTCCTTGGAGCGCGGGCGTCACAACCTGCAGGGCGGCGTGCAGTTCCTGCGGCTCCAGTATCTGCACCGTTTCGATACGGAGCCTTTTATCGAGGCCGAAGTGCAAAACACCGGCGACTCGATCGGCGACTTCATCATGGGCCTGGCCTATCAGACAAACGTGGGCAACTCGACCAATCTGGCGGCAATCCAACATGCGGTTTATCTCTATGCCCAGGACGATTGGCGCATCACCTCGCGTTTGACGCTGAACTACGGGCTGCGCTACGAGCTTCCTTTCCCCTGGAACTCTCCGGACCGCCAGGCGGTGACCTTCGTTCCCGGCTACCAGTCGCAGGTCTTTCCCTCCGCGCCGTCGAGCATGGCCTACGAGGGCGACCCTGGGGTTCCCGACTCGATCGCCTCCACCAAGTTCGAGAGCTTTGCGCCGCGCGTGGGCTTCGCCTGGGATGTCTACGGAGACGGCAACACCTCATTCCGCGGCGGCTTCGGCATCTTCTACGACAATGTGAACGCCAATATTGTCGGCGTCGGCGAACCCTACCACTACAGCGCCACATATTCCGACCCGTTAGGCGGATTCTCCCAGCCGTTGATGGGAGAGCCGGCGGTGCCGCAGAACTACATCAAGGGTCAGCCGCAGTTCCCTGCGCCGTATACCGTCAACTTTGCCGACAAGAACCTGACCACTCCGTATGTCGAATCGATGAACTTCGGCGTCCAGCAGCGCCTGGGCAAAAGCGCCACTCTGGAGATCAACGGGGTCGGCAAGCTGGGCCGCAAGCAATTGATGCAATTCGACCTGAACCCGGCGATCTACGATTGCTCCGGCGCCTACTATCTCTCCAATCCGCAGGCCTATTGCAACCAGGCGGCCAATAACGCGGCATCCTACGTGCAACGCGTGCAGTATCCCGGCTACAACTACGGTGGCCAGGGAATCGTGGACAACGCCAGCGTGGCAACCTCCAAGTATTTCGGCCTGCAAGCCATCTTCATGGAGCGCCTGAGCAAATCCCTGAACGTAATCGCCTCTTACACCTGGTCGCGCTCGATCGACCTGCAGAGCAACGGCCAGACCAACACCAGCCAGACTCCGCAGCCCAACAATCTGCGAACCCAATATGGACCGTCGGATTTCAACTCGACGCACATCTTCAATGCGGGATGGGTCTGGAAGCTGCCTTCCTTTTCCAAAGGGGACCGGCCGCTCCGCATCGCCACCGGCGGTTGGAGCCTGGGCGGTATCGTCAATCTGCATACAGGAATGCCCTACAACGTCTACATCGCCGGCGACCAGAGCCTGACCGACGAACGTCCGCAGCGGCCGAACTTGGTGCCGGGCGTGAATCCCATTCTGCCCAGCAACCGGACACGAGCGCAGAAAGTCGCAGAGTGGTTCAACCCTGCCGCCTTTTCCACCCCGGCACTGGGCACCTTCGGCAATCTCTCCCGCAACGCTTACTACGGACCGGGATACGACTCTGTGCATCTGTCGGTTTCGCGCCTCTTTCCCCTTCCTCATGAAGGCATGAATGCGCAATTCCGCTGTGACGCATTCAATGCCTTCAACAATGCGAACTTCGCCAATCCCAATACGCAGTTGGCGAACAGCACGGCCAATGCCGAGGCATCCAACTTCGGCACAATCCTGTCGACCATCGGCACCAATGGCGCCGTGGGAACCAACGGACGCCGCCTGCAACTCTCGTTGGTTTTGCATTATTGAGGGGGCGAGGACCATGCACAGGATGAGATCGGGATCGGGACCAGAACGCGGAATGAGGATTGGGATGACAATACAGAGGTTGGGAAAGATCGAGTCAGTGGCCTTGCTTGCGGTGTCGATGTTGGCCGGTGCGGCCGCCTGCGGAGCGCAGGCCCCGGCGATGGTGCAATTACCCTTCGGCTCGACGGTAGCCGGGCTGGCGCCGGGAAGCGGCGCAACGCAGTGCAGTTCCAGCGTGGATATTCCGACCATCAAGGGAACCCATCTGGGCGATGGATGCCTGCCCACACAGGCAACGCTTTTCGCTCCCGCCGGTACTGCGGTCGATGCACTGGGCAACATCTACATTGCCGATTACAGCAATACCCTGCTGCGCGTCGTCTATAACGGCGGTGCGCAACTGGCAGCCGCCATCACCGCGGCCAACGCATTGAACGCGCCCAATCTGGTCCCGCAGCCGGGACACATCTACACTCTGGCCGGCGGCTGGACGGGCAGCATCACCCTGAGCGGGAGTCCCAAGAAATACTACTGCAACGGCAACGGCACGGGAACCGTGGGGGTTGCGTCGAATGGAGATGGATGTCCCGGCGCAGAAAGCTATGCCAAGCCGCGCGGCGTCACCCTGGACAAAGACGGCAACGTCTTCTTTACCAATCTTGCCGGCGGGCAAACGGTGCGCGTCTTCATGGTCAACCCCGGCGTCGCCAGCGCGCCAACGGCTGCCGCCAATCTGCTGACAACGCTCTATGGAAGCACCCTCACCGCGCCGCCGCAGACCGGGTTTGTCTACTCGATCGCCGGTACCACGGTAGCAGCTTACTTCGGCGATGGCGGGAATGCGCAAAAGGCAGACTTCATCAGTATTCGCGACGTCGCTGTGGATGCAAACGAGAATGTCTACCTGAGCGATGGCGCCGTCACTGTGACCACCGCCAATGGCGTCAATACGGTGACCGCCAGTTCATCTGGCGCGAACACCGTGCGCATGATCAATGGAAGCACGGGAATCATCACCACCATCGCCGGCGGAACCGGCTGCACAGAAGCCACGACAGCAACGACCTGCACGGCGGATGCGGGATTCAGCGGAGATGGCGGTCTCGCCGCCAAGGCGCTCCTGAGCGCTCCCTACACGCTTTTCCTGGACAGCAACAGCAATCTCTATATTGCCGACTCCGCCAATGGGCGACTGCGTGTGATCTACAACTCCGGCACTGTGCCGGGATTGACAAACCCAGTCGCCGGCAACATCTACACCGTGGCCGGCGGAGGAACCTCTACAACCTCCGGCTCGCCGGCCAGGCAGATCGCGATTGCTGAATTGGTCTCTGCCGGCATCGATACACAAGGCAATCTCTACGTGGGAGATGCCAGCAGCCGCTACTTTTGGCGGATTGACGCCTCGACCGCAATCGCCACATTGATTGCGGGAAATGGAATCACCATCAGCGGATCGGTCGTCACCGCCAATCCTACCGCTGCCGCGGGCAAAGCGTGCAACCTGGGCAGCGGCGGGCCTCTCTCGACGGATACTCTGGGCGACGGTTGCCCCGGACTGCAAGCGGCCGTAAGCAGCAGTATGCTTCTGGCCTTTGACACCGCCAATAATCTCTATGAGACGGAAAGCACCAATGCCGTCATCCGGCGCTTCTCGATGAACGATCAGCTCCCCTCCGCGACCGTTGGATCGAGTATCGTGCAACCCCTGGCCTATCAACTACTCACGGCCCAGACATTGAATAGCGAGTCGTTCTCCCTGCAAGGGGGCGCGACGGCGGAGTTTTCCGACGCCGGCGGAGATACCTGCGCTCTGGGCCAGGCCCAGACGGCGGGCGTCCTTTGCGTGGTAAATGTCGCCTTTGCTCCGTCTGCCGCGGGCGCGCGGAATGGATCGTTTCTGCTGAGCAGTTCCGCCGCAAATGCGCCGCTGGTTTATCTGAGCGGCACAGGCGTGAGCGGAATGGAATCGGGCGATCCGGGAGCGCAATTCTCTATTGGCAGCGGCCTGAAGCCATCCGGCGTTGGAACCGATGCGCTAGGCAACCTTTATATTGCCGACTCGGCCAACGGCCAGGTTCTGCGTGCACCGGCGGCTGGCGGAACAGCGACTGCGATCCTCTCCGGATTGAGCTCTCCTGGGCAGGTAGCCGTCGATGGCGCGGGCAATGTTTATGTTGCCGATGCAGGCAATAACCGCATCGCGGAATTACCCGCTGGGAGCGCGACAGTCGTCTCCGTGGGCAGCGGATTGAACAAGCCCGCGGGTGTCGTGGTCGATGGAATGGGCAATCTCTATGTCGCCGACACCGGCAACAAGCGCATCGTGAAGATTCTTCCTGGCGGTGTGCAGCAGACACTGGCCATCGGCGGTTTGAACACTCCGACGGGCCTGGCGCTGGATCTGGCTGGCGATCTCTTCGTCGCCGATCCTGGCAGCCTGCAGGTTGTGGAGCTTCAGTCCAACGGAACCCAGACCGTCTTCAACGCAGTGGTTACCCCTGAAGGGGTTGCGATAGACGCCGCGGGCGACGTCTATATTGCCGACTCCTCCAGCGAAGAAGTTCTGCTCTTCCCCGCAGGCAGCACAACCGGCAGCGTGCTGGGACGCGGTCTTCAATCTCCGGTCGGCTTGGCGATTGATCAGAACGGCAGCGTCTATGTGGCGGAGCTGCAGGCAACCGGAGCATTGGTGATCGATCGCGCGGCTGCCTCTCTGAGCTTCCCCATCACCAACGTCAATCAGGCGACGACGGTTCCGCTGCTCCTTTCCAATAGCGGCAATGCGCCGTTCTCCTTCACCGGGAGCCAGTTTGCCACGGCAACCGGCGATACCGCAGTGTTTTCGCTTGTTTCTGGTACTTCGAGCCCCTGTGCTCTGGCCACGCCGGTTCCCTCAGCAACTCAGTGCCAATTGACCGCATCGTTTTTGCCGACGGACAGAGGCACGTACAGCGAAACCGCCACCTTGGTCACCAACGCAGCCAACAGTGCGACGGCGGATGTGGTTCTCACCGGAACCGGCTTCCAACTGATTTCGACCACAGTGGTCGTCCAGGTAACCTCGCCCAGCGGAAGCATCGTCTATGCGCAACCTGTGACGGTCAGCGGCACGGTCACGCCGCAGATCACCGCCGGCGCTATGACCGGAACTCTAACCTTTACTGTGGATGGCGCCGTGCAACCCGCGCAGCCATTGGGCAGCGGCACGGTCGCGCAGAAGCTCAATCTGGCGGCCGGCACGCATGTGGTCTCTGTCAGCTATAGCGGCGACGCGGTCTATGCCAGCAGCAGCGGCCAGACCAGCTTCACCATCGCACCCGCCGTGACTAAAACCGTTTTGACGTTAAGCGTCGGCATCTCTGGCGGTAATCCGCAACTGGCGCTGCAAGCCACCGTTTCTTCCACCACCGCCAGCAATCCGGGGGGAACCGTCACCTTTTATGCGGGAACGGCAGCGATCGGTTCCGCCGCTGTGAACGCACAGGGAGTCGCATCTTTCACCACATCGACGGTGAACTATAGTTCCTATTCCTTCACCGCGGCTTACAACGGCACTCCCAACTTTGCCCAATCCACTTCGACTCCCGTTCTACCCACCGCCGATTTTCTGCTCTACACCACCAGCACTTCCGTGGCCACGGCTCAGGGAGGGGTCGTCTCCATGGCGATCACCGTCAATCCCCTCTTCAATTTCAGCGGTACGGTCACAGCTTCGTGCGGCAATCTTCCCGCCAACGCCGTCTGCCGCTTCCAGCCCGTCAGTTTGTCGATGAGCGGAACGGCAGCACAAACGGAATCGATTCTGATCTATACCAACGTGCCCTCGAACCTGGCGCAAAGCCAGTCGCCCACGGGACCGGGAAGTGTGGAAGCGGTCTCCGTAGTGCTCGCCGGCCTTTTTCCCGGAGTTCTATTCTTGCTCTTGCCGAAACAGAGGCGGAAAAGATGGGTGGGCCTCCTTATATGGATGCTGGTTTTGGGAGCGGCTGCCGGTTTAAGCGGATGCTCCAACGGAACCGCGTCGACATCTCAGCCCACTCCGCCAGGAATCTACGCCATCACCGTCGACTTTGCCGGTCCCAACAGCCTCGATCACAGCATGAATCTCAGTTTCACGGTGAATGGGAATTAGGGAATCCCGGTTCTGAGGGTGAACTGCGTCCGGCAAGGCTGAATCGTCCCGGCTTTTTGGCGCAGTCCATCCCTCTTCCGATGGACGTGCTCCTCCTGTTGCCGAATTTGCAAGATCAATCGGTTTCAAAACAGAGTCCGCTTTAGAGGTCGAAAGGTCTTCATGTTCGATTCATCCCGCAGGCAGTTTATCCAGGCAGCATCGCTCTCGGTTGCCGGCGCACTCGTCTCCATTTCGTCGCGCGCGGCAGCTTCCACAACGATCGCTGGCCAGGATGGAAGCCGTACGAACGTACGCCAACTCGATCAGGGCTGGCAGTTTCATCAAGGCTCCCTGAAAAGCATCGCGGAACTCTGGCAGCCCGCCCAGGAATCCGCGTGGCAGGCGGCGACTCTGCCCCACTGCTTTAACGGCGGAGATGCCTGCGATCCCGACCAGCCCTACTTCCGCGGACAGGGTTGGTACCGGACGCAACTGGAGGTACGCAATCCATATATAGATGGGCGTACCATTCTTCACTTTCGAGGCGCGGGACAGACCACCACACTTTGGGTCGGAACCGAACGGATTGGAACGCACAAGGGCGGATACGATGAGTTCTCCTTCGATATCACGGAATCCGTCCGGCAAATCCCTTCGGCTCTGGCCAAGGGGGGTATACGCGTCGCAATCTGTTGCGACAATTCCCCAGATCAAGAGCGTGTACCCTCCGATCTCAGCGATTTCTGTCTTTACGGCGGGCTCTACCGGCACGTCAGTCTGGTTTATCTGCCGGCTCTATCGCTCGATGCGGTGCACATTCTGCCCACCGTCGGCGCAGACGGATCGGCGCAGGTAACGGTCGCAGCCCGGCTCTATTCTGCTTCGCCGCACTCGGCGCGCTGCACCGTCTCCGTCGAAGTCGAAGACGCAGCGGGTCAGCGCATTCATCGCTCTTCGCAATCGCTTCCTGCCTGGAGCGATTTTGCTCATTTGGCCGCATTGCGCATCGCCCAGCCGCAGCTCTGGTCGCCGGAGAACCCCCACCTCTATCGTTGCCGCGTGACCCTTTCCACTCCTATCGGAGAAACCTCTCTGGAGGAGCGCTTTGGCGTTCGTCAGATCGAATTTGTCGAACACGGCCCCTTTTTGCTCAACGGCAAGCGCCTGCTCTTGCAGGGCACACAACGCCATGCGGATCACGCCGGCGTAGCCGCAGCCATGAGCGACGATCTGGTGCGCCAGGAGATGCAGCTCATCCGCGACATGGGCGCCAACTTCATTCGCCTCGGACATTACCAGCAGGACAGGCTGGTCCTCAATCTCTGCGACGAACTCGGCCTGATGGTGTGGGAAGAGGCCCCCTGGTGCCGCGCCGGAGTCGGCGACGCGGCCTTTCAAAAGAACGCCAAGGAGATGCTCGAGCACCTCATCGACCAGCATTACAACCATCCATCCATCATTCTCTGGGGATTGGGAAACGAAGACGACTGGCCCAACGAGTATCCCAGCATGGACCAGAACGCAATCCGCACCTTCATGACCGAGATGCGCGATCTGGCGCATCGTCTGGACGGTTCCCGGATGACCTCCTTCCGCCGCTGCGACTTTGCCCGGGATATTCCCGATGTCTATTCGCCGTCGATCTGGGCTGGATGGTACCGGGGCAACTATCGCGAGTACGAGCAAACTCTGCTCAAGGAACGGGATCGTGTCAAGCGCTTCATTCACATCGAGTGGGGGGCCGACAGCCACGCCGGGCGTCACTCCGAAGACCCGGACGCGGTGCTCCGCAAAGTTCCTACCGGTGGGGGCACCGATGAACGCGGCCTGGACTACATGAAGAGCGGCGGAGACGTCCGCGTCTCAAAGGATGGCGACTGGTCGGAGTCCTACGCCTGCAACCTCTTCGACTGGCACCTGAAGACGCAGGAAAAACTGGATTGGCTGACCGGGTCGGCTCAGTGGATCTTCAAGGACTTTGCTTCGCCCCTGCGCGGCGACAACGCCATTCCGCGAGTCAATCAGAAAGGTGTGGTCGAACGCGATCTGACGCTGAAGGAATCATATTTTGTCTTTCAGTCTTTCTGGGCCAAAAAGCCTATGGCCCACATCTATGGACACAGTTGGCCGATTCGCTGGGGCAAATCCGGAGAGTCGCGCACCGTGCGTGTGTATTCCAACTGCGAGCGCGCCGAGTTGTTTCTCAACGGAATCTCTCTAGGACTCCGGCATCGCGATAGCCAGGATTTTCCGGCGGCGGGACTGCGCTGGGAGACTGCTTTTCAGAGCGGGATCAACCACCTGCGCGTCGAAGCCCGGATGGGCGCGGTGAGTGTCTCGGATGAAGTATCGTTCCACTACCAAACCGAACCCTGGGGCAAGCCTGCCGAACTTCGTCTCTTCGAGAAGGTACGCAAGGGCAATATGGTTACTGTCGAAGCGAAAATCTTCGACAAACAGGGCGTACTTTGCCTAGACGCCGCCAACATGATTCGCTTCTCGCTCTCGGGCGAAGGCCGCCTCATCGACAATATGGGAACAGCCAAGGCCTCGCGCGAGGTGCAATTGGCCAATGGGTGCGCCGAGATCTCGCGGCTTGCAACAGGACCATGCACCATTACGGCAACAACAGAAGGATTGCCCCCGGCAGCGATCAATATCTGACAACAAAGCCCAACGGAGCATAACGGTCCATCGGTCTTTCTATCGCTGCAGGGGACTACGGTTGCGGGGCCGCGGCATCGTAGCCTTCCAGAATGTGCACCTCGGAGCGGAAAACGTGATACTCCGAGAAGACTGCCTCACTCATCTCGGTGAGCAGCGGACCAGGTGGATCAGCACCCCCCGGCAACCGCGGCAGTTCCCCTCCGCGCTCGATGGAAATGTTGCGTACCGGGCAAATATAGCTCTTACCGGCGATCACCACCGGGCCGTACTCCACCAGCGTGTCGGAGCGAACAATCGGCAGGCCGGCGGTCAAATCCGCCTGCACAGTCTGACGCAGCACAGCTCCTGTCGCCGGGTCGATGGCCAACTCGCCGTGATAACCGGTCAGCCGTTGCGCAATACCGCCTTCGTACCAAAGCAAAGGGTTCTTGTAACCAACGACATAGTGCGATTTACTCTCTGGAACCACAAAGTGGAAAACCGCCACCAAGCCGGCCGTGCCTTGTTCCCAGCGGCTCCAGTTCAGGCTTCCTCCAACGGCGTCATCCAACACCATGGTCAAAGCCGAACCAAAGACGCCCTCGACGTTCAGATGGGCTGCCTGCGTCGCCGGTGTTCGGCCTTTGGTTTGCACCAGTTCCTTGCCGTCGCGGAAGAGCACAGTCGCGCTCTCCTGATCGATCTTGCGCAAAGGCCCGTGGGTGGATTCATCGCTCCCCGGCTTTCTCGCCGTGGGCAACGCCTCAGAGAAATAAGACGTGGTGCGTGTGGCGGAGAAGTTGGGCAACCGGGGCAGGGTCTGATGAAGGTAATCGATAGTCAGCAGCAGAATGCGCCGCTGTTCGGCAGCATCTGGCGGTGCGGCGGCAGGGATCTCCGCTGCCGGGGGAGCCAGAAAGGCCGATGCAGCGGCCAGCGCTGTAAGCTCCTGCTGGCTCTTTGTTCCGCGCAACTCCTTCTGCCAGCGCTCCAGCCGGACGCTGCTCGCCCGCTCCGTCAATTCCAGGCAATTCAGGGATTGCACCACCTTGCCATCGCGCTGGCCGCGCAACCCGTCGATTACCCGTTCCAACTGCTCCACGGTGACCGGCTGAGCCGAACACAGCAGACCGGAATTCTCTGCCTGGCCCGCTGCCGTGAGCCATACGACCGCCGTCAAGCCCAACAGCAGCGTTCTCGTCCATCGATGCGGCTTGATCATTCCATCCCTCACAGCGGATTTCCCTGGCAAGGATGCCAATTACCCGCAGCCTTCGGCAAGCTGTAGCCCTGAATAAGATCAACTCAGCACAGTGTCTCCGGTTTGCCCTACGACCGGCAAACGCCTTCCCAAACTGAAACACACAAAAGCCCGGCAAGTTGCATGGGAGTGCAGAAAATGGTGCGGCCCGATGCGGTAATCGTTGCGCTCTGCGCGTAAACAGTTACGATAATCTTTACCCTGCCGATGCAATCCGTTGCGATTGCAGCTAGGAGTTGGTCCGCCATGAAGAACCGCCTGCTTTCCCTCTCCGTCCTGCTCTTCGGGATCTCCACCGCTACTGGAGGCTTCCATCTTCTGGCCGCCCAATCCGTCCGTTCGCCCCTGGGCAGCGCCCAGGCCGAGACGCAATGGCGGCAGGATCTCTCCGCATGGCGCGCTCAGCGGGAGACCGAGGTCTCCGCACCCGATGGCTGGCTGACGCTGGCCGGGCTGGACTGGCTTAAACCCGGCATCAACTCCGTGGGCGCGGCCGAGGGCAGCCAGATCAAACTGCCCGCCCCGGCGCCGGCCCATCTGGGCCTCTTTACCCTCAGCGGCACGGTCGTGCAGTTGCTTTCGCCCGCCGGCGGCTTTCCCGCCGAACTCACCATTGACGGCCAGCCCGCTCGCGAAGGCCAGATTCGTATCGGTGGCGTCGACGGGGCCAAGCCCTCCACCATTGTTTGGCACAATCTGACGTTGGTTGTTTTGGAGCGAGCCGACCGCTACGTGGTGCGCCTCAAAGACGTTAACTCGCCCACGCGCGCAAACTTCCGCGGCCTGCACTGGTTTGCTCCCGATCCGCGCCTGCGCGTCGAAGCCTTGTGGATTCCCTACACCCCGCCGCACCTCGATAAGATTCCCACCGTCCTGGGCTCGACCCTCGATCTGCCCTCGCCGGGAGTGGCCGAATTCACGCTTGACGGCAAGATCCTGCGCCTGGAGCCGGTCATCGAGCCGGGTGAAAAGGACACGCTCTTCTTCATCCTGCGCGACGAAACCAGCAAGACGACCACCTACCAGGCGGCGCGCTTCCTGCATACCGGCCTGCCCAACCACGGCCTGGAAGAGGAAGGCGTCCTGATCCTCGACTTCAATCGCCTGGAGAACCCACCCTGCGCCTACACCCCCTATGCCACCTGCCCCCTGCCGCCGGAACAGAATCGCCTCGCAATCTCCATCGAAGCCGGCGAGCAGCGCTACGAGCATTGAGATTCGGAATCCGCCAAGAGGGCGGCGTCGCCAGATCGGGAGGCGGCCATGAATTCGGATTCTGCAGCCGCAAAACTCTGGTAGAACTCTCCGGTCTGCAACAGGTTAGGGCTTTGCCGCGTGGTCGGGCGAGGTGGCGCTGAGCTGGATCTGTACGTCGCTCATATTCCCCTGCACCGTCAACGGCATCTCTTTGTTGGCATATTGAACCGGACCACTGGCTGGTGGAGTTGCCGCCCCACTAGCAGGAGCCGGTCCAGAATCCGCGGCCTCCGCATCTTGCGCGTCCGTAATTTGAAGGATGTACTTCCCTTCCGGGACGTAGTCCATCGAGAAACTACCATCCGCCGCCACCGTCAATTCGCGCGCGATTTCACGGTCGCCGGCCCAGAGCAAACGGATAGTTCCCTTACCCACTCCATGCCCATCGGCCAACGCCGTCACCAGGCCCGCGACCGTTTGCATCCCGCTCAGCGGGATCTCGATCTCCAGCCCCGTCACTGTTTCGCCGGCCTGTACCTTGACCGTTTCCGCATCTTTTTTGCGGAAAGTATTGCCCAGGCAGACGCGCGGCGCTGCACCCTCCGACTCGGCGGGCAGCAGCGCGCAAACGGTGTACTCACCGGCACTCAGATTGGTGATTTTGAAGTGTCCATGTCCGTCACTGGATTCGATCGCATTGCTTGTCCAGCTACCGAGGAGCGCCAGACCGATCTCCGTCTTGCCGCCCTTCTCCGTGGTTCGCAAAAGTTGGAAAGGTATGCCGATAGCCGGGCTGCCGTCGTCGTAGCTGACAGTTCCGCCGATCTCCGCCGCCCGTTCGATCTGGATGGAAATCTCGCTCGTCCGGCCCCGCGAGACTTTCACTTCGACCAGATGATCCTTCCACTCATCGACTGCCTCCTGGTTACGCTCGCGGTCGCTGGAAAGCGATTGCAGCTTGGCAAAATCCAGTCTCTTCAGGGGGTCGAGATAGCCCTCCTGCGTGGCAAAGGCGTAATACCTCCCCGGCTCGACTGCCTCCATGCGAAAATGTCCTTCCAGGTCGGTCATATCCTGCTCCGTCTGCGGGAAAGGACTGCCCCCTGTGAGTTTTTCGTCTTTTTTGAGTGCAGCCGAAAGAGTTACCGAGGCAAAACGCGCCGGCTTGCCGGTATCGGCACAAAGCACGATGCCGGTGACTGTACCTTTGGTGGGATCGGGCTTCTTGGCTGGGTGCTTGTCGCAACCCGCGGTCAGCAGGCTTAGAAGAACCAGACTCCACAGCCAGCGTAAGCCATTCACGGCAATCCTCCAGGCTGATTTCGAATCGTGGAAATTGTAACCCGCCTGACCCCCAAATTCGTGTGTTCTACCCGCCGCTGTCCTCCTGTGTATCTATGGACCCTTGCTCCACAGTACTGAATAGAAATCAGCCTTCGTTCCCCCAGAGAATTGTCATCCTGAGCTAAGCAAAGGATCTGCGTTTGCTCTTCGCAAGGGTGATCTCCGACGGAGCGAGCGCAGCAGGTAGAAGTCCCTGCTTCTGTCTCCTTTTGCGGCCAAGGTTGGATCGGGGCTTACCCGAGCCTGCTGGATTCGTCATAATAGATGTGAAGCAGTGATTCTTCTTGGGAGAGATAACCCCGCCATGTCCTTTGACTTTTCGATTTCCCGTGGTCTGCGCCGCACTGGCGGAGCCCTTTTGCTGGCCCTGCTGGCTGCCGCCGCGCAGGCGCAAGATACCCAGGTGCATGACACCTCCGCTCTTCACCCGCCCGCCGGCGCCCGCGTGGCCATTGTCGAATTCGCCGACATGGAGTGCCCACAGTGCGGCCATGACAACCCCATCCTCAAGCAGGCCGCGGCGCAATACCATATCCCCTGGGTGCGCCACGACTTCCCCTTGCAAATGCACGTCTGGAGCAAGCAGGCCGCAATCAATGCTCGCTGGTTCGACACCGCCGGCAAGGGCCTGGGCGACGAATACCGCGACGCCGTCTTCGCCAACCAGATCTCCATCTACAACATGAACGCGCTCAACGACTTCACGCAGAAGTTCGCCAAGAGTCACGGGCTCGCCCTGCCCTTTTCCCTTGACCCCAAGTTCAGCGCGATGGTCAAAGCTGACTACGATCTCGGCATACGCATCGGCATCGATCACACTCCCACCGTCTGGGTGGTCACCGAACACAGCAAGGGCGCTCCGTTCATCGAAGTCCCTACCGACCTGCATAATCTCTATCAGGTTATCGATCAGGCACTGGCAGACACCAAAGCGCCCATCCCTGGCGCGGCAGTTAAAAAACCGATCAAGAAGTAGTTTTTCTAGCTTTAACCACATGCCGGGCGTTCCGTTTTCACTCCGGAGCGCCCGGTTTTTCTTTACAACGCCGCCTTTATCGCCTTGCGAAGAACAAAAGCAGGTCCTTCGACTCCCCTTCGCAAGGCTCAGGGTCGTTCAGGATGACAGCGTTTTTCATGAATCAAATTCAGACTCAGGAACCTGGCCGAGCTTAAACATTGAACTTGAAGAAGAGAATGTCGCCGTCCTTAACGGTGTATTCCTTGCCTTCGGAGCGCAGCAGGCCCTTTTCCTTGACCGCCTGTTCGCTGCCGAAGGTGAAAAGGTGCTCACAGTGGTAGGCGTCAGCCTTGATAAAGCCGCGCTCGAAGTCGGAGTGGATCACGCCGGCGGCCTGGGGCGCTTTGGCCCCGGTAGGGATGGTCCAGGCACGCACCTCCTGCACTCCGGCGGTGAAGTAGGTGCTCAGCCCCAGCAGGCGGTAGGCGGAGTGGATCAGCCGGTTTAGCCCCGGTTCGGCGAGTCCCAGCTCGGTCAGGAATTCGGCGCGCTCGGCCGGTTCCAGCAGGGCGATCTCGGCTTCCATGGCGCCGCAGATGCGTACTGCCTGCGCCCCTTCCTCGGCGGCGCGCTGCTCGACGGCGGCGACCCAGGGATTGCCGTCTTTGAGGCCGGCTTCGTCTACATTGGCCACGTAGAGCACCGGTTTGTCGGTGATCAGGTGCAGATCGTAGGCCGCCGCCTTCTCTTCGTCGCTGAGCTCGACGACGCGCGCCGGCCGTCCGGCCTGAAGAGCTTCAAGCAGCTTCTTGAGCGCCTCGGCCTCGGCCTTGATCTTGTTGTCGGTGGTGTTTTTCACCGCCTTTTCGACCTTGGCCCAGCGCTTCTCCACCGTCTCCAGATCGGCCAGCAGCAATTCGGTATTGATGATGTCGATGTCGTGCAGCGGATTGACCCCGCCGGCCACGTGAATCACATTGTCGTCGGCAAAGCAGCGCACCACATGGCAAACCGCATCGGTGGAGCGAATGTGGCCGAGAAACTGATTGCCCAGCCCCTCGCCCTTGCTGGCCCCCTCGACCAGCCCGGCAATGTCGATGAACTCCATCGTGGTGGGCACGGTGCGGTTGGGTTTGACGAATTGGGTGATGCGGTCCAGCCGCTCGTCGGGAACGCTCACGATCCCCACGTTGGGATCGATGGTGCAAAAGGGATAGTTGGCCGCCTGAGCCTTGGCCGCGGTAAGCGCGTTGAAGATGGTGCTCTTGCCCACATTGGGCAGGCCGACGATTCCGCAATTCAATGGCATGAAAAAGGTCCTTTGGGGAGGGCCGCATCCAAGGTCACAAAATCCCCCTCAACCCAAGAAACCCGGTGGGTCTGGTCGGTACTGGCTGTTGGCTGGGGAAGATCTTCGCGGGACCGCTGCTGCGGCAAATGTCCTGCTTTCATTATAGAGAAGAGTGGGCAAAATCCGTGGATGAAGCCGGGTTCCAGAGGCAATCCCAGCAACATTTCGGACGCAGCTTGATCGCCCGCTTTAGATCGCCAGCCAGGCGATCAGCGCCACCGCCGCGCCGATGAGCAAGCTCATGCGGTCGGTGAGGGCGAAGAGCACCGGATCTTCATTGAGTTCCCCGCGCGAGGCCAGCAGCCACACCCGGCTCAACCACAGAACCATCAAGGGCGCGACAGCCCACAGCAGGGGTGGATGGCGGTAGAGCGCCGTCACGTCGCGGCCGTTGATGTAGAGGGCGAAGACCACCACCGCCGCATAGGCGCTGGAGGTGCCAAAGGCGCGCAATTGCTCGATGTCGGCTACCAGATAGCCACGACCGTTTTTCGGTGGACTGCCGCTGGCGCGCAGGTTCTCCAGTTCGGCAAAGCGCTTGACAAAGGCCAGGGAGAGGAAGAGGAAGATGGAGAAACCGGCCAGCCAGTGGGAGATGGGCGTCTGGGTGGCGGCGCCGCCGGCCTGAAGGCGCAAAGTGTAGAGCCCGCTGAGCATCAGCACGTCGACCAGAGCCATGCGTTTGAGATAGAGCGTATAGGCCACGGTAGTAGCCAGATAAGCCAGCAGCCAGCCATAAAAGCCAATCGGCAGCAGGCGCGCCCCGGCCAGCGCCACCAGCAGAAAAACCGCCACTACGCCCGCTCCCGCGAAGGGCGAAAGATCGCCCGCGGCAAAGGGGCGCAGGCGCTTGCGGGGATGACGGCGGTCGGCGTCGATGTCCAGCATGTCGTTGACGATGTAGGTGGCCGATGCTGTCAGGCTAAAACAGAAGAAGGCCAGCAGCGCGGTCATCAGCACCCCGGCATTCAACTGGTGCGACATCAAAAGCGGAACAAAAATCAGCAGGTTCTTGGCCCACTGATGCAGGCGAATCGCCTTCAAGAGCGACTGCAACAGCGGCGGGCGCTGAACGAATTCCTGAGTAGGGTGAATGCCGCGCGTGTGCATCCCCAGGCGCAGTCCCAGGGTGGGATTGGCCACCATGGCCTCCGCCGCATGGGCCAACAGGGGAAGATCGGGCCGGGCATTGCCAATATATGCAAAGCCGTCCGTACCCATCTGCGCGCGCAGCCGGTCCAGTTTGTTCTTGCCGATCAGGTTGGTGACGCCGTCGGAGGCCAGCACGCCCTTGAAGATGCCCAGATGTGCGGCCACGCGCTTGGCCAGCGCGCCGTCGGCGCCGGTAGCCAGGTACAGCGCTCGCCCCGCCGCCCGCTGTTGTTGCAAGTAGTTGAGCAACAGACGGTTGTAGGGAAGGTGGGCAACATCCAATTGAATCGACTCAGTAACAAAGGCCTTGAAGGCGGCCTTGCCGTGGGCGAGCCGGCCGGGCAGCTTCAGCAACAGCACCGGACGCTTGCGAGCCAGCGCCAGCAGCGAGTCCACCAGCGTGTCGGACTTCACCAGCGTGCCGTCCAGGTCAACACACAGGGGCAGCGTTGCGGGGCCAGCTTCTGTTTTCTCAGGCGCAGCACGCGGCGAGGATTCCACTTGTGGATTCTCGATCATCGGAAACTCCCGCCGCCAACGCCTGGGCAGTTGGAAGAGATTTTAATTGAACAGATCCTTCATCTTTTCAATCAGGCTGGGCGAAGTCGGTTTATTTTCCACGCTGAGGGTCTCAGCCAGCCGGGCTACCAGCTCGCGCTGCGGGCGGCTGAGCTTGCGGGGAATCTGCACCACCACTTGCACCACCAGGTCGCCCACGCCGCGTTCGTTGAGGAAAGGCACGCCCTTGCCGCGAATGCGCAACTGCTTGCCGCTCTGGGTTCCCTCGGGAATCTTCAGCGTGACTTCGCCGCCGATGGCCGGAATTGCGATCTCCGCGCCCAGTGTGGCCTGAGGAAAGCTGATGGGAATCACGCAGTGCAGGTCGTGGCCGTCGCGCTCGAAAAAGTCGTGAGGACGAATGGAAAGCACCACATAGAGATCGCCGCGCGGGCCGTTGTTGCGCCCGGCATCGCCCTCGCCCGAGTAACGGATGCGGGTGCCGTTCTCTACGCCCGGTGGTACCTTCACATTGAGCTTGAGTTCCTTGGCCGCACGGCCCTCGCCGCGGCAGTTGGTGCAGGGATCGCCAATCACCGAACCCGTACCGCCGCAGGCGCCGCAACTGCGCGCCACCGAGAAGAAGCCCTGCTGATAGCGCACCTGACCCCGTCCCTGGCATTGCGAACAGGTGCTGGGACCACGGCCCGAAGCGCTGCCCCGGCCTGAGCAAACCTCGCAGACCTCCAACCGGCGAATTTTGACCTCGGTCTCGGAGCCGAAGATGGCGTCCTCGAAGTTGATGGCCAGATCGAAACGCAGATCGTCGCCGCGCTGCTGGCGGGTGGCGCGCTGAGCACCGCCGCCGCTGTGGCCAACGTTGAACATCTCGCCAAAGAGATCGCCGAAGAGATCGCTGATGTCGACGCCGCCGGGGAACGGCGAACCGCCGAATCCCTGCCCGGCCCCGCCCACTGCGGCATGGCCATAGCGGTCGTAGGCGGCGCGCTTGTCGGCGTCGCTGAGCACCTGGTAGGCCTCGCTGGCCTGCTTGAATTTTTCCTCGGCGGAATGATCGCCGGGGTTGCGGTCAGGATGGTACTTCAGCGCCTGTTTGCGGTAGGCGCTCTTTAAATCCTGGTCGCTGGCGTCCTTGGAAACGCCCAACACCTCGTAAAAATCTGCTTTGCTCACGTTTACTCACTTGCCTGTTTGGGATTGGAAGCCACGCGCACCAGCGCCGGACGCAGAAGCCGCTCGCGCAGCCGGTAGCCGCGGCGAATCTCCTCGGCCACGTGCTGATCGGGCAGATCCAGCCGCTCCACCGAGCCCAGTGCCTCGTGATGGCGAGGATCGAATTCGGCGCCGATCGCCGGCACGGCCTGCACCTGCAACTGGCGCAGCACATCTTCCATCTGCTTGACGATCAACTCAACGCCAGAACGCAACTGCTCCGCCGTGCCGCCCGATTTCAGCGCCAATTCGAAGTTGTCCAGCACCGGCAAAAAGAGTTCGACCACTGAGCCGGTGGCGTAGTCGCGAAACTCGAGGCGCTCCCGCTCACCGCGCTTGCGGGCGTTCTCGAAATCTGCCTGCAGGCGCGCCAGGCGATCCAGCAACTGATCGCGTTCCATCTTCAGGTTTTCATAATCGGTGCGGCTCACCGTATCTTCGCCGGTCGCCGCCGCTACTGCCGGAAGGGTCTGGCCCTCATCACTCGCTGCTCTGCTCTCCGCCTCGGCTGCTTCCGCCGCGGCAATCGCCGCCGCCGCCTCTGGAGAGATGGTCAATTCCGCTCCCAACATGCTTGACTCCATTTCCTGATCTGCCATCGGTCTATGCAATCTCCAACGTTTTCGGTCTCGTCTTCCATGATAATTTCTACAGCCGCTGCGGGTCTCGCAGCCGCGCAAGAACGCTCATTTCTTCATCTTGATCGGCGATTCTCCGCGCCCTTACCTATGCACTCTCCAGCAAGAACTCTGCCGGCCGTACAATCCGCACCCCGTTCCATAGATGCAGTACGAGCAGATCCTCATCGCTGCTGACCAGTGTGCCGGCCTCGCATTCCTCCGCCAGGATCAAAAACTTGTCGTCCTTGGGGTCGCGGCAATGCAAGGCCGTACCGGGCCAATTCTGTTCATCCATGCGGAAGAGCCGCGCTTTGTCCTCGATCAATCCGATAAACAGAAGGCTATCTTCGCGGTTCAAGTAGCGGATGAACTTGTCTCTGGTAAGAACCTCCTTCAACTCGCCCAGCGTCTCCTCGCTGATGCAGATCTGGAAGGAGCAAAAGGCTCTCATCAGGGCTTGATACGGAATCGAATCCTGCCGCAAGGCGGCCGAGACCAGAGTGCTCATATCGAAGACCACTCTCTGCTCGCTCATCGCGATTCATGAACCAGACGATTCACATCCTCGTCCGTGAGCGCGGCTGCGGCTGCCTGCTGCGCGGGCGTCTGGCTCTGTTTGGCTTGGGCACTCCAAGCCTCCAACTCCGCAACCGCCCGGCTGCGCCGCCGTCTGGAGTCCAGCAACTCTTCCATATCGCGCGGTGAAACAATGAATGCAGCTGGGCGGCCATGGCGAGTGACGGTAACCGTCTCCCGTTGCGCCATGTCGATCAATTGCCCGAAACGATTCTGTGCCTCTACCGATGTCACAGAGACCATGGAGCCTCCAAACTAGCTATTCTAGATAATATAGCCAATATGGGTGGTTTTTCAAGCTCTGTTCCTCGCTTTTCAGCCTTCCGACTCGCTTCTTCTTCGCTTCCGCGGCTCACTCCGCCGGCACTTCCAGAATCCGTTCGGAGAGGCGGGCGATGTAGCGAACGGCCTGAATCATTTCCTGATATTGAATGCGGGTGGGCGCAATCACAGCGACGGTGCCCAGATTGCCCTGGCCCAGCCGTGCCGGCGCGCCGATCAGCACCAGATCCTGCATGGCCGGAGAGGCCTCGTCCAGCCCCACCACCACGCGCACCTCCTGCTGCCGGCCGTCCACGTAGGCGGTAAGCAGTTCCACCAGCCGCTGCTTGGCCTCCAGCGCCAGCAGCATTTGGCGCAACCGTTCGCGATCGGCCTCGGCGGAGATCAGGTTGGCCATGCCGTCCACAAAGATCGCCGGGGAACTCTCGCCGCCCGCCAGCGCACCCTTGCGGCAGAGTTCCTCGACAGAGGTCAGCATCTGCCGGTAGGCCTCGCGTTCTGCGTCCACGCGCCGCGCCACTTCGGCTCGAATGCGCTCGACCGGCCAACCGCGAAAGTTTTCGTTCAGATAGCGCGCCGCCGTCTCCAACTCGAGGTGGCTCAATTCGCGGTCCAGTGCCAGCACCCGGTCTTGCACCGCGCCCGCCTGAGTGACCAGCACCGCCAGCACGCGGCCGGTCGAGAGGCGCGAGAAGTGAATGTGCTCCAGCACCTGCCCTGCGGTGGAAGTGGCCAGGGCCACACCCAGTCCGCTGGAGATCAGCGCCAGCACATGGGAGGTGCGTTCCAGGTAATCGTTGCTGCTGGCCACGCCGGCAAAGCTCTCTTCGATCTGCCCACGCCGTGCCGCGCTCAGAGAGGACTGCGTCTCCAGCGAAGGCTGTGTCCCTGGTGCACTGGTTTGCAGGTCCAAGGTAAAGCCCGCTCCGCGATTCGCCGAGACCGACGAGTGCGTCAATTGTTCGACATAATAGCGGAAGGCGGCCGCCGTGGGAACCCGTCCCGCCGAGGTGTGCGGCTGCTCCAGCAAACCCTCTTCGCTAAGCGAAACCATCACATTGCGAATGGTCGCCGAACTCAACCCTTCGCGGTGAACGAAGTGCTGCGCCACCGCCTGCGAGGCGACCGGCTCGCCGGTAGCGATATACAACTCGATTATGGCCGTAAGCACCAGCCGCTCGCGCGGATTGATGTGCGCCTCGGGCATCTTTCCCCTTCTGAACGAGGACCTTTTCGGCTGGCGGCCTGGAGCGATTCCAGAATGGCTATACCCTGCAACCTTCTTGCCAGGTCGTCGCTCGCTGGGGCTCGCGCCGACTTGAATGCATGGTTTCTGGGTACTCCAATTCTGGAATCGCTCTAGAGTCAGTCCTGCCGCAGACCAGCCGAAAAAGAAACAACGCGTGACTCCGCCGGAAAAAGGACGAGAATCTCCTCTTTAATTCTAGGCAGGGCCGGAAGGGGTGTCAATGAATGCCGAGACGGCTCTCCCGGCGCTTACTCTGCCAGTCTTGCCCTCCGTTTCTACCATTTCGGAGGGAGGAATGAAGCTCCGAGTCTTTTGAACTGTCTTCAGAAATGCGCGACCGGCTTCTCCTTCAACAGGAACTCGTAGCGCGGGCGGGTTGCATCCGGGCCGGAGGTGACGGTGCTGTCGAGGTGAATCAACTCGTCCTGTGAACCGTATTTCGGCCAGATGGGCAGGCCCGCTCCATTCGGATCGCCGCTCCGCGCGAAGTTCGTCCAGTAGCTCATCATCAATTCGCTGAGCTTGCGGTCTTCCGGACGGACGGTCTCGCCGGGCCGGGTGTCGAGCGTGCCGAAAACATACTCGATCTCGTCGGAATGAAAGGCAAATGTGCCCGCGTGATATTTGCTGGGCAGCGCCGCTAACTCAAAGTGATAACGGTAGATAGGAGCATCGCCGGTCATCCTGTGCGCTTCAATCCACTTCCAGGTGCTGAAGGCGATGAAGGTGTCGCCGCTGTAGTCGACCGCCGAGCGCAGTGCCTGGGCATCGTTCTCGCCAGGATAGAGCTTGAGGAACTCAGCGGAGCGTTCCTTGAAGAGCGCATCGGCCCTGACCTTCCACTGCTCGACCGTCATACCGTTGGCTGCGGCAGAGCTCCCCTCGTCGCTATTCCAGCCGGCCAGTAACGGCACATGCGCCTGACGGCCGGCGGCGTAGGTGGCTTCAACCGGTTCGGTCAATACCTTGCCATCGATGTCGGGCTGAAATCCACCTTTCTTCCTCTTGACTGCACTCAGAATCTTCTCTGTGGGGAGCGCGCGCAGTTCCGCCAACGAGTTGACGCCGAGCAACTCGACCCAGGCGGCATCGGCCTTCTCGCGGAGCTCCTGTGTGTCCGTTGCCAGCATACGGCCGAATGCCCCGCCACTCTCGCCGATCGCCTTGTGAAAGAGACCGCGGGCGGCGGGCGAAGCCATCAGTGTGCTCACCGCAAAAGAGCCGGCGCTCTCACCGAAGATGGTTACATTGCCGGGATCGCCGCCAAAGTGGTCGATATTGGCCTTGACCCACTCGAGCGCCGCAATCATGTCCAACAGGCCGTAGTTGCCTGTTGCGCCGTTAGCCTCTTTAGCCAGGTCGGGCGTGGCCAGAAAGCCGAAGGCTCCGAGGCGATAGTTGATGGTGACCAGCACCACGCCTTTGGTGGGCAAAAAATCACCGTTGTGGCGCGGTTCGGAACTGGCGCCGCCGGCGTAGCCGCCACCGTGAATCCAGAACATGACCGGCAGTTTGCTCTTTTCCTTGGCCCCAGCCGGCGTGTAGACGTTGAGAAAAAGGCAGTCCTCGCTCTCGCCGCTGTCCTGAAAGACCATGTCGTCGAAAACCCGGCCTTGGGCGCAGTGCGCTCCGTAGCGGGTGGCGTCGCGTTCGCCTTTCCAGGCGGCGACGGGTTGTGGCGCCTTCCACCGCAGGTCGCCCAGCGGAGCCGCCGCATAGGGCAGACCCATGAAAGCCTTCACCTTACCGTCGTTGATCGTCTTGCCATGCACCGCGCCCGCAGCCGTCTTCACCGTCAGCGAATCCGCTCGCGCCGCCATCGACACTCCCAATACCAGCCCCGCCATCGACAAGGCACACGCCACTTTCGTTCCCAAATGCATGAAAGACTCCCTCGCTCAACACCTTACAGGACAAGGAGCGAAGTCTGCGAGTTTCAATTCACAAACTGATTTTTCCCTCGTAATGGAGCGCCGCTTGGATGTCTTCCGGCTCCAGATCTGGAAAATCTGCAAGGATTTCGTCTTCGCTCATACCTGCTGCCAGCCAACCCCGCACATCCTTCACCGTGATACGCAGTCCGCAGATGCAGGGTTGGCCCGACCGCTTTCCCGGCTCAATCGTAATTCGGTTCTCCATAGCCGCCTCATTATTCCTTTGCGTCGCTCAACCACCAGCAACCATACACAAAGGGATACCGATTCCTACAGCCTCTCCGGCCCTAGCAGATCGTCCATGGTCTCGCGGCGGCGGATGAGGCGCGCTTTGCTGCCCTCGACCAGCACCTCGGCGGGGCGCAGCCTCGAGTTGTAATTCGAGCTTTGCGCCATGCCGTAAGCGCCGGCGTCGAGCAGGGCGATCAGGTCGCCGCCTTCCAGCGGCGCCAGTTTGCGGTCGCGGGCGAAGAAGTCCCCAGTCTCGCAGATCGGCCCCACCACATCGACGGCGCGCGCCTTCCCTGCTCTGGGACGGACCGGCGCAATCTCGTGGTGCGCCTGGTAGAGCGCGGGGCGGATGAGGTCGTTCATGGCCGCGTCGGTAATAACGAAGGTTTTTTTGCCGTTGCGTTTGGTGCGCAGCACGCGGGCCACCAGCGCTCCCGCCTGCGCCACCATAAAGCGGCCCGGCTCGATCAGCAGCTTGCCCTCGAAGTCGCCCAGAGCGTTCTGGACCGCGCCGGCGTACTCCCGCACCTTGGCCGCGGCGTCGAATTTACCCAGGTGGTAGTCGATGCCCAGGCCGCCCCCGGCGTCGATCACCTGCAAGGCGATGCCGGCGCGTTTGAGTTGCTGGGTTAAGGTGCGCAGCCGCTCAGTGGCCGCGCCGAATGGGTCGGCGGAGCGAATCTGCGAGCCGATATGCACGCTGACGCCATAGGGTTCGAGCCAGCGGTTCCCGGCTGCGCTTTTGTAGATCGCCAGCGCCTCCTTGATTCCCACGCCAAACTTGTGTTCGATGAGGCCGGTAGAGATATAAGGATGGGTCTCGGCAAAAACATCGGGATTGACGCGCAGGGCAAACCGCGCCACGCGCTTCAGTTTGCGGGCGCGCTGGGCCAACAGCTCCAACTCCGGCTCACTCTCCACGTTGAATTGCAGAATGCCGGCTTCGAGCGCCAGATCCATCTCCGCCGCCGTCTTGCCCACCCCGGAAAAAACCACGCGGCCGACAGCCTCGGGTGCTGCCGCCAGCACGCGCTGCAATTCGCCGCAGGAGACGATGTCGAAGCCCGCGCCGCGATCCGCCAGCAGCTTCAAGATGGCCAACGCGGAGTTGGCTTTGACCGCGTAGCAGACCAGATGGTCGCGGCCCGCGAAGGCTTGCTGAAAGAGACCCAGCCGTTCCGCGATCTGGTCGGCGGAGTAGACGTAAAGAGGCGTTCCATAGCGCGTGGCCAGCGCCTCCAGGGAGACTTTGCCGCAATAAAGCGGGCTCTCCGGCTGGGGATGGTGGAAGGGACGCGGGTCGTTGGGCGAAGAAGTATGTGTTTTGGACAAGAGGCTTCTCGAAGTGAGGACTTTCTATGAGCCTACAGCATTTCTCTTTCCAGATACACAATTCGGGCGCCCCACCCTCGCCGCTGTCATCCTGAGCGAACGCAGCGCGTCAAAGGACCCGCGTCTTGTCTTTTTGCGGCTAGTGTGGGGGCGGATCAGCCGCATCCTTCCAGCCAGCGCAGCCACTCGGCCAGCAGGCTGGCCACCTTTTCCGGCTGCTCGTTGGCGGCAAAGTGGCCGGCGTCGGGAAGCATATGGAAGTCGCACCCGCCGGGCGCGGCAAAAAAGACCTGCATCTCGGCCGCGGTCACACCCGGATCCTCGCCGCCGGTAATGGCCAACACCGGCGCTTCGATGCTCTCAACTGTGGACTGTGAATCGGGCCGCGTGGCCAGGCCGGCTTGTACGGCGACCAGAGCTTCCGCGGTCAAGGTCATGGTTGCCCGCAGTTCAGCGACGATTTCCGGCCGGCGTTCGCGGCTGGTGGCTCCAATCAGCGTTTGCGCCATGCCGTCATAGATCGCGCCCGCCTCACCGGCCCGAGCCTGGGCAATGGTGGCGGCGCGGCGCACATGGTTGGCCGCGGCGTCCGCTTGTGGCTTCGAGCAAATAAAGGCCAGTCCCTGCATCCGTTCGGACGCCTGCCGCCACAGCTCTAAAAGGACGTAGCCGCCGATCGAGCAGCCCACAAAAACCGCGTCCTTCACGCCTAAATGATCGAGCAGCGCCAGAACATCGAGCGCCAACCGCTCCATGGTCAGCACCGGAGCATCGGGAACAGCGGCAAACCCTCCCACCGGCAGCGACCGGCCCAGTTCTGAAGCCCCGTGGCCGCGCAGGTCGGGAACAATGGCGCGAATGCCGCCCAGACTCTCGATCAACGGAACCCAGTAGGCGTGATCCAGCGGGGTTGGATGCAAAAAGACAACCGGCAGGCCCGCTCCATTCTGGTAGAAGGCCAGCCGTGCTCCATCAGACTCGTAATAGCTCGGCGTAGTGTTCATACACTAGGAGGATACTCCCCTGGATAGCCCAACGGTTCCTCGGGAATGCCGATCCAGCAGGCCAGGTAGGCCACCGCCACCACTCCTCCGGTAAAGAAGAAGCTCAACACACAGATAATGCGCACCAGCGCCACATCCCATCCATAGGCGTGGGCCAGCGCGGCGCAGACACCGGCAATGTGGCGTCCCAGACGCGGACGTATCAGTTGCCTCTCCGGTTCGAAGCGCGGCGCCGGAATCACCTGGCCGCAATTGGAGCAAAAACGCGCGCTCACCGGTAGACCCGTCCCACAACGATGGCAAAAGAGGGCCATACTCGATTCCTCCTGGCGAATCAGCAACTCACGCTCCTAGATACGGAGGCGGAGCAGCGCTGGTTCCATCGGGAGATTCCACGCAGACACAGCCTTCCCGTCACCGGAAGGATTCAAAACCTGATTAAAAAGAAGGAATTGGGTCAGGCGTAGACGCTGAGTTGGGTGCCTACATAGGATCCCGATTCCGAATAGGGATCGCCGGCGCTGTCCTCGGAGTCGAAGAGATCGTCGGCCGCTCCGATCCCTGCCCCAGCCTGCGTCTGCGCTGCGCCCGGCGAGAAGGATGCGACCGAGTTGCGCGTGTCATCGATACGCGCCGGCTGTTGAAGCTGGTAGCTCGTATCGGTGGCAGCAAACGGGTTGGAGGGAAAGATCAGGGTTGTGGTCGCCATAACGCACCGCATCGCGCGTGTGAAATACGCTGAGGGGTCTATCGGCGGCATCCGAAGAAACATTAGAGCATTCCAATCATTTTCTAATCTTTTGTGCATTTTTTCGACAGATTAAATCTTGAAGAGGTCAGGGGTCAGAGGTCAGAGAATGATGCTGATTGCAGTCCTAATTGCAAATCGGAATCGGTTTTTGTCCAGCGAAGCCTTTACTGACTGCCGACAACTGTGAACTGACAACTGGCCCCTGTTCCCTCGTTCCCTGACCCCTGATCCCTAACCCCTAATCCCTAACCCCTAATCTTTAATCCCCCGGCAAGCGTTATCATCGTAGTGGCCTTGCGGGCGCAATTCCCCTGCGAACCGGGCCGGAGCGGGTAGCGTATGAAGTGTGGAATCATCGGCCTGCCGCAGGTGGGCAAGACGTCGCTCTTCAGGATTCTGACCAAGGCCAAGCTCGAGGAGCGCGGCCACTCCAATCCGCGCGAGGCGCATATCGGCGTGGCGCGGGTGCCGGATGAGCGGCTGGACCGCCTCTCGGCCCACTACATTCCGCGCAAAACCACCTTTGCCACCGTCGAGTTTGTCGATGTGGCGGCCATCGGCCATGAGGCGCTCAAGGAAACCGCCTTCCTCACCGGGCTGCGCACCGTCGATGCACTGATCCACGTACTACGCGCCTTTGAAGACGAGGCCATTGCCCACGTCGGCCCCATCGATCCCCTGCGCGACATTAAAAGCGTCGAGTTCGACCTGATGATTAGCGATCTGGCCCAGATCGAGAAGCGCATCGAGCGCGTCGAAAAAGATTTGCGCAAGATGCGTTCGCCCGAGTTGGAACGGGAGCACGAACTGCTGCTGCGCTCCAAGGAGTCTCTCGAGAAAGAACAGCCCCTGCGCGAGATGGAGATGACCCCCGAAGAGAAGAAGCTCATCAAGGGATTCACCTTCCTCTCCCAGAAGCCCATCCTCTACGCGCTCAATATCGGCGAAAGCACCACGCTGGGCGACGATCTGGAGGCTGCTGTGAACCGTTTCGGGCTGGCTGAAGTGGCCAGCCGTCTCAACGCCGGGGCCACCGCCATCTGCGGCAAGGTCGAAGCCGAGTTGGCGGAGATGGACGACGAGGAAGCGGTGGACTTTTTGGCCAGCTACGGCCTGCACGAGAGCGGCCTGGTGCGGCTGATCCGCAAGAGCTACTCGCTGCTGGGACTGATCAGCTTCTTTACCGCCGGCGAAGACGAGTGCCGCGCCTGGACGATTCCGGTAGGCTCCAAGGCGCCGCAAGCCGCCGGGGCCATTCACTCCGATCTGGAACACCATTTCATCCGCGCCGAGACCATCCGCTGGGACAAACTGCTGGAGGCCGGCTCCGAGGCTGCCGCCCGCGCGAAGGGGACCCTGCGCGTGGAAGGCAAGGAATACACCGTGCTGGACGGCGACGTCCTCAACATCCGCCACAGCGGCTAAGGTACAGGTAAAATAGGGGTGCGATGCTGAAGATTTCCTTGCTGTTGGGCGCGTTGGCCGCGCTGGCCGACGTGGCCGGCGGATTCGTTCTGGTACGGGCGCGCGGCGTCGAGCGTTATTTGCGCTACTTTGTGGCGCTGGGCGCAGGCTTTTTGATGGCCACCGCCGTGGTCGAAATGGTGCCCGAAAGCCTGCATCGCAGCCCCAGCCTGGGGCCTATCCTGATTATGGCCGGCTATTGCGCCGTCCACCTGCTGGAACACACCATCAATGCTCATTTTCACTTTGGTGAAGAGACTCACGCCGGCGAGTTTGTCTCCCACCGCACCAGCGTCTCGGTGCTCGCCGGGCTCAGCGTTCATGCGCTCTTTGACGGAGTAGCCATCGGTTCCGGGTTTGCCGTCTCGCAGTGGCTGGGCTGGCTGATCTTTCTCGCCATCTTTCTGCATAAGGCGCCGGAGGGCTTCACCATGGCCAGTGTCATGCTGGCCAGCGGACGCAGCCGCACTGCGGCCTTTTATTCCGCGGTAGCGCTGGCCGGAGCGACGATCCTCGGCGTGCTGGTGATCGGTCTAATTCCCAGTTGGCTGGTGATCGGATTGCCGGTCTCGGCGGGCGTAGCGATTTATGTGGCCGCCACCGACCTGGTGCCCGAGGTCAACCGCGAGCCCGGCATTCGCATGGCGCTGATCTTCTTTGCCGGAGTGGGCGCTTTTCTGCTCCTGCGGTTGCTGCTGCCAGCAATCTAAAGGAAAAACTACATCTTGTAGCGCCCCAGGTCCTCGTCGTTCAGGCCTTCGAGCCAGCCGCGCAACTGTTCCCCGGTGGGGCCTTCGGGTGGGCCGGTGGTATTCAGCTTGGCGGTCTCCATCACTTCCTGCGTGACAAAGATGGGGCAATCCGAGCGCAGCGCCAGGGCGATAGCGTCGGAGGGACGCGCATCGACGGTCATCGGCTCCGCTCCGTGGCGCAAATGCAGCACCGCAAAGAAGGTGTCGTCGCGCAGCTCGGAGATCACCACGCGCTCCAGACGAGCGTCCAGGTGGCGAATCAGGTTGCGCGTCAGATCGTGGGTCATAGGGCGCGGCGCAGCCACCTTTTCGATCTCGATGGCGATGGCGTTGGCCTCGAAGATCCCCACCCAGATGGGCATCACCGTCTCCGAAGCCACATCCTTGAGCACCACAATGGGCATGTTGGTGGCCGGGTCCATCATCAGCCCGCGTATCCGCACCTCGATCTCCATGGATTCCCTTTCTTGTACGACCAGCAAACATCCAGTCAACACTTTCAGCTATCTTAGACCGCTTCGCCGACCAAACTGTTGGGATGCGTGGCGGTTATTTTTACCTGCCTATAGCTGCCAGGGGCGGGGGCGATGGGCTGCGCGCAGGTAAAGTTCACCGGCTTGTTTTGGCTGCTGCGCCCGATAATCTGTCCTCGGGCGGGGTTGGCGCCCTCGACCATCACTTCAAGAATCTCCCCTAAGTGCTTGGCATAATTGACCCGCTGAATCTCGCGCTGACGGTCAAGCAATACCTTAAGGCGGTCCACCTTCTCCGGCTCGGGTAGGGCGTCGATCATGGTCAGCGACGGAGTGTTCGGCCGCGCCGAGTATTTGAAGCCGAAGACGCCGTCGTATTGCACCTCGGCCAGCAGGTCCATGGTCTGGATGAAATCGTCGGGGGTCTCGCCCGGAAAGCCGACGATAATGTCCGTGGAAATGGAGATTGGCCGCCGCGCCGCCTTGATCCAGGCGATGCGCTCCAGGTACCACTCGCGGGTGTACTCCCGGGCCATGGCCTTCAAAATCTTCGAAGATCCGGATTGCACGGGCAGATGCACGTGGTCGCAGAGGGTGGACACGGCGTCGATAGCCTGCACAATGTCGCGGGTAAAATCCCTGGGATGGCTGGTGGTGAAGCGCACCCGGCGAATGCCGCCGACCTCGCCCACGGCGGCCAGCAGTTCGGCAAAGCTCCGCTTCCCTTCCGGGTCGCGGTAGCTGTTGACGTTCTGGCCGAGAAGCTGAATCTCCGAATAACCCTGATCGGCGATCCGCCGGGCCTCCGCCAGGACTGAGTCCGATCCGCGGCTGCGCTCTTTGCCCCGCGTATATGGCACCACGCAGTAGGCGCAGAACTTGTCGCAGCCTTCGATGATGGTGATGTAGCCCCGGTAGGGATTTTGCCTGGAGGTGAATTCGGTCTCGAAGGTCTCCTCTGTCTGGCGGTCGTCGAGGCCGGTAATGCGCGTCTCGCCTGCTTCCAGGCGGGCCAGCATCTCTGGTAGACGGCGGTAACTGGCCGATCCCGAGACCAGCGAAACGTAAGGGGCGCGCTCGAAGATCTTCTCACCCTCCTGCTGCGCCACGCAGCCCAGCACGGCGAAGCGCTTGCCGGCCTTGTGCAGCGCTTTGTAGTCGTTGAGGCGGTTAAAGACCTTCTGCTCCGCCTTGTCGCGGATGGAACAGGTGTTATAGAGGATCAGGGAGGCGTCTTGCTCCTCTTCGACCTGCCGATAGCCCTCGTGCTCCAGGGTGCCGATCACCTTTTCGGAGTCATGGGCGTTCATCTGGCATCCGAAGGTCTCAAGGTAAAAAGTTTTTTCGGTTGCCATCACGACTCCAAGTATACCGTGAACCGGGGTTGGGACGCTCTCAGCATCCCTCATGCCTTGTGAGCGTACAGGCCGCTGACGACCTCCCAGTTCAGGACCTGGAAGAAGGCTTTCACATACTCGGCGCGGCGGTTCTGATATTTCAGGTAATAGGCGTGTTCCCAAACGTCCACGGCAAGCACCGGTTGGTGGCCGAGGGTCAGGGGGCTGTCCTGGTTTCCGGTTGTCTCGATGGCCAGGGAGCCGTCGGGCATCTTGACCAGCCAGGCCCATCCGCTGCCAAAGACGCTCAGCGCGGCCGCGGTGAACTTGTCCTGAAAGCCGGAGAAGGAACCGAAGCGAGCGTCGATGGCCTTTGCCAGTTCGCCGATGGGCCCGGCTGCGGATGCGCCTCCGCTCTTGCCCAGGATGGGCCACCAGAAGGAGTGGTTGGCGTGTCCTCCTCCCTGGTTGCGGATGGCGGTGCGGGCAGCCTCCGGCAGCGTATTCAGATTGACCAGCAGTTGCTCGACGCTCCGGCCCGCCAGCTCTGGATGAGCTGCAATGGCGGCGTTCAGATTGGTGACGTAAGCCTGGTGATGCTTGTCGTGGTGCAGGTGCATGGTGGCGGCGTCAAAGCTGGGTTCGAGCGCGTCGTAGGCATAGGGCAGCGGGGGCAGAGTAAAGGGTCCTGCGGCGGGAGCGGGCGCAACTGCGGCTTGGCCGACTCCCTCGGCGCTCATCTTCTCGGCAAGGAGCAGTGCGCCGGCCACGCCGCCAAGGTGCTTGAGTGCGGTTCTACGATCCATCATAATCTGAGGAAACCTCCAGTTCTTCGATGCAGCAAGAGGGGAAAAGTCTGCGCGGAATTGTGGTTGAAGAACTCCGTTCGGGATTCCGCTCCCCTTCGCTATGCTGAAGGCATGTCTGAGAATCTGACTCCCATGGTTCACGCCGCGCAGAATCGCTGTTTTGGCTGCGGACCGGCCAACCCCATCGGCCTGCGCATGGAGTTCCTTCTAGCGCCCGACGGTGGCGTGGTCTGTGAGATGACGGTGCCCGCTCTCTACGAAGGCCCGCCGGGGCTGGTGCATGGTGGAATGATCGCCACCATGCTCGACGAGATCATGAGCAAGACGGTGCGCGCGCTGGGAATTCGCGCCGTTACACGAAAGATGGAGGTCGAGTACCTGCGCCCGGTTCACTCCGGCGTCGTCTTGCGCCTGGAGGCCCGCCTGGTCCGCAAGGAAGGCCGCAAGCACTGGACCGAAGCCAAACTTCTGGATACCGAAGGCATGGTGCGGGCGCAGAGCAGCGGACTGTTCGTCGAAATCCCCGGCCCCATCCAGCTCTGATTCCGCTCAAGGTCAAAGAAAAGCGCCCCACCCCGGCAGTGTTGACCGGGACGGGGCGCTGCCTTTCGGCCGAAGGCCGAAGACAGATCAATGGATCATGTTGATGGTTTCCTGGGTGATGGTGTCGAAGGTGGTGATCGCCTTGGAGTTGGCCTCGAAGGCGCGCTGGGCGATGATCAGGTCGCTGAACTCGGTGGAGATGTTGACGTTGGATGCCTCCAGCGAGCTGCCCTCGATGGTGCCGCGGCCGCCCGCTCCGCCCACGCCGATCGAGGCATCTCCAGAAGCGGCGGTGGTCTGGAAATCGGTCGAGCCAACGTCGATCAGGCCTTGTTCATTGCTCACCGTAGCGACGGCCAACTGCCCGACATTCTGGGTTTGTCCGTTGGAGTAGGTGGCGCTGATTACGCCGGTGGAGTTGATGGCAAAGCTCTGGTACTCGCCGCTGGTATAGCCGTTCTGGTTAGTGGAAGAGGTGGACGAAGCGGCTGCCGTCTGGCTGACAGTTCCCCCGCCGGAGCTTCCCAACAGATCCCAGGTCATATTCAGCGGGGCAGCGCCGTCGGAGAGGCCGCCAAATGTAATGTTGCTGACGTTGGAAGCTGGGGTGAGCAGGTTGCCGTTGGCATCGAAGGTCAGGGTCCCAGCGGTATTTACCGAGGAGACCGGATCGGCGACCACATTGCCGGACGTAGTGATGTTGACACCGGAGATGGTCAATGTTCCGCTGGAGGAAGCAGTGACCGAAGCGCCGGAGATCCCGGCCGTTCCCAATGCGTCGTTCAGCGCCGTTACGTATTCGGCCAGGGTTTCGCCGGTGACAACGGTGGGTGCCGTGATGGTGGCTGAGCCATTGGTTCCCGTTGGTCCGGTAATGAGCAGGTTGGTGGTCGGATTGACGGTCGCCAGCGTACCGTTATCGGCGGCGAAGCCATAGCTGTAGCTGTTGGCTTTACCGGCATTGGCGGTCAGTGTCGCCGGCACCTCGTCTTGCACCACGTTACCGATGGTGGAGACATTGGTTCCGGTGATATTGATTACTCCCGCGGCGGTCGAAGTGACATTGGCTCCCACAATCCCCGCCGTTGTCAGCGCAGTATTCAGGTCGGCGACATAGGCGGCCACAGTTTCACCAGCGGTGACAGTGGGTGCGGTGATGGTGGCGTTTACCCCCGCCACTGCCGTCGGTCCAGTGATGGTGAGATTGGTGGTCGGAGCGATGGTTGCGGCGTTCGAGGCCAGTGGGTAGCTGATGGTGGTGATGGCGCCGGCGCTGGCGGTCAGGTTGTAGGGGCCCGGATCCTCGATGATGCTGCCGCCGATCGAGATGTTGGTGCCCGAGATGGTCATCTGGCCTCCGGGAGTCGAGGTGACCGCAGCTCCGACGAAGCCGGCCGCGGTTAACGCGGTATTCAGCGAGGCAACATAATTGGCCAGCGATTCGCCCTGGCTGACCGTGGGGGTGGCGATGCTCACGGCCGTTCCCAATGAATTCACTCCCGAGATGGTGAGGTTGGTGGCAGGATCGACGGTCGAGCTGGCCGAGGCCAGGCTGAAGTTGAAGGTGTTGCCCACACCGGAGGTGCCGGAAAGCGTCGAGGATCCCTGGTTCTGAACCAATTTGCCGCTAAATCCCGTCGTCGTGGGACCGACTATGCTCAACTCGCCGCTCAAAGTCGATGTCACGGTCACCCCTTGCATGCCGCTTGCCGTCACCGCATTCTGCAGCGCGGTGGCATAACTCGCAAGTGTTTCCCCGGCGCTGGGAGTAATCGTCGCTGCTTCGGCCGTGCCGCTCGCGTTGTATCCCGTGATGGCGAACGTCGTCGAGGGATCGACCGTTGCGGTGCCCGAAGCCAGTTGGTAGGTGGCGCTGCCGGCTGTGGTGCTGCTGTTGGTCACCGTCGTGATCGGATCCTCGATCAGATTTCCGCCGATGGTGACATTGGTGCCGGAGATGGACAATTGCCCGCTGTTGGTGGTGGCAATCGTAACCCCCGTAATGCTCATCGCGGCCAGGGCATTCTGCAAAGAGGTTGCATACTCCGCCACGGTTTCGCCGGAGCTGACCGTCGGCGCGACAATCGTAACGCTGGGCCCCGAGGTGGTAGGCGCGGTGATGGTCAGATTCGTATTCGGATCGACGGTGGAATTGGCATTGCCGAAGTTGTAAATCGTGCTTTGCGTAACCGGCAACGAAGCCGTCTGGCCCTGCACCAGAGTGCCGCTGGTCACCGAAAAGTTGACTCCGGAGATCGTCAACTCACCGGAATTGGTGGCTGTGGCGGTCACACCCACAATGCCCTCCGACGACATGGCGCTGTTAAGGCTCGCCGCATAGGTGGAGAGATTCTCGCCAGGGGTAACCGTAGGAGCGGTGATGAGAACTTCTCCCCCAATCGAGTTCGCTCCGGTAATCACCAGATTGGTCGAGGGATCCACTGTGGCTGTGCTGGAACCCAGGTTGTAGCTGTAGTTCACATTGGTGCCCGGAGCCCCAGCCAATGTCGTTGTCGCCTGGCCCTGCAATACATTACCGGTGGTGGCGAAGTTGGCTGGAGTGCTATCGGTGATGACCAGGTTGATCGTGCCGTCTGGCTGGGTTGTGGCTGTCGCCGATACACCGGCTGCGGCGCCCGCGGCTGTAATCGCAGCCGCGTAGTCTTTAACCGACTCGTTGGCCCCGACGGTCGGCATGACGACGCCGGTAATGGCCAGACTCGTGTTCGGATCGACGGTGGAACCCGCGGCAAAGTTGTAGGTCACCGTTCCAGTGCTGGGAAGAGTCGGAGAGGTCAAAATGGTGGTGGGAGACTGCACCAGGTTCCCCGTTACCGTGATCCCGGTGCCACTGATGATCAGTTGGTTGTTGTTCAATCCCCCAACCGTGGCCGTAACACCGGCCAGGCCGCCGGTCCCTGCTGCGCCGATAGCTGTCTGCAAGGCCGCAGCATATTGAACCAGAGTCTCGCCTGGGGTCACCGTAGGCAGCGGAGAGATGGTTACCGTATTTCCCGCTGTATCCAGACCGGTAATCGACAATTTGGTCGACGGGTCTACCGAATCGCCGCTGGTCAAAGAGTAACTGAAGGTGCTGGGCCCGCCCGACGGCTGAGTGTTCTTCGCATCCGTCTGTACGATCTTCCCGGCGGGTTGCAGTGCGGTCACCGCGTCTGTTTGCGTCATATTCTGTGAAATTGTTGCCGTTCCTGCAACTTGCGCGATGGCAATGTGGTATCCCGTAAGGGCGGTGCCGGTGAGAGTTGCCGTCATGCCGGGAATGCCGGCGTTGGTAATCGCCGTGGAGAGTAAGCCCGCATAAGTTGGCACGGTCATCCCTGGGGTCACCGTAGGCGGAACAAAGACGTGTGTCTCTCCGGGATCGGCGATCATCAGATTCGTCGTCGGATCGACCGTGGCGCCGGGAGCGAAGTTGTAGGTGCCGTTGCCGGCTGAGGCGGCGGTGGGCGTCATGATTGTCGTCAAACCGCCTCCGACGCTGAAGCCCGCGCCGGTCCCCGTGCCGGTGAACGACAACGCCTGCCCATTTGCGGCTGCCGTTGCGGTGACGCCGACAATGCCCTTTGCCGTAATGGCGGCGTTCAGAGCCAAAGTGTAGTTTGTGAGGCTCTCACCTAAAGCGGGAACCGCGGGCGCGATCGTAGTCTGAGAAACACCGTTCGCATCGAGGCCGGTGATCGTCAGGGAGGAGGTCGTTCCAACGGTGTCGCCGGTGCTCATCGCGTAGCTGGAGACGTTCCCGCCGGTAATCAAGAGTTGGTTGGCGTTGGCGGGATTGACGATTGCCGTCACCCCAACCAAACCGCCTGTGCCTGCGGCGCCAATCGCGCCCGTCAGCGCGGTAGCGTATGCCGCCAGCGATTCACCCGCTGCGAAGGGTGGAACCACAATGGTCGCTGGAGATCCCGTCGTATCCAATCCCGAGAGGGTGAAGGTCGAGTTCGGGTCCACGGTAGCGCCGGGGGCAAAGTTGTACACGCCGCTGCCGGTCGAGGCCGGTGTAAGCACATTGGCCAGCGCTGTGTGCAGGGTGCCGCCTACGCTGAACCCCAGGCTGGCGCCCGCGCCGGTAAAGGACAAAGTCGTTCCGTTCGACTGCGCGGAGACGCCTACAATTCCCGCGTTTTTGATGGCGGTGTTCAATGCGGTCGTGTAAGCCACGAGGCTTTCATTGGGGGCCACCACGGGCGCTGTCGTTGTCTGGCTGACGCCGTTGGCGTCGAGACCGGTAATTGTCAGGTTGGTCGTTGGATCGACGGTATCGCCGCCGCTCAGCGCGAAGGTGGCAACCCTGGAAAGATCGCTGGAGACCTGGTCCTGGACAACATTGCCGCTGACCGTGCCGCCGGTGATGGTAAATCCGGTGGGAGGATTTCCCCCCGTCGCGGCGACGCTGACGTTCGATGAGGGAATCCCCGCGTTGGTCAATGCGGCGCTGAGCGCCGTGACGTATTTCGCAATCGTCTCTCCGGCGGCGAACGATGGCGCAACGGTGGTTACGGTGGCCCCGGCCGAGTTCTGCCCGGTAATCGTCAGGTTGGTCGAGGAATCCACTTTAGAGCCTGCGGCAAAGGCGTACTTTGTACTTCCCGGCACCGAGGTATCGGCGGTGATGGCGGTGATGGGATTTTGGACCAGACTGCCGGAGAGCGTGAGGGCGCTTCCGTTGATCGTCAACCCCGTGGGTGAGGCCGTGACCGCGGCGCCGGTTATGCCTGCCGCCGAAAGCGCGGAGTTCAATGCCGTCGCATATTCGCTGATTGTCTCTCCAGACAAGACGGTGGGCGCGGCGGCGGTTGTCAGTACCCCTGCGGCGTTTGGCCCGGTGATGGTGAGTGTCGTGCTGGGGTCTACGGTCGAGGCCTTGCTGGCGAAGGCGAAAGTGGTGCCCGCAACCGAAGGAACAGCCGTGGTCGGAGCTTCAGTCAAGGTTCCGTTCGCGGTGGCCCCGGCGCCCACGATGGACAACTGGCCGGCCGCCGTCGATGTGACCGTCACTCCGGCAATGCCGGCGTTTGTCGCCGCCGCCTGCAGCGCCGTCGCATATTGCGCGATGGTCTCCCCGGCGACGGGCGTAACCACAGCGCTGGTCGCATTGACCCCGGCTGTCGCGGTCGGGCCGGTGATGGTCAGATTCGAAGAGGGGTCCAACGTAGAATTGGCGGAGCTGAAGTAGTAGGTCGTCGCGTCGGGTGAGGAGCGCACGGTCGGCGTCACAGATGTAATCGGATTCTGAATCATATTGCCGGAGAGGGTGACATTGGGACCGGTAATGTTCAGTTGGCCGCTTGCAGTGGCAACGGCCGAGACGCCGCTGATCCCGGCAGTAGACATGGCCGTATTCAGGGCTGCCGCATAGTTGGCCAGCGACTCGCCCGCGGCTGGGATTTTAGGCGCTGTGATGGTGGCGGTCTGGCCGGTGACCGCGGTGGGACCGGTAATCGTCAGATTGGTAGCCGCATTCACCGTCGAGACCGTTCCATTGGCGGAAGAATCGAAGTAAAAAGTCTTCACCGAGGTAGCTGCGCTGGTGGTGCTTTCAGCGTTAGTGACCGGGTCCTGGATGAATTTGCCAGTGGTGGTGACGCCGGCGCCCACAATGGACAACTGCCCGCTGGTGGTGGCCGAAACCGAGACGCCGGTGATGCCCGCAGATGCAATGGCGGCATTCAGCGCCGCAGCGTAGATGTCGACCGACTCACCGGCAGTGACCGAGGGAGCGGTAATGCTGGCCGTGACCCCGTTGGTCTTTGTCGGCCCGGTAATCACCAGATTGGTGGCCGGATCTACCGGCGAGTTCGGCGACGAAAGATCGTAGGTCAATGCGGCCGAGGATGGCGCGGTGGCGGGCTGAATCGTATCCGGCAACGTGATTTTATAGGACCAGGTATTGTTGCCCGTTTTGGTGTAATTGATCGTCGCCTCATAGCTGTTACCCAGCGAGTCGTAGACTTGCACCTGGCCGGCGGCAGTGGTGCCGACGGTGGCCGCCGAGTTCAGGTTCTGCGTCATGCTGAAGGTGCTGGTGGCCGAGGGCTTCATCACCGTTCCCGTGGGAACGGTCAGATCGGTCAAGCCGCCGCTGGTGCTGATCACGCCGTTGGTGGCCGCATACCCCATCACCGACTGGCCGGTCGTGGACTGCAGGTTTCCCGTCGAGCTCAACTGAAAGTCGCCGGCGCGCGTGTACAACTGGCTGCCGTTGTTGTCCAGGATGAAGAAGCCCGAGCCGTCGATGGCGGCGTCGGTGGACACGCCCGTCGAGGAGATCGCGCCCGAGGTAAAGTCCGTACTGTTGGAGGCCACTTGCACACCGGTGCCCACCTGAACCTGGTCTCCCGACCCATTCGCGCCCAGTTCCTGATAGAACAGGTCGCTGAAGTTGGTGGTCTGCTCCTTGAAGCCGGTGGTGCTCATGTTCGACAAGTTGTTGGCGATGGTGTTCAACGACGTCGTATCGGCGTCAAGTCCGCTGAGTGGAATGTAGAAACCAGGCATCGTGGATCTCCTCTTGAGGTTGACGCGGGCCGATGGGGCCGGCGGTTGAACAGGTACATGGGCGATATCCCGCCCGCCGGCGAACTATTGCAATTGATTGAGACCGCTCAACGATTGCCCGACGCGCAGAGCCGCCGGATTCGTTGCGGGAACGCTTAAATTGCCCGGAGCCAGCTTCGCGGCGATCGACTGCACGGCGCTGCTCCCGGAATTGGCCGAGGCCGACGACTGGTTGGCCAGAGAATTGGCGTGATACGCGGCTTGCGCCTGCGCCGTCGCGCTGGTGCTGGTGGCGTCTTGCGCTGAAGCACCTGACTTCGCCGTGGTGACGCCGCCGCTGGTGGAACCGGTGCCGGTGCTTCCAAAGGCGCCGGTCAGCGTCTGATTGATGCTCACCAACTGCTCCAGACTGTTGACCTCGCAAAGCTGGTTGACATATTCATTGGGGTCCGCATTGGTGGTTGGATCCTGGTTCTTCAGCTCGGTTACCAGTAAGGTCAGAAAGTCGCTGGAGGTGATCGTAGCCGCGGAACTGCTGGTGCTGCTACTACTGCTGGTCGTGCCGTTGGTGCTGCTGGTCGCACTTTTGGCCGCCAAGGGGGTCGCGTTGGCGAGCGCCTGACTCGTCCCCTGCTGATGACTCAAAACTCCCGATACACTTGCCATTTCCCCTCGTTTCCCAGCGAATCTCCGGCTTTCCGGTTCGCCGCGCACTTCTGCCTTGTCCGAAATCTGCTCGGCTCAGGCCATCACCGATACATACCTTCCACCACTGGCGGATGCCGGCGTTACGGCGCCCGAACTGTCCACCTCTGCCGGAGAATTCGCTGCGTTATAGAGCGGCGGGACTGAATTGCTCTCCCGCTCGGCGCTGCTTCCCTGCCCCGATCCCTGGTTCATGCTCTGACTCAACCCGCTCTGACCGGCGTTCTCCTGGCCGGGGCTATACGAACCCTGATTCTGGTTGCTGTTTTGATTCATCGCCGTCGAGCCGGAAGTGGCCTCGGGCGCGGCCAGGGTGAGCGATTCCACCGAAGAGTGGTGGGTCGTGAGATAGTCGTTCAATCCCGCCAGGTGGCCGCTCAGTGTCTGCGCTGCCGCGTCCGAGCCTGGAACCACCGAGGCATGGACTGCGCCACCGCTGGAATCGGCCCGAACGCTCACCCAGCCCAACTCCGGATCGTGGAAACCCGCTTCCGCCTGCCGCGCTCCGTTGTGCACCCAGGTGGGCGTGCTCGCTCCCGGCGCGGAATCCAGTGCAGCGAAGATGTCGCTTGTGGAGGGAGTGCTTACGGCTGTCCCCGCAGCCTCCGCATCGGCGTTTTCAGCTCGGGTTGTGGCGGGAACCAGGGCCGGATCGCGCAGCAGCGCGGAAGCGTCCTGCACCATGCTCGTTGGAATCGCCGCGGAGGCTTGTGCCCCATGCGTCGAACTGCTCTTTCCTGCGGCCTGCACCGGACGCGACGTAGCGGTACTGCCGCCTCGCCCGCCAACTGCGGAGACCGCCTTGACCGCCGCGGGCATTTGGGCCGCAGACTGGCTGGCCTGCGACGCGCTGGCCTCGACAAGCGGCGAGGAACCGCTCAGGGTGCTGTTCAGAACGGAGACTGCGGCAGCCGCGGCGCTTTGCTGCACCGTTTCGGCAGGCGTCGCTACCTGGGCCGTAACTGAAGGTGTGGTACGGACCGGAAGTGGGACCGAAGAATCGCCACCGCTTCCTGGTGTTTGCACGGATTCCAGACCAGCCGCCAGGCTCAGGCTTGGAGCGGTCAAACTCTGAGGCTGGCTCGCAAGCACGGGGGACTGGTTCGGTGCGACCCGTCCGTCGGAGGCAATCGGCGTTCTGACGGAGGTTGTGGGCTCCACCACAGTTTGCGGATTCATGACCTGCCGGGCGCTCTCATCGGCATTCGGTACAGGGAGCGGGTCAGCCTCGGCCGTCTGCCCAGCGCTCTGCGCTGCTGCGACCGATCTGGCGGAAGGCAGTGAAGCGCTGACCGGAGTCGAGGGTTTTGTTTCCGGCTGTGACTCCGCCTTTGCATTTCCGGAAGGATCGGCAAGCTGGCTGGTTGCGTTGGTCTCTTCTGCCGTGGAAAGATCCTGATCGGCCAGCAACGACTGCTGGGCCGTGTGGAACTCCGCCAGGGAGGCATTTGCACCCGATGCTTGGCTTGCAGGCAAAACCACCGCTTCCGGCGTGGAAGGCAAAGTCGCGTTTTCCTCCGTCAAGGAGGCAACAGCAACACTCTGCGGCTGGCTCGCGATCGCTGGCTGACTCGCATGCACTGCTGTCGCGCCAGCCGGTGCGAGCGAGAATGCGGACTGCACCGCCGAGAAAGCCGGGGAATCTGTTTGCGCAGCGACTTGCCGTGGACCCATCACTGGCTGCGCGAGAGCTGTTGCACCGACTGCTCTCTCTGTCTCGGAACTGACCGGCGCGCCTGAGTTTCCAGCAGGGACAGAATTGGCCACCGCGGCAGCAATCGAGCTTTCACCCTGTGGGGCTTCTGTATGGAGAGAAAGTTCGGGATGAGAATCCGCGTCCTGCACTGAGCGCTGCGGCGGAGCCAAAGCCGAAGCGGTCGCATTGTCGGAAGCCCTGTCGCTGAATAAGGGTGCGGTGAAAGCCCGCTCCGAGGACGTGGAAACCGCTCCATCGGACTTGGAGTTGCCGAGGCTCTCTGCTCCCGGCAACGGAGTCGAACCGACCATCTTCGTGCTACCTGCCGAGATCGAGGAGAGGTTCTGTGCTTGGGTCTGTCGAGAATCTTCAGATTCACCGGCTGCGAATCCAGTGGCCGCATCCCCCAGAACCGAAACATCGCTGGCCGCCCCGCTCAAGGTTGGGAGCGTGTTGGAGGATGGGAGGTTTGCGCTCTCCGGCTGTGACGCGGGGAGTGGGAGTGATTCAGTCTGTTGCGCTATCTCGACGGGCTGAGCACTGCCGATCTGGCGTGGAGTGGAAGGCGCCGCAGCGGGAAGGCCGGCAACGGGGAGCGATTCTGTCCGTTGCGCAATCCCCTCGGAATGAGCGGCCTGGCTCTGCCTTGTACTGGAAGGTACCGTGGCCGGAAGCCCGTCGACGGGGAGCGTTTCGGTCTGTTGCGCAACCACGTCAGACTGACCGATCTCGCTCTGGCTTGGAGGGGAAGATGCCGCAGTGGAGAGGCTTGCAACGGGGAGCGCTTCGGTGGGTTGCGCATTCCCGACGGATTTGCTGGTCTTGGGCTGGATTGGGGCGGCAGAATCAGCAGCGGTAAGGTCTGCACCGGGGAGAGCGGAAACAGTCGAAGAAGAGGGGTCCACTTTCCGTGGTCGATACGTCTCTGCCGATGGTGCAGAAGTGGAGACGGCGACGGAGGAAACCTCTGCTTCTGTAATGCGAAGCGGCTCGGAGAATTCCGAACCCGCACTGTCCGACTCCTCGGTCTGGACGCGTTGCTGCACAGTCGGGAGCGTTGCAGCAAGGTTGGTCGCCTGTTCCGCCTTCAACGGCTGGGAAGATGCGTCTGACCGGTTCAGATTCGATGTGGAATGGGTCTGCGCAGGAACGGTGTTCGCGGCGTTCTGGGAAACCTGTACGTTTGCAGCGTCGGCACTTGCGGCTTCGAACGCTGCATGATCAGCCGCCTGCGACCTGCCCTGCTGGACGACGTCCGAGATCGTTGCTGAAGAAGCGCCTGTCAGAGGCTCCAAGGCCTTCTGGGAGGGTACGATGGAGGCCACAGCGGGAGCCGGAGTCACGACATTCCGTGGAGTCTGCTGGTCCGGCTGGGCCTGGCTGCCAACTGCCTGCGCCCCTGCGCTGAAGTTGGAATCGAGGCTCGGCCCAGTTTCCATGGATAAGGCAGGCGGCGTGGTGTTCCTAGTCGCTGCAAGCGATTCGCCCGCTTCCATCGCTGCTGGCACGGCCAGCGAATTCGGCTGCTGTCTCGGGAGTACGGCAGACGGGTCACTGGAAGCGTTGGCGGGAGGAAGTTGCGGTGCGGTCGCCGACCCGCTCACAACAGACAGGTTGTCAGCGCGCGACAGCACGGCTCGATCCGCTTCGGTAAGCCCGGCCGCCTGGTTGAGAGACGAGTAAGCCGGTGACACTGTCTGCGCCGGAATGGCCGGCAAGAAATCTCCGTTCTGCCTCTGTGGCAAAACGGGTGAAGTGGTAGTACTCTGAGCTCCGTTCACATCCGCACTGCGAAAAGCTCCCAGCGATGAGGAAACGGGGCTGGAAGATTCCGCCATCGCCGATGCCGGTGCCTGGAATGCAGCCGAAGTGGAGACAGAGATGGATTCGCCAGGAGACTTCGCATCGGCGGCGTTCAATCCGCTGGAGATCGGGGTGATCTCCGCCGCAGCGAATGTGGAACTCCGCTCCGCGATGGATCTGGCTTCGGCGGATAAGGGGCTTGACGAGGTGCTCTCAGCGGATGAGTTGCGATTTGCTCCGGTCGTCGATGATGCGCCGGAGCTTTGCCCAAAGCGCTCCTCGGCAGTGAGGGGCAGCGTAAAGGAGTGGGTCGACGCAGAAGAACGAATCTCACTGACCGCGTTGGCCGATGGTTCGGTGACGGGAAGGGGCGCAGCCTGAATTACGGGGGCGGAAAACGAAACCGGCAGAGCCGCTGGATCGACGGATGCGGTGACCAGTTGAGCGGCTGTCTTCGTCGGCTTGGTGTTGTGGCTGGAGGAATCCGCGTTGCGGCGGGGAGTCTTGTTGGCCGATGCCTCGGTTGAAGAATCTTTATCGCCGTTGTTTGTTCCAGTTTTCAGCGCCGCGGCGGAAGCCAGGCTGGCCTGTACTCCCTCCATGCTGTTGTTGAGGTTTTTTTCATCAGAAGCGGTTAATGACGTCGGTGTGTTGCTTGCAGATTTTCTGCCTGCTCTGTCGCTTTCGCTCCCGGAAAGTGTCGATGTTTTTGGGAGGTCGTCGAAGCTGGAGGGTAGGCTGAAGGTGCCAGCCGATCCCGCCGTTACCACCGCAGATCCCCCAGATGTCTGCGCGGAGGCCGCAGGTAAACTCGCGGCGTTTCCACCCAGAGTGCGGCCTGTCTCTTCCGTTCCCTCCGCCCCATTTTCCAGCGAAGCTAGTACGGATTGCCAATTGGACCTAAAGTTTGGTGCGGTCGCAGCCGATGAGACAGACAGGCTGCCCGAGAAGGCTCCAGCCCATCCAGCGTTTTGAGCCGCGCCAAGCGGTCGTGCGCCCGCATGGCTCTGGCCCGTGGCTGGCTGTGCTCCGATGATTGTCTCGATTCCTGCTGCGACCGTCATGGACTGGTTAGGAGCAGATGGTGTGCCATATCGATACAACGCCGGGTTAAAGCATTGTCAGGAAGCGTCTCTCCGCCTCACTCAATAGAATCCAACGTCCTCAATCCGTGGAGATTTTCTCAATATTCTCAGACAGGCGCTTTTTCACGTGCCGGGCGGGACGGTCTTCTTCGCTGGCGCGGGCGCTGGAGGGCTCCTGCTCCGCTCCCTGGCGATAGAGCTTGTTGCTGAACCAGTCGTCGAGGCCCTGCTGGCTGCGACGGCCTTCCTCGACGGCGTCGCGGGATTCTTTCTCCTCGATCAGCGTCTCGGCCTGGCGGCGCTCGATGCGTTTGACCATGAACTCATCGCGGCGCGCCGCCACCTGTTCTTCCTGTTCGGCGATGCGCGGCGTCAACACTTCAACAAACCTGATGCCGGTGCGAATCTCTTCCAGGCCTGCCAGCCGGTCGGAGAGTTCCCCGCTGCCCGCGCTGGCCGAGATCAGACGCCGTCCGGTGCGCCCCCGCTCGATAGCGCCGGCCAGGGCTCCCTGCAATTTGTTTAGTTCTGCCGAAGCGGATTCCAATTCCAGACGGCGCTGCTCCTCCTCCAGTTCGCGTACGCGAAGCAAACGGCGCAGTGAGCGGGAGACAGCCACGGCTAAACCTCCGCGGCGAGCGCGGCAAGGCGGCGGACGCACTCGGCAAAGTGCACTTGTTCCATGGAGTTCTGGGTCATGAAGGCGCGCATCGGTCCGCGCGCGCGCAGAGCGCGATCCAGATCGGGATCGGCACCTGGCTTATAGGCGCCAATGCGCACCAGATCCTCGGAGCGGGCATAGACGGCGAGCAGTTTGCGCATCAACGCGGCGTGCTCGCGATGCTGCGGCTGAGTGACGGCGGGCATGAGCCTGCTAATCGAGTCCAGCAACTGAATCGGCGGATACCACCCCTCTGCCGCCAGCGAGCGGGAGAGCATGATATGGCCATCCAGCAGGGATCGAACCGCATCCACAATCGGGTCCTGCTGATCGTCGCCCTCCATCAATACCGTATAGAAAGCGGTAATCGAACCCACGCGAAACTGCCCGGTACGCTCTACCAGCCGGGCCAGCTTGGTAAAAACAGACGGAGTGTAGCCCTTCGCCGTGGGTGGTTCGCCGGCGGCCAGACCGATCTCGCGGGCGGCCATGGCGAAGCGGGTCAGGGAGTCCAGCACCAGCAGCACGTGTTTGCCCTTGGCGGCAAAGTACTCGGCGACAGTAGTTGCGGCCAGCGCCGCCCTCATGCGCATCAGCGGCGACTCATCGGAGGTGGAGACCACCACCACCGAACGCGCCCGCCCCTCGACGCCCAGCGAATCCTCCAGGAACTCGACCACCTCGCGACCGCGCTCGCCCACCAGACCGACCACGGTGACGTCGGCTTCCGTATTCCGTGTCATCATGCCGATCAACGTGCTCTTGCCCACGCCCGATCCGCCAAAGATGCCCACGCGCTGACCGCGGCCTACCGTCAGTAGAGCGTCCAAAATTCGAATCCCGGTACCCAGCGGGGTTTTGATCGGCACCCGGTCCAGCGGCGAGCGCAGCGATCCATCCAACGTCATGGTCTCCGCGGCGACAATGGGACGGCCCCGGTCGATGGGCTGGCCCAGCGCATTCAGCACCCGCCCCATCAACGCCGGCCCGACCTCGATCTCCGGCGTCAGGCCCATGGCGGAGACAAGATCGCCGTAGCGAATTCCCTCCGTGGTCTCGACCGGCATGGTCAACACGTTGGAGCCGCGAAAGCCAATCACCTCAGCCAGATGCATCTTGCCGAACTGGTCCTTGATCTCGCAGACCTCGCCCACCGAGGCCATAGGCCCCGCGGATTCGATGGTCTGGCCGACCGATTCCAGCACCTGCCCGCTCCACCGCCAGGGCTGGCCGCGCTCGAGCCGGGAAAAATAACGCGCCAGCATTTCGGTCATAGATCGTCCTCGGAGGGCGGAGGCTTGGGGGGCGCTTGCACTGGAGGTGCGGGCTGAGTCCGGCGAATGCCGGCGCGGTCAAAGAACCCACGTTCGATCTCGCCCAATTGGGAGCGGATTCCCAGATCCACCGAGCCCAGATCGGTCTCGACAACGCAATCGCCCAGGCGCATTCCCTCGCCGGGAACGACCTCGGGCTTGACCGCCAAATGAGGAAGAAGGGCAATGGTCTGGACCCACATCTCCAAGTCGCCGGGAGGAACCCGCAGGCGCACCTTGGTGGAACCCGCCAGTTGACCCAGCGCCACGCGCACCGCTCCGGTCAGCAGCAGTGGGTCCATCTGCGCTTCGCGGCGCAGAATACGCGCGGCCACGGCCAGCGCCAGTTGCACCACCTCGTGCTCCACCAGATGCAGATAGCGATCCCGTTCGGTGGTGAACTTCTCGATCAGCTCCGCGTACTGGTGGGAGCGACGCTCCTCGGCAGCGGTCTGGCCGACGGCCTGAGCCTCGTGTTCGGTCTGGCGGCCCTCTTGCCGGCCGCGTTCGCGACCCTGCTCAAAGGCTTTGCGCGTCTCTTCGCCCAGCCGCTTTTCATACTCGGCGCGCAGTTGCAACTCGAGAGCGTTTTGGACGACCTCATGGGAGATCGTCTCCGGCTGCGGCGCAGAGGCCGGTTCTTCTTCGCTGGGCGCGGTCCAGCCCTCCCAATTGATGGGTGCTGCATCGGGGCCGGCCAGGTACTCGAAGACCTCGATCCGCCCGCCGCCTCCGCCCCGCGATCCTGTTTCCGTCTGCAGCAAGGATTCCCTCTCCTGGTCCCATCATCGCCGATCGCTGGACAAAGCCCGGCACTGCGAGCATTCTCACCATTACTACAGTGTCAAACCTCACGCTCCAGTAGCTTTTTCCTCAAAAACCAAAAGCCACCGGCTCATGCACTCGAAAGGAACCCATCCTCTAGGCCAGCATCTCGTCGCCCGTCTCCAACTTGAGAACCACCTTGCCCTCGGCCTCCAGACGCCGGGCAAGATTGAGAATCTCCTGCTGCGCCTGGGCCACTTCGCGCGAACGCACCGGGCCCAGCACTTCCATATCTTCCTTGAGCATCTCGACGGCGCGGGAGCTCATGGACTTGAAGACCTGTGCGCGCAATTCGTCGTTGGCGCCGCGCAGCGCCATGGCCAACTGCCGCTTATCGACGCCCGAGACGATCTCGCGAATGGTCGCCGGCGGCACCGTCACCAGATCTTCAAAGGTAAACATCAGGTTGCGAATGCTCAGAGCCAGTTCCGGCTGGCCGTCTTCGATGGTCTCCAGAATCTTCTTCGACTCCTCGGCGTTGAGGCGGTTGAGCAGATCCGCCACGGCCTTGAAACCGGAGTAGCTCTTGCGCGCCGTATCGCCCACATTCTCCAAGCGGCGGTGCAGAATGTGCGCCACCTTTTGCGCCATCTCCGGCGAGAACTGGCGCATCTCGGCCAAACGCTGAATGGAGACGACCTTATGCTCTTCGCTCAGATTGTCGAGCACCAGCGAGGCGCGGCGAGGATCGAGGTGAGCCAGAACCAGGGCGATGGTCTGAGGGTGCTCGGAGTCCAGCAATTTGCCCAGTTGCTGCGGATCGGTGCGCTGCAGCTTGGCCAGATTGCCCTGCGCAGCCTCCTGGGAGCGGCGCACCATCGACAGCAACTCATCAGCGCGTTCCTTGCCGAAGGTCTCTTGCAGCAGCCGGGAAGCGTAGTCCAGGCCGCCGTGAATCATGAAGTTCTGGGTCTCCAGCAGTTCCCAGAACTCCTCCAGAATCTCGGCAGAGAGCTCGGGCGTAATGCCGCGCAGGTCGGCCAACTCCTCGGTCAACCGCTGCACGTCTACCTCGGGCAGAGCGCGCAGGATCTCCTTGGCCAGCTCTTCGCCTACGGCCACCAGCAGGACAGCCGCCTTGCGCAAGCCTCCCAGGTTTGCCGATAAGCGCCGTTTTCCGTCATCCCCTGATGCCAACTTCGCCACCCCTGCATTCTTGTTCTATTCTTCCAGAGTTACGTGGTTCCATCCATTCCGCCGTCGGCAACTGCAACCGGAGTGCGCCGCTGCCCTTGAGCAGCAGCTAATCCGAGTGAATCCAGCTCTGCAGCAACCTCGAACTCTGGGTTGGCTCGCGCTTCAGGTGCTGGGTCACGGCATCGAAGATATCCGCGGCGCGCTGGCGTTCCGGATCGAGCGGCACCGGTTCGGGCGGCAGCAGCGGCGTTGAGGTCGGTTGCGCAGGAGCCAGTTCCTTGACGCCCTTCTTCCCCTTCTCCTTGGCCAAAGCCGGCGGACGGGAACGGCGAACCGCCGGACGCACGCCGAAGGCTACCACGATGAACAGCCCCATCAACAAGGCCGCATATTTGACCAGCAACGGCGACTTCTGCATCACCGCCAGGATCTGCCCTTGCAGGGTAATCGGCTGCTGCATGCGGTTGTCGTCGAAGGCCAGATCTTGCACCGTCAACATATCCCCGCGGGCGCTATCGAAGCCCACTGCCGCCTGGGCCAGCGCCGTCAGGTTACGAATCTCATCGGCAGAACGCGGCTGCCATTGCGCCGCCTTCTCCTTGTTGGCGGGCTGGGCCATGCGATCGTTGACCACAATCGCCGCAGTCAACCGCCGCACCCGGCCGGGGTTCTCCACCATGTGCCGTACCGTCTTCGAAGCGCCATACGTCCCTGACTCGGTCTTGGCGTTGGCCGGCGGCGTCATCTGTTGCGGATAAACCGGCAGTGTCGTCGAGTTGGGCGCATTCGAAGCGGTTCCGGGAATCCCCGCCGCGATCGCCTGACTGCCCGTGCTCTGCTCGCTGCGCTGCATTGAAAGCGTAACGGTCTGATTGGGATCATAGGTCTCTTGCGTCTCTTCGGTGGCCGCCGGATCGTAATCCATGGTTACGGAAGCGCGCACGTTTCCCGTGCCGGTCACCGGCTCGAGCGTGGCGATCAGCTTCTCTTCCATCGCCTGTTCCGCGCTCAGGCGCATGGCGTCGGCGGTTTTGGGACCCAGAGGCAAGTGCCCGGCGGCATCGACCAGCACCACCCGTTCCGGCGTCAGGCCATCGACCGCCGAAGAGACCAGATTGCGAATCGCATCCGGCTCGCCGTCGGCCAGGGTGCGATGACGCAGCTTCAAGACAACCGAGGCCTTGGCCGGACGCTCCTGGTCGCGAAAAAGTGAGTCGTGCGGCAAGACCAGATGCACCCGCGCCGACTCCACATCGCTCAGGGTGCCGACAGTATGCTCCAGTTCGCCCTCCAGGGCGCGCTGATAGTTGACCTGCTCGTCGAACTCCGAACCGACCCAATTGGGCTTGTCGAAGATCTCGAATCCCAACCGTCCGCTTTTCAGTCCTTTGGCTGCGGTGGCCAATCTGGCCTTATCCAATTGCGGCGCGGGAACCTGAATGCCGGTGCCGTTGGGAGCCGGTTGATAGGGAATCTGCGCCGCGGTCAGAATCTGCGTCACCTGGCGGGCGTCGTCGGGCTCCAGGTCGGCATAGAGGGTGCGCCAATCGGTGCGCAAGGCAAACCAGGCCAGAGCCGCGATCAGGCCCACCAGCAACACGACAGCGGTGATCCCCCAGAAGCGCTGGGCCGGCTTCATCGCCATCCAGCGAACCCGTCCGCGCGACCAGATCCCCGCCAGACGGTCGGTCAACTGCGGCTGACCGGGGGTTGCCGGGGGGGTCTTTTCCAACTGTGTTGCTGCGGCCATGCTTCTCGCGTCCTGTCGCTACGTCTTTTGCTGCGTCTGGTGGGCGTCCCGGATTCGGCTCCGGCTTGCACTCTTTCCCATCCCGCCGGAAAAACCGGCACGGCGGGCAAAAACTCAGAACTGCATTCCCATCACCGATTGGTACGCCGATACAGCCTTGTTGCGTACCGCCAGCGCCAGCTCGAAGGCCGCGCTCGCCTTTTGGGTGGCGATCATCGCCTGGTGTACGTCCACGCCCGAACCGCTCATCAGTCCGGTTACGGCGTTGTGAGCCTGGCCTTCGAGATCGTTCACCTGGCCGATGGCGTCAGTGAGAAGGTCGCCGAAGGGCGTAGGCGCGGAAGACTGTCCGCCGGCTGGAGACTTGAGCGAGGCTGCACCCCCGCCGGTCAGATTAGTGAGTGCGCTGGCTGCGGCGCTGCTGGGATCGAATCCGATACGCATTGTTTCTCCGTCCTTGCCGGGCTTGGTAGGGCCCTGGTTGCTACGACTTGGCGATATCCAACGAAGAGGAGATCATGCTCTTTTCAGCCTGAACCGCGGAACTGTTCAGACCATATGCACGTGTCGCCCCCATCAGGTCCACCATCTCTGTGACGGGATTAATGTCCGGATACGAGACATATCCATCGGCATCCGCGTCGGGGTGGCCAGGATCGAAGCGTTTGAGCGGCGCCGACGGGTCCTCGACGACCTGGGTGATCTGCACTCCTGGCGCCACTGCCTTGGTCCCGTCGGAGTTGAGCGTCTGCAACCCGATATTGGGCATCGACGCTGCCGAAAGCGATCCCAGGCCGCCGCTGCCGGAGGCCGAGACCATCGAACTGAGAAAGGAAGGATCGCCCTGGTTGGCGGCAAAGACCACATGCTGGCGGCGATAAGGTCCGCCGTCCGCGGTGCGGGTGGTCTCCGCGTTGGCCATATTGGCGGCCACCACTTCGGCGCGCATCCGCTCGGCCCGCATGGCCCCGCCCGAGGTTTCCATGATTCCAAAGAGGTTCATGCTTCAATCCCTTCCCGCCCTGCCGGCCCGTATTGAGTCGGCAGACCGCCTTACTTGTCCTGCACGTGGATCGCGTTCATCACCCGCTGGTACTCCTCGTGGAGCAGAGCCACGCCGGTTCTGAACTTCAGTTGCGCTTCGGCCAGGTTCAGGCCCTCGCGATCCATCGAGACATCGTTGCCGTCGGGCCGGGCAATCAACCCCTGCACCGGCGTGATCTGCACCGGATCGGGCGCCGCACCCGCTTCCACACCGCTCATCGCCTTGCGCATCTCGGACTCGAAGTCCATCCCCATGGCGCGATAGCCGGGCGTATCGACGTTGGCCATATTAGCCGCCGTCAATTTGGCCTGCGAGGTTGCCAGGTCCAGATAGCGGGCGACCTGGTCGCTCAGTTGGGTTTCAATTTGCATACTCATTGGAAATCTCCCGCAATCCCCTGCACGAGCGCCTGCTCGCCGCAGAAGAATCGCTCAGAGCCTTCTCAGAAAATGCGTGGCAAGTGCGGTAGATGAGAGCATTTTCTTGCAATTGCGCTCTCACCCGAACCCGGTTCGCCCCTGCGCCTCTGAGAAGCTGTCAATTGACGGTCAGGCCGAAGTCGATCTCGCGCGCGGTTAGAATCGCCTCATCCCCGGCCAGAATCGCTGCCCGCTCCAATACATGTTCCAGTTCGCGCACATTTCCCGGCCAGCCGTGCGCCGAGAGCTTGGTGATCGCACTGGGTGAGAGCCGCTTCATCGGCTCCTCGCGTCCCATCTGTTGCAAGAAGTGTTCCACCAGCAACGGCAAATCCTGAAGATGTTCCGAGAGAGCGGGAGTACGGATAAGGAAGACGGCCAGGCGGTAATAGAGATCGGAGCGGAAGGTCCCGGTTTGGGTGTGCTGGGCCAGCGGCCGGTGGGTCGCCGCCACGATGCGCACGTCCACCTTTACTGTTTCGTTGTCGCCCACCCGCTGCAACTCGCCGCACTCGACAAAACGAAGCAGTTTGGATTGTAGCGAAATCGGCATCTCGCCAATCTCGTCGAGAAAGAGCGTTCCACCGTCGGCGGCCTCGATGCGGCCGACGCGTCCCTGCACCGCGCCGGTGAAAGCGCCGCGCGTGTGGCCAAAGAGTTCGGCCTCCAGCAGCGCCTCGGGGATAGCAGCGCAGTTGATGGCGACAAAGGGTTTGCGGCTGCGCGGGGAGAGCCGGTGCAGAGCTTCGGCAACCAGCTCTTTGCCCGATCCCGTAGGACCCTCAATAAGGACGGGGGTGGTGCGGCAGGCGACCAGGCGAATCCGGCGGCTGACTTCCAACATGCAAGGGGCGTTGCCGATCAATTCCGGCAGCCGCTCGCTCAGCGCGATCTCGTTTCCCTTCGTGGATTGCTCTTCCCGTTCCATCGTTTCGGCAGGCGTGTTGGGGACCAGGCGCAGAGCGGAAGGCTCATGAACAGGCGCCTCATCTTGCAGCACCGCGGGGTGGGAGATGGGCAGCGGCAACTCGGTATGGCTGCGGCTGGGCAGCGGATTGCTCCGGGCCAGAACCGGTGCGGCATTCCAGACCGCGGTATCGCCGTCCTGACTGCGCCGCAGAGCGTAGAGCAGCTCCTGGCGATACGGACCGCGCGGGCTCTCCTGCGGACTCGACCCGCCTGCCGTCACCAGATCGACATGGGGAAAGAAGCTGCGGAAATCTGTCAGGAACTCGTCTAGATCCAGATCGGGCAGCCAGGAGTCGACGATCAGAGCCTCTGGAGAAAAGCTCTGAGCCTCGGCCCATGCCTGCGCGCCGCCTTCTGCTTCGCGCACTTGCCAGCGCAGGCCGGTCAGGATCTCGTTCAGGCGTTGACGGAAGCTGCGATCGGCGCTGGTCACCAGGGCAGTGCGGGGACGGAGGCGGCTTACGGGCGATAGAGCGGAAACGGGCATAGTTGTCATAGGACTCTCCTGACAGTCGGACAGTTGTTCGTACGCGGCGGCTAGTAGACTTCGAGCACCGGACCGGTAGGTACCGGTAGAACCGCGCGTGCGGCAAGCGGAGCCAGGGCAAGATCGGCATCGGAGGGAACCATGTAGCCCTGTCCGCGCACCGTACGAATCAGGTAGCCGGGAGGTGGGTCCTTGAGTTTGCGGCGAAGGTAGTTGACGTAGACATCGACTATATTGGTGGTCTGGGCGGGCTCCAGGTTCCAGACGGAATCCAGCAGCTCGACCCGCGAGACGCACTGCCCGCGATTGAGCATGAGGTGCTCAAGCAGCGAGAACTCCTTGTTGGTAAGCACAACGGGTTGGCCGGCGCGGCGCGCTGTGTGGTCCAGGCGATCCAGTTCCAGGTCGCCCACCCGCAGTTGCAGCCGGGCCTCCCGCTTGCGCCGCAGCAATGCCCGGCACCGGGCGCGCAGCTCATGCAAGCTGAAGGGCTTGATCATCAGATCGTCGGCGCCGCGATCCAGGCAGCGAACCCTGGTCTCGACTTCCTGACGCCCGGTCAGGATGAGAACGGGCAAATCGGCATCCATGGCGCGGACTTCATCCAGCACCTGTTCGCCGTCCTTAATGGGCATGTTCAAATCGAGAATGGTGAGATCCGGCATCTCCTGGCGGAATGCCTCTACTGCGGCCGCTCCATCGTAAGCCACGCGCACCCTGTGCCCATCAGCTTCGAGCCCCCGGCTCAGAAACAACCCCAGCGCCTTATCGTCTTCAGCGATCAATAACCTCATGGCAGCTTTTCCCTCTGGATGGGGTCCCGGTTGCCGGGCTTTCCATCCCTCCACATTCAGCTGGCCGGTTTAGCGCACGCTAAGGTTCGGCTCCCCTCTACCTTCTCCTGTACGAGAACGAGACACAAGACTGTTCTAATTTTGGACAGTGAGGCGATTCCGGGATTGGAATCATCCCAAGGGAGGTTTCAAAATGGAAGGTAATCTCTTACTAAAGGTGTGAGGTAATCACTTCATCTCACATGATGAAAAACAAATGCGCGCCCCCTGATGGGAAAGCGCGCATTGAATTCGCTTCAGATTTGTCTTTTCTATCATTTACGGGCGGCAACGCCGGCTTTATTGGAAGCCTTTTCGGAATACATGGCCGAGTCGGCGCGTTCTAAAAGTTTGTTCAAAGGCTCGCGATTGGCCCGTTCCGCCAGTCCGATCGATGCCGAAACAGGTAATCTCAGCGTCCCGGATCGACCCTGAACGGAATAGAGCTTCACCACTCCCTTGCGCAGCCGATCGATCTGTGCCGCGGCGTCGTCCAGACCGCTATCCAGCAAAATGATGAACTCGTCGCCGCCCCAGCGCCCGATCAGGTCGGTAGAACGGCAAACCGACTTCAATTCGGCGGAAAACAGCTTCAAAAGCTCGTCCCCTACCAAATGCCCATGCTCGTCGTTTACCTGCTTAAAGCCATTGATATCTACAATTGCCACGCAAAATGGCAGCATCGTCTCCATGCGCTTTTCCAACTGCGTCTCCAGATACAAACGGTTGCGCAGCCCGGTCAGCGAGTCGCTCGAAGCGATCAATTCCGCCTCTTCCAGCTTGACCTGATAGGTTGAAACCTCCGCGCGCAACTGGGCGATTGCGGCTTTGCCCTCCGAGGTCATTCTGTCAATGGAAGTCTTCAGATCCGCTGCCGAACTCTCAATCGAGAGGCGAATCAGAGAGAGATCGTCGAGGTCGGCAACCTTGCGCAGACGGTCGGTCACATCTGTGATCTGCTGGGCGCAGCGCTGATCCCGTTCCCCGACGGATTCGGCGGTGTTGGCCATGACGATGAGGATCCCTTTGACTTCGTCGGCCTTTTGCCGGTAATGCAGTGCGGTGCGTTTGCCCCAGTCGCGTAACTGCTGGCGAATGTTGCCGTCCGCAGCCAAAATGCCCTCCGGGGCCACGCTCGGGGTGAGGCGTTCGGCGACACGCTGCATCTGCTGCTTCAATTCGTCGCCCAGCGCCGGACAAACATCCAGGCTGCAATTGCCAAACTCCTGCAATGCGGAACGATAAGCGCCCAGCGCCGTCGCGAAAAGGCTCTTTCCCTCGGCCGCCTGCGGCTCTGCAATCCGCTCTTGCTGCGGGCGTTCCGGGGCCTTTGCGCCGCTGGCGGGCTTGGCGCCCTCTTCGCGGCTATCTTCTTGCGATTCGAGCAATTTTTTAAGCGAAATCATGCGTCCTCGATACCTGAAGGATCTGCCGTCCACGCCAAATTTGCACACACGTCGGACTACTGCGGACATCGGCTCAATGCGCCCTTTTCTTTAGTCGCCGAAGCGCACATTCGGCAATTCTTACCGAGGATGGGAGATCTTTGCGGGGTTCGGCTGCGCGGCCGGCGGTCGAAGAAAGCAAAATTGAAAAACTACAAGAAAATACTGGCGCGGTTCGCCTTCTATTCGCTACAATGCCCGCATGGCAGTCACGCGCAGGCAAAAAGAGATTCTCGATTTTCTCGAGTCGTTCGTCACCCGCAACGGCTACTCCCCCTCCTTTGAAGAGATCGCGCGGGGCATGGGGCTGAAGAGCCTGGCCACCGTGCACAAACACATTACCAATCTGGAAAAGAAGGGCTTGCTCGACCGGGTGCACAACCGCAGCCGCTCCATCGACGTGCTGCCGCCGGGCGCCCGCACCCGCTCCAGCGACCGACTGCCGCTGGCCGGGCGCATTGCCGCCGGGCTGCCGGTGGAGACCAGCGAGATCCCCGAGAGCATTTCGTTGCACGATGTTATCGGCAACCGCGACGCCTTTGCCCTGGAAGTGCGCGGAGATTCGATGCGCGACGAGCATATCGTCAGTGGCGACTATGTATTGGTTGAGCGCGCCCGCACCGCCCGTCAGGGAGAGATCGTCGTGGCCCTGGTAAATGGCTCCGAGACCACGCTCAAGCGCTTCTACTCCGAAGGCAATATGGTGCGCCTGCAGCCGGCCAACCTGGAGATGGAGCCGATCTACGTGAAAGCCGTCGACGTGGCCATTCAGGGCCGCGTGCTGGGCGTGCTGCGCAAGTATCGCTGAGCCGCGCTCCTCACTCTTGAATGGCTGGATTCAGCCAAGCTATCCTTGCCTCCCCTCCGTGCCGGCTTATAGGTCGGCGTCAGCGAGCGTCTGCAAATCAATATCTTCTCCACATGTGTACCGGGCGGCTTCTCTCCGCCCCTTTTCCTGAAATTGATAACTAGTGATTCTCGGTATGACTCCGATAATGTATGCAAGCAATGGGGTTTTGGGTACAAGACTCCCTTCCGAGTTAGCCCAGGAATCTCCTGGGAACGGTGCTCCAGGCGATTCGTCAACTTCTTCGCTCCGGGGTGAACCGTGCGGAAGGATCTTTCCCCATCGGTCTCCGGCGCTCAAATCTGATGAACAGGGCAAGACAAGGCCATGAACCTTCTCACCCAAATCGCTCCCACACCGAGACCTGTCATTACAGCGTCTGGCAGGGATCGCCGCCAATACGACCGCCTCTCTCTGGACGGAGCGCAGGGCGAGTTGGCCTACCGGGGAATCGCCTTCCCCTGCGACATTATCGATATTAGTATCGGTGGGTGCTGCATTCGCACGGAAAGGCGATTTCCGGCGGGCGCACTGGCCAATGTCGAGGTCGTGCTGCCCCTCTTCGGAATGACATTGCGGATTGTGGGAGTTACCCAATGGCTGGATCAGAGGAACCAGATCGGCATTCGTTTCATCCTGCCCAGCGCCAAATCCAAAAACCAACTGGCCAGTTTGATTACCTGCATTATCGATAAGGATGCCCTGGAAGAGGTCCAGGAGGCAATGACCAGCTCTACCCTGCATGAGATGCCCGGCCTGGCAGTCTCCGTGCCGCTTTCCCTGGTAAAGAAGCATCCCGTCTTGGCCGAGATTCCCGCGGAAGAGATTGTATTTTCCGCCATGGATCAGTCGATTCATGGCGGTGAGCGCTGGGTGCGCCCTGCCATACCGGGAGATTGGAAGGCGGTCTTCCGCAATCCCGCTACGGTTCTCCAGTTCAATGCCGGTCTGGTGGATCTGAGTTCACAGGGCTGCAATCTCCGCTGCAGCGAACCCTGTGAAGAGGTCGCGAATGCCAATGTTGAATTGGAGTTCGAGATTCGCGGCTTGCACTTTCAACTGAGCGGGGTGGTCGCGGCCATCTACAGCACGCGTACCTGCGGCATCCGGTTCAGCCCCATGACCACCAGAAAGAAGGATGCGCTGGTTCAGTTGATTGAAGAACTGGACGCAGCCAGCTCCCTCTCCTCAGCCCCACCCCAGGTTTCGCAAACGGAAGCACCGGTCCCTGTGGGAAGAGTCGAAAAAGAAGAATCGCCCGCCGATGAGAAGGGAAAAAAGAAACATTTCTGGAGCCACTAAAGAACTCCGGCAACCCCATCGCCCTCTGAATGGGCAGAAGCGGGGGTTTTCCCTGGAATAAGAAGGTCGTTCTTCCACAGCGCCATCACCACGTCCAATTGGCCGTTATGTTCCTTCTCCGGGTTGTCGGTCACCGCCCGCCACAGCGTGCTGGTCGACCACCGCTGTGTTCCTTCGCTCAGCAAGGCCGCGGCACGCACGGCGAAGCCCTTGTTTTCTCTCGATGCGGCATACTGCCCGGCAGGAATGCCCTTCACCAGACCCTCTTCGCAGAGGCCGAGAAAAGCCGCACGGGGGCTGCCCTTTTTGCGCGCGATGGGGCTGGTGGGGTACATCCTCTCCATGGCGCTTTCCCAACTGCCTGCCGGAGTGTTGCCGCCCGCCGCTGCCTGACGCGCCGCCATAAGCGCCGCTTCTCCGTACCTGTTCGCCATCCTGCCCCTCGCAATCCTGGAACTTCGATTGTAAAGTAGTTCCTGGGTCCAGGCATCCGCACCCATTTTTGCCGGTCTGTTGCTCCGCATCGGTTGCGCCGCAGGGGCGATAAGAAGCGCCTGCGTCAATTGCGGATTCCGGCCAGCAGTGCCTCGATCTCCTGCTTTTCTCTCCCCGTCAGCGGCAGCAACGGCTTGCGGGCATAACCGCCGAAGTAGCCGTTGTAATCGCAGGCGTATTTGATGCCGGCGATGCCCAGTTGCCCCACGATGCGCCGCCCCGGCAGCGTGATCAGCTCCTGCTTGTCGCGGGCCAGACCTGCCTCGTGCTCCTTCCAGGCCAGATAGACCTCCTGGCAGGCCTGCGGGGCGAAGGCGGCAAAGGCCAGAATCGCTCCGTTGGCGCCGCTCTCCAGCGAGGCCAGCAGCGCCGACTCCGAGCCGCACAGTACTTGGAACCCGACTTCCTTGCTGCGCGTTTTGATTGCCGGAGCCTGGGTCATCGTGCTCACCGCCGCACCGGCGGACAAATCGCCCGCCGAGACCACGCTCTCCCGCTCCCGCACCGTCCCCATGCGCCCGGTAACGGCCTCGAAGATGGGCGTGACGGTGGTGGCGCGCCGCGGAGCGTCCTTGGTGGCCGCAACGATCTGCTGGATGCGCTCGACGCTGCCCGAGGAGTCCTTGATGCCGATAATGTTGGGATGCTGAGCCAGTTCGGCGACCACCTCCACGGGAATCATGTAGGGCGCGCACTGCGGAATGTTGTAGAGCAGCACCGGCAGCGGCGAACGGTCGGCGACGCAGCGGAAATAATGCAGCACAAAGGCCGGTGTAAGCAGCCGGGAATAGTAGGTAGGGGTGCGCACCAGCACCGCGTCGTAGCCCAGTCCGGCGGCGGCCTCGGCCAGCTCGACCGTAGCCTTGACGCTCTCGCGGCTCACACCGGCGATCAGCACTTTCTCAGGCGCGGCAGCCCCGGCGGCAGCCCGCAGAAGTTCGAGCGACTCCTCATCGTTGAGCAACGCGGCTTCGCCGGTCGAACCCAGCACCACCATCCCCGCCAGCAAGCTGCGGGAGTAGCGGGCGATGTTGGCTTCCATCTTGCGCAGATAAACGCGCTCATCGGCATAAAACGGCGTGGGAACGGCGGCGAAAACACCCTCGATCAACATGATTTCCATTCTAGATGCCGCGGGCGATCCAGCCTGCACAGGGCAGAACTCAACTCGACAAAAACCTTCAACTGGACAAAAATGCAATGCATCGGCGCGGCGGCGGTGTATACCTTGAAAGAACATTAGAGATAAACTGTTCTCAAGGAGTTGCACAGATGGAGTCGTTGATCCATAGCACGGAAGATGACCGGAATCCGTCGCAGCTCTCCACGCAGATTGTCTGGTTCGTTGTGCATACGCTGTTGGCCCTGGCCTCGTGGCTAGGCTTGATGCTGGCCGGATATGCTTTGAATCCCCTGGCGATTCCGCAGACGACAATTCTGATCGCTTCCCTTTTCGTTCCCTTTGTGGTGGGCCATATCGTGACCCGCTTCCGCCAGGACGAGATGGCCTCGCTGGTCTGGCTGATCGGATTGATCTGGATGCTGCTCATCAGCCTCTGGGTTTTGGATATGCCGACGGGACCCAATGCCTGCTACCAATGCGATGCCACCGAAAAGCTGGTGCGGACCTTCTTCAGCATGCCCCAGCCCAGCGGCCTGATCGACGACGACGGACCGTTCCTGGCCACCTGGCCGGCCGCCGCACTGCTCGGCTACTCAATCGGCGCCCGCCTGGCGATGAAACGCCGCACCATCGACAACGACTGATTGCCGCCATCGAATTCGCCACCTTCCTCATTTCCAGAATTCTTCTTTGTCCATAAATATCTGTAGTATCAAGTACTTGTCATCTTGAGCGTAGCGAAGGATCTGTGTTTCCGGATTCTCCCAATGGGAGAACGTAAAAAGCAGATCCTTCGCTTCGCTCAGGATGACAACTGATTTATTATGAATGGCTTATCCATCCTACCCACGGTTCCGTGTGAGAAGAAATCCCCGAATTTGGGTTTTCTATCCCAGCGTAGCCGTGTGCAGGTGTTGCAAGGCGAAGACCGTGGTCTGCCGCAGTTGCATGGCGGCGATGCCCTCGACGGCGGCCTGTGCAGCGGCGATGGTAGTAATGGTGGGAATGCGCGCCAGCACCGCGGCGCGGCGAATGGCCTTCTCGTCAAAGAAGGTGTCTTGCCCGCGTGGCGTGTTGACGATCAGTTGGATGCGGTCGCCCTTGATGAGATCGACGACGTTGGGACGCGCCTCTTTCACCTTGAAGACCCGCTCCACGATCAAGCCCGCCTTTTCCAGCACATTCGCCGTGCCCTCGGTGGCCACGATCTTGAAGCCCAGATGCAAAAAGCGGCGCGCCAGCTCCGCGGCATGTGGCTTGTCGGGGTCGTTCACGCTGAAAAAGACCGTGCCGCCGGTTGGCAGCACCTGCCCGGCCGCCAGTTGCGCCTTGGCAAAGGCTCCGCCAAAGGTCGCATCCACGCCCATCACTTCGCCGGTCGAACGCATCTCGGGTCCCAGCACCGTGTCTACGCCGGCGAACTTGTTCCAGGGGAAGACCGGCGACTTCACGTAGTAGTGTGTACCGACCTCCAAGTCTTTGCCTCCGGCCAGTTGCGCCGGAAGCAGTTCGCTCAGCTTTCGCCCCGTCATCAGCCGTGAAGCCACCTTGGCCAGAGGAATCCCCGTAGCCTTCGAGACATAGGGAACCGTGCGCGAGGCGCGCGGGTTGACTTCGATGACGTAGACGTGGTCCTGGCCCTCGGCGTCGCGCTGAATGGCGAACTGCAGGTTGACCAGGCCAACCACCTTCAGCGCCAGTGCCAGCTTGCGCGTGTAGGTGCGCAGCACCTCCAGCGTCTCTTCGCGAATGCTGACGGCGGGCAGCACGCAAGAGGAATCACCCGAGTGGATGCCGGCCTCCTCGATGTGCTGCATGATGCCGGCGATAATCACGTCTTGGCTATCGCAGAGTGCGTCCACATCGACTTCGACGGCGTTCTCCAGAAAGTGATCGACCAGTACCGGCCGCTCCTGCGAGTATTCGACGGCCTCGCGCATGTAGCGCGTGACGGCCTCGCCGTCGTAGCAGATGACCATGGCGCGTCCGCCCAGCACGTAGCTGGGACGCACCAGCACCGGGTAGCCGATTCTCTCGCCGATGGCCAGAGCCTGATCCACGCTGGTGGCCGTGCCCCCGGCGGGCTGGGGAATGTGCAGATCTTCGAGCAGCTTGCCGAAGCGCTTGCGGTCCTCGGCCAGATCGATCGACTCGGGCGAGGTGCCGATAATCGGCACGCCGGCCGCGAGCAAACGCTTGGCCAGATTCAGCGGCGTCTGCCCGCCGAACTGAACGATCATGCCAATCTTCGCGCCCGATTGGGCCTCGTGATTGTAGACGGCCAGCACATCCTCGAGCGTCAGCGGCTCGAAGTACAGACGGTCGCTGGTGTCGTAATCGGTCGAGACCGTCTCCGGATTGCAGTTGACCATAATGGTCTCGAAGCCGTCTTCCCTGAGCGCAAAGGCCGCGTGGCAGCAGCAGTAATCGAATTCGATGCCCTGGCCGATGCGGTTGGGCCCGCTGCCCAGGATGATGATCTTGGCCTTGCCGGTCGGCGGCGCCTCGTCCTCTTCGTCGTAGGTCGAGTAGAGGTAGGGGGTCATCGACTCGAACTCGGCCGCGCAGGTATCCACCAGCTTGAAGACCGGCTTGATTCCCTTCCCTTCGCGCAGTTCGCGCACCTGCTGAATGCCCTCGTGGCCTTCCAATTTCCATTCTGTCGCTATGCGCTCGTCGCTCAATCCCAGGCGCTTCAATTGCCGCAGGTGGTCGGTGGTGATGCTCTCCGGCGTAGTTTCGGCGATAGCCATCTGCGCCAGCACCACCTCTTGCAACTGATGCAGGAACCAGGGGTCCATGCCGGTCAGTCGCGCCACTTCGCGCACGCTCATGCCGCGCTCGAAGGCGAATCTCAGATAGTTCAAGCGCTCCGGCCGCGGCGTGGCCAGCATCTGCGTCAGGCGGCGCGGTTCGAGCACCTCGGCGCCGGTCTTCTTGCCCGTCTCCAGGGCGCGCCAGGCCTTCATCAGCGCCTCCTTGAAGGTGCGGCCCATGGTCATCACTTCGCCCACCGACTTCATCTGCGGACCCAGCACATCGTCCGAGCCGGGGAACTTCTCGAACTGCCACTTGGGAATCTTGACGACCACATAGTCGATGGTCGGCTCGAAGCAGGCCGGCGTCTTCCTCGTGATGTCGTTGGGAATCTCGTCGAGCGTGTAGCCCACGGCCAGTTTGGCGGCGATCTTGGCGATGGGGAATCCGGTAGCCTTCGAGGCCAGCGCCGAAGAGCGCGAGACGCGCGGATTCATCTCGATCACCGTCATCCGCCCATCGATGGGATTGACGGCAAACTGTACATTCGAGCCGCCCGTCTCGACGCCGATCTCGCGCATCACCGCGATAGCGGCGTCGCGCATCTTCTGGTACTCGCGATCGGTAAGCGTCTGCGCCGGAGCCACGGTGATCGAGTCGCCGGTGTGCACGCCCATCGGATCGAAATTCTCAATCGAGCAGATGATGATGACGTTGTCGGCCAGATCCCGCATCACCTCCAGCTCGTATTCTTTCCAGCCCAAGACGCTCTCTTCGATAAGGCATTCGTGGACGGGAGAAAGATCGAGGCCGCGGGCCAGAATCTCCATCAACTCTTCGCGGTTGTATGCAATACCGCCGCCCGAGCCGCCCAGTGTGAAGCTAGGGCGGATCAGCACCGGGAAGCCGAGTTTGGCGGCAAAGTCCATCCCGTCGCGCAGATTATTCACCAGCGCCGACTTCGATACATCGAGGCCGATGCGCAGCATGGCGTCTTTGAAGAGCAGGCGGTCTTCGGCCTTCTTGATGGCTTCGAGTTTGGCGCCGATCAACTCGACGTTGTATTTGTCGAGAATCCCCGCATCGGCCAGATCGACAGCCAGATTCAGCGCCGTCTGCCCGCCCACTGTGGGCAGCAAAGCGAACTTGCCGGGCTTTCCTGCCGGGCTTTGAAAGGGCACGGCTTCAGCCGTGCCGTCCGCGGCAGGAGAACCATCGGGCTTTAGCCCCGGAGAGTTGGCGAGCATCTCCGCCTCGATGCGGATGATCTCCTCGACATACTCACGGGTGAGCGGCTCGATGTAGGTGCGATCGGCCAAATCGGGATCGGTCATGATGGTGGCCGGGTTGGAATTGACCAGCACCACCTCGTAGCCCTCCTGCTTGAGAGCCTTGCAGGCCTGGGTGCCGGAGTAATCGAACTCGGCCGACTGGCCGATCACAATCGGCCCCGAGCCGATCACCAAAATCTTCTGAATGTCATTTCTGCGTGGCATGTTTTTCTTTGATCCTTACCAAGCCGGTTTCATCCGTTTGTGGCATGTGAAAGTCCATGCCCTCTTGAAGCTCACCCGATTTCAGGCAGTTCTTCCTAGCGCCGGGCATTCCGGCGGACAATTTGCTCAAATTCCTTTTTGCTGGTCGTGATCGTGGAGCAGGAGTCGGCACAAGCCGAAGGCCCCAACAACACGAAGAGGTTGCGATTTTGAGCCGCATACGCCAACTCGAATCCCACCTGGACTTCTCTCTCCGCCGAAGCAAACCTTCCGTCCAGAACCCGCAAAAGAAACAATCCGTTTGCATCCTTGAACTTGAAGGCGCCGGATTTGTCCGTGGTGGTCTCGAAGACGACCCGATCATCCCTGACCAGCTCGACTTTTGCACCCGCAACCGGCTTCCCCGCCTTGTCGTAAACCGCACCGTGCACGTGGGGGAGATGAAGTTCCTTCTCGACCTCAAGCTGGTTGCAAACCAGGCGGGACGAGCCCAGCAAGCACCACAAACAAGAGATCAGCACGATCAGTTTCTTGTTCTTCATTCCAACTCCCCTCCCATCTCAGGCTTTGGATGATTCTCTGGCGTTTCTCTGGCTAGGCTTAAATTGTTTTGAAAGGGCACGGCTTTAGCCGTGCCACTAGCCGCCCCCAAAAACTCTTGGGGCTTTAGCCCCTGAGGGACGGGGTCCAGCTTCCAACCGGGATACGCCGAAGAATACCGATACTCCTCCGGCTGTCCGCACAGATGCCTTTTCACCGGATTGAAATGGATGTAATGGACGTGCCGCCCATAATCTTCCCAATCGCGAATCCGATGATCCGAGAAACCGCGCTGCCAAACCTCCGCATTCGATCCCATTTCCTTCTTCACCCGATAGGAGAATCCGCCCTTAATCAACTGGACCGTGTGCTCCAGCGCAGTAAAGGGCGTGGTCAGCAGATGAAAATGATCCGGCATCAGGACAAATTCGTGGAGCAAATAATCCTCGCCGCGATGCGAAAGCAGCGTTTGAAAGAAGAGCCTGGCCCATGATTCCGCGATGAAGAGCGCGCGCCGTCCCCATGTCTCCGAGGTGACGAAGTAGGTCTGCGCGTTGTTCGTTGCGTGTTCGCGTGCGGGTTTCAAAATCATCCCTCTGGGGCTAAAGCCCCGGCTTCTGTTTGGCTCTTTGCGGCACGGCTAAAGCCGTGCCCTTACAAAACAATGAGGCGAGCCTTTGGGTTTGCTCGCAGCCATGCATAACCGTAGTTCAATGGTCTTAAATCCTCGTCAATCGAAGAATGAATTGCCGAGCTTTCTAACAGAAGCCGCACGGATTCATTAGTAAGGTCATTCTGGCTTAGCGTCAAGCCACACAGTTTGATCGTTCCGTCGATAGTCAAAACCTGAAGCAAGCACTGCCCTATAGACCTTCTTACAGCGCAACACACCTTATACTTGCAATTTGATGCGCAATTATCTTCGTTTGGGCAGAGTTCAGCCACAATGGTTTGATGCGGATTGATATGCCTAGTGAGACGATTACCCAAATGACCGGCTTCTCCCAGATAACATCTTTTATCCGGGAAAATAAACCGATATACTCCAGCGCGAAGAAGACCATTTTTATGCGGTCTTCGATGGTTCTCCGCCCATCCCTGAATTTCCTCGGAAGACAATAATTCTTGCCAACTCAGATTCTTGGGGAGGTGAAGGCAATTTTTCATCCCTTCCACTCCTCCATGAGGTTGCGGAAGTCGCGGAAGAGATAATTCGAGTCGTGCGGGCCGGGAGCGGCCTCTGGGTGGTACTGCACACTAAACAGCGGCAGCGTCTTGTGGCGCAGGCCTTCCAGCGTCTGATCGTTCAGGTCGACGTGGGTCAGTTCGACTTCGCTGGGGTTGATCGAGTCGGGATCGACGGCGAAGTTGTGGTTGTGGGCCGTGATCTCCACCTTGCCGGTGACCATGTTCTTGACCGGATGGTTGCCGCCGTGGTGGCCGAACTTGAGCTTGTAGGTCTTGCCGCCCAGCGCTAGTCCGGTAAGCTGATGGCCCAGGCAGATGCCGAAAACCGGCACCCGGCCCAGCATCTGCCGGATCGCCCGCACCGCGTAGTCCACCGGCTCGGGGTCTCCGGGACCGTTGGAGAGGAAGACGCCGTCGGGCTTAAGGGCCAGCACGTCTTCCGCTCGGGTCTCGGCGGGAACCACCGTCACCCGGCAGCCCTCGCGCACCAACATGCGCAGAATGTTGTGCTTAATACCGAAATCATAAGCCACTACATGAAGGCGCTCGCGCGCTTCCGCGTCTTGGACGGGACCAATCTCCAGATACGGGTCCCCGCTCTGATTCAGCGCCGAATCCTGATCGAAGGTGTAAATTGCCTTGGTGGAAACCACGCGGGCCAGATCCGTTCCATCCATCTTGCGAATGCCGCGCGCCTTGGCCACCAGCTTTTCGGTATCGGTCTCCTGGGTGGAGATCACGCCGCGCATCACTCCATGGGTACGCAAGTGGCGCACCAGGGCGCGGGTGTCGATCTCGGCCAGCACGGGAACCTTGTACCGCTCCATGTACTCGTCGGTGACCTGTTCAGAGCGCCAGTTGGAGCTGATGGGCGAAAACTCGCGCACGATCAGGCCCTCGATATAGGGCTTGGCCGACTCGTTATCCGCCTGATTGGTGCCGTAGTTGCCGATCTGCGGGTTGGTCAGAACGACGATTTGACCGGCATAGGAGGGATCGGTGGCGATTTCCTGGTAACCGGTAAGGGAGGTATTGAAAACGACTTCTCCCTGGCATTCACCAGGGGCGCCATAGCCGTGGCCACGGAAGATGCGCCCGTCTTCGAGCGCTAGGATCGCTTGCATTGCCTCTCCGGGGAGTGGATTCAATCGATTCGGGTCCGCGTGCGCTATCCTCTTTATTCTCAGCAACTCGATCTTGCCTTATTCGATTTTGCCGAAGACGTGCAGAAGGGAGGAGAGCACATGGGCAGAGATTGAATCGACCGCCTCATCTACTATATCAGTCTTTGCACCGCATTCAGCGGATTGCCCCAAGAAGAATAAACCACAGAGGATCACGCTTAAATAACCTTTATTCTTACACATACGCGAGATCCGCGAGAAATTTCTATTTCTACTCATACTCTCTCAAACGGCCATGAATGCCCGTTTGAAGCCCGGTATGGATTTCTCGATCCGCTCCAGAGGAATGGTCAAGGAAAGCCGCACATATCCTGCTCGCCCAAAGCCTCGTCCCGGAACAGCCAGAATGCCCTCCTTGGCCAGGGCCGCGGTGAAGGCCACATCGTCGGCGATGGGGGTTTTGAGGAAGACGTAAAAGGCTCCCTGTGGCGGCGTGACGTCGTAGCCAATTTCGGCCAGGGCATCGCAGAGCAGATTGCGCTTGTTCACGTAAGGAGTTGCGTCAATCACAGCGTCCAGCGACTCCAGCAGCACCCATTGCCAAATGGCCGGAGCGTTGACAAAGCCCAGTGTGCGATTGGTGAAGGCGCAGGCCTTGCGCACCTGGTCAAGATCCGCCAGTCGCGGCGAAAGCGCCAGGTAGCCGATGCGCTCGCCGGGCAGGCCCAGCGATTTGGACCAGGAGTTGCAAATCACCGTGTTGGCGATGCACGAGGCGACTTCCGTCTGCCTCTGACCATCGTAGACAAATGCCTTGTAGGGCTCGTCGCTGAGCACCGCGATGGGGTGGGATTGGCGTTCGAGCATCGTTTGCAGATCGCGCAGCACGCTCTCCGGATAAATGCGCCCGGTGGGATTATTGGGCGCGTTGATCAGGATGGCGCGGGTGCGCGGTGTGATGGCCGCCTCGATACGCTCCACGTCGGGCAGAAAGGTCTCGTCGGTCTCCACCAGTACCATGACCCCGCCGTGATTGGAGATGTAGAACTGGTACTCGGGGAAGAAGGGCACAAGCACAATCACTTCGTCGCCGGGATCGAGGAGCGCCTTCAGGATCACGTTGCAGGCGCCAGCCGCGCCCACCGTCATCAGGATGTCGTCGCCAGTGTAAGACAGGCCGGTTTCGCGGCACAGCTTGGCGGCCACGGCGGCGCGCACCTCGCCATAGCCGGGGTTGGGCATATAGCCGTGCGTGCCGGGGCGATTTGCCACAACCACGCGCTGCAAGGCTTCGATCACCGCCCGTGGCGGCTCGACATCGGGATTGCCCAGCGAGAAATCGAAGACGGCGTCGACGCCGCGCTCCTTCTTCAGGCGCGCGCCTTCTTCAAACATGCGGCGCACCCAGGAGGCATTTTCCAACTGCTGCGCGATGGTCTTGGAGATGGGCATGGTCTACTTCTCCAGCAGTTCGCCGCTCTGCAGCAGGTTGAAGCCGGCGGTTTGCAGGCGATCGATCGCAGCATCGGGATCGTTGAAGCGGAAGATGAGAATCGCCTTGTCGTTGCAGGCGATGGGGAAGGCATACATATACTCGACGTTGATGCCGGCGCCGTCCAGCGCCTCCAGCACTGCGGCCAGTCCGCCGGGCTGATCGGTTACTTCGACCGCGATCACGTCCGTGACCTTGATGGTAAAGCCGCTGGCCTCAAGCACCTGAGCGGCCTTGCGCCAGTCGGAGACGATCAAGCGCAGTACGCCGAATTGCTGGGTGTCTGCCAGATAGAGCGAGCAGATGTCGATCTGCTGCTCGGCCAGCAACCGTGCCGGCGCGGCGATATGCCCAGGCTTGTTCTCTACAAACAAGGAAATCTGGTGAATCTTCATAGGTTCCGCCTGTCGATGACGCGCTTTGCTTTGCCTTCGCTGCGCTGGATGGAGCGTGCTTCAACCAGCGATACCTTGACGCGAATGCCGAGAATGTGGTCGAGCGCGCTCTGCAATTGCTGTTGCAGGCTCTGCAGGGCGCCAATCTTGTCGTTGAACATCTGCGGCGTGACTTCCACCTGCACTTCCATCTGATCCAGCCCGTGTTCGCGCAGCAGGATGATCTGATAGTGAGGCAGGGTACCCTCCACCTGCAGCAGCGCCGTCTCGATCTGCGAGGGAAATACGTTGACGCCGCGCAGAATCAGCATATCGTCGCTGCGGCGGCCGATGCGGCCGATGCGCCGCAGGGTGCGCCCGCAGGCGCAGACGCCGGGCAGCAGCGAAGTAATGTCGCGGGTGCGATAGCGGATCATGGGCATGGCCTGTTTGCTCAGCGTGGTCAGCACCAGTTCGCCTTCGCAACCCTCGGGCAGAACTTCGCCGCTCTCGGGATCGACGATCTCGGGATAGAAGTGATCTTCGAAGATGTGCAGGCCGTCATGGCAGGTGCATTCGCAGCCTACGCCGGGCCCGATGATCTCCGAGAGTCCGTAGATGTCGAAAGCCTCGACGTTGGTATCCTGCTGAATGCAGCGGCGCAGGGATTCGGTCCACGGCTCGGCGCCAAAGACGCCGGCGCGCAACGGCAGCTTCTTCAGATCGACGCCCATCTCCCCGGCGCGTTCGATGAGATGGACAAAGTACGAAGGTGTACAGCACATGGCGGTGACGCCGAAGTCCTTTAAAAGCATGATCTGGCGGTCGGCATTGCCGCCTGAAGCGGGAATCACCGCCGCACCCAGCCGTTCGGCTCCATAGTGCGCGCCCAGGCCTCCAGTGAAGAGGCCATAGCCATAGGCCACCTGGATGATGTCGCCGCGATGCAGTCCGCATCCCGCCAGGCAGCGCGCCACCACCGAACTCCACACATCGATGTCTTCCTGCGTATAGGCAACCACGATGGGCTTGCCGGTTGTGCCGCTGGAGGCATGAAGGCGCACCACTTCGCTCATGGGACTGGCAAAGAGGCCGAAGGGATAAGTGTCGCGCAGGTCGGCCTTGGTCGCGAAAGGGAGCCGCGCAATATCGTGAAGCGATTGCACATCCGTCGGCGCGAGGCCGCGTTCCTTCATGCGATCGCGAAAAAGCGGCACATGCGCGTAGGCCCGCTCCACGGTGGCCTTCAGCCGCTGCAACTGCAGAGAGCGCAGATCGCCCGAGGGCATGAAGTCGGGAGCGCTGACCGCGCAGATCTCCAACACACTGGTCGCCATCTTCAGCCCTCTCTTCCCAGAGCGAAGGATTGCAGGTTTGCGGCGTGCAGCTTCTCCGGCAGGTTGCGCTTCAGTGCCTCGTGCCAGGCCTCGGCAGGAAAAGGCAGGGAGCGGCTGAGCACGCCCAGCAAGGCCACGTTGATACTCTTTTTGTTGGTGAGCTTCGATTCGTCGATCTGCGCGGGTTCGATCAATACGCCATCGGCAGCCAGCATCGCTGCATTGACGGGAACCTGGGTGGAGTCGATCACCACCAGATAATCGGCCTCTCCCACGGAAACCATGGGACAGAAGACCTTCTCCCCAAAGCGCACATCGCTGCTGACCGAGCCGCCCCGCTGGCTCATGCCGTGCAGTTCGCTCTTCTTGACGTCCAGACCGGCATGGAAGGCCATATCGGCCAGAATGTCGGAGGCTTTGATCACGCCCTGTCCGCCCAGCCCTGCGATCACAATATTAGTCGGCCTGCTCATTGCACCTCTCGTATTCGCTGATCGATCCGGCGGCCAGCAGACAGTTGCGGCGCGCGACGATCAGCGAGAGTTCGGACTTGTTCAGGGATTCCTTTAACAATGTCTGAAAGCGATCCGTCTCGGTTGCGGGATCGAGTACGAACACATTTTTTATGCCCAGAGCCCTCGCCAGATCTTCAAAGATCACCTTGCCGGTCTTCGCGTGGTCGAGCGAGCGCCCGGTGCCGGGATGCTCTTGCAGACCGGTCATCGCCGTTGTGCCGTTATCGAGAATCAGCACCACGTGGCCGGTCGACGGCGGGTTATAGACCATCTCCACCAGGCCGGTGATGCCGCTGTGCACAAAGGTGCTGTCGCCAATGACGCTGACCACGCGGCGGGCTTCGGCTTCGGGCAGAGCGTGGCGCATGCCCAGTCCCACGCCGATGGAGGCGCCCATGTCAATCATGGTGTCCATAGCTTCAAAGGGAGGAAGAACACCCAATGTATAGCATCCGATGTCGCCGCTGACGATGCAGTTCAACTCTTTCAGCGTCTTGAAGGCGATGCGATGCGGGCAGCCAGGGCACAGCGCGGGCGGTTTGCCCGGCACTGGCTTGGGCTCCGGCGAGCAGTCGTCCTGAAGAATGCGACGCACGCGGGTGGGATTCAACTCGCCGTGGCGATACATTTCGTGCTTGCCAACCACGGCGATGCCAGCCGTACGCGCGGCTTCTACCAGCCAGGGGTCGCCCTCCTCGACGATGACGCATTTTTCCACGCTCTGTGCGAAGACGCGCATCTTCTCGATGGGCAGCGGATAGGTCATACCCAGTTTGAGGATGCTGGCCTCAGGCGCGGCTTCGCGGACATGCTGATAGGAAATGCCGGAGGTGATGATGCCCAGTTGCATGGAGCCTTCGATCCACTGGTTCGGCCCCTCGGCTTCGTTCCACGCGGTCAGATCGCGCAGCATGGCGCGCAGGCGGTGATGCGCCGGACGGGCATGGGCGGGAATCATCACGCGGTTACGCGGATCTTGCCGGTGATGAGCCTGGCGCGGAGCGGGAATGGCTGCCCGACCGCGGCGCACAATGGTCTTGGCATGGCAGACGCGGGTGGTCAGACGCAGCATCACCGGAGCTTGCCAACGCTCGGAGAGTTCGATGGCCAGCAGCGTGAATTCGTAGGCTTCCTGCGAATCCGAGGGCTCCAGCATGGGCACGCCTGCGGCCTGTGCATAGCGGCGATTGTCCTGCTCGTTCTGGCTCGAGGCCATGCCGGGATCGTCTGCCGAGATGACCACCAGCGCACCATCCACCTTGGTCAGCGCCGCGGTAAAAAATGGATCGGCGGCCACATTCAGGCCCACATGCTTCATGGTAACGATGGAGCGCGCGCCGGCGTAGGCTACGCCCAGGGCCACTTCAAAGGCGACCTTCTCATTGGGCGCCCACTGTGCGCGTCCGCCGAGGTGGGCGAAGGTCTCCAGAATCTCGGTTGACGGCGTGCCCGGATACCCTGTCCCCAGGCAAACACCAGCATCCAGGGCGGCCCACGCAACCGCCTCATCCCCACTCAGCAGGGCCTTAGTATTGTCTTTGCAATGATCTTCCAAGACGGCTTCCCATCGATTTCAAGGTGGAAAACATTGTAAACCCAGTTTTGGGCAGATCTATGTGACGCACTTTACACGCCTTTGCAGCGCGATTCAGCCCTCCTGGCACACCCTTTTATGGAAGTGAATCTCGCCCGGAGATCCGCTCTCAATCCCGCAGCTTTTTACCGCAGGCGATGCGGGCAATGCCTTGCAGGTCGGGAAGGAACTCGATCTGGGCAAAGCCCGCCTTCTCCAATAGGTCACGGATCGCCGGTTCCTGGCCGTAGCCGATCTCCAGCGCCAGAAACCCGCCCGCGACCAGCATAGCGAAGGCCTGTGGAATCAATCGGCGATAGACCTCCAACCCGTCGTCTCCGGCAAACAGAGCCAGCGCCGGCTCATGGTCGCGCACCTCGACGGAGAGCGACGGCCGGTCGGTCAGCGGCACATAGGGAGGGTTTGAAACGACTATCTCGAATTGCTCGCCGGCGACGGGAGCAAGCAGATCGCCCTGCAAAAAACGGATGCCGACGTTGTTGCGCGCGGCATTCTGGCGCGCCACTTCCAGCGTAGCCGGGGAGAGATCGATGGCGGTGAGTTCGGCTTGCGGCAGATTGTGTGCCAAAGCGATGGAGATCGCCCCTGAACCCGCACCGACATCGACGATGCGGAGTTGAGCGAAATGCGCGGCCAGAGAAATGACCCACTCGACCAGATGTTCTGTCTCGCGGCGCGGAATCAGCACATCCGGGGTAACGTGGAAGGGCAAGCTGTAGAATTCGGTCTCGCCAAGAATGTATTGCATCGGCTCGCCAAGCAGACGTCTCTCTACCAGCCCTTGCAATGCGATGCCGAGACTAGGTTCGACCGGGTCCTTCCCGTGAGCCAACATCCAAGCCCGGTTTCTCTCTGGGTCTATTCTCTGAGAAAGGTGCAGGCAGAGCGCTTCGGCATCCAGACGTGCGCGTTCCGGATGCGGACCTTCGGCGAGCGCGTACGCAGCCTCGACGATCAGAGAGCGAAGATCCCGCACATCAGGCATCGATGGAATCCGCCTTCAACTGCTCGGCCTGGTAGTGGGTGATGAGGGCATCGACAATGAGTTGCAGGCGGCCCTCCATCACCAGGTCCAACTGGTGCAGCGTCAGGCCGATGCGGTGGTCGGTCAACCGGTTCTGGGGGAAGTTGTAGGTGCGGATCTTCTCGCTGCGGTCGCCGGTGCCGACCTGCGACTTGCGCTCCTTGGCCAGTTCGGCGTTCTGCCGGTCCATCTCCTGCTCGTAAAGGCGGGAGCGCAGCACGCGCATTCCCTTCTCGCGGTTCTTGATCTGCGACTTCTCGTCCTGGCAGCTCACCACTGTATTGGTGGGCAGGTGGGTGATGCGCACGGCGGAGTATGTGGTGTTGACCGACTGGCCGCCTGGGCCCGAGGAGCAGAAGGTGTCGATGCGGATGTCCTTGGCCTCGATCTTCACATCCACCTCCTCGGCTTCGGGCAGCACGGCCACGGTGATGGCGGAGGTGTGTACGCGGCCCTGCGTCTCGGTGGCCGGCACCCGCTGCACGCGGTGCACGCCGCTCTCCCACTTCATCTGCGAGTAGACGCGGTCGCCTTCGATGATGGCGATCACTTCCTTGTAGCCGCCCACTCCCGACTCGGACATGGAGAGCACTTCGACCTTCCACTTGTGCTGCTCGGCGAAGCGCGTGTACATGCGGAAGATCTCGGCGGCAAAGAGCGAGGCCTCGTCGCCGCCGGTGCCGGCGCGGATCTCCAGAATGACGTTCTTCTCGTCGTTGGGATCTTTTGGCAGGAGCAGGACCTTGATTTCCTCTTCAATAGCCGGCTCGCGCAGCGTCAGGGCGGCAATCTCCTCCTCGGCCATCTCCTTCATATCGGGATCGGCGAGCATCTGCTGGGCCTCGGCAAGGCTGGCGCGCACCTGTTTCAGGGTGCGGAACTTCTCCACCGCCGGCTCCAGATCGCGCATGGCCTTGGCGGCCTTCTGATATTTTTCCTGGTCGTTGAGGACCTCGGGCAGCGCGAACTGCGCTTGCAGCTCTTCGTAACGCTGCTCCATTTGTTCAAGACGATCGATCACGGCAGCCCTCCGGGCGGGGATGTTTTGGTTGAGTTTTGTAGGGAAAATGAGGCGAAAAACAACTCTGCGCGGCGGGAACCGCTAGAGGAGGGCCGGGATGGGCTGGTGGAGGGCCACTTCGTCTTCTATTTTAACGCGAATCCGCAGCAGGATGAAATGATTGGAATGGGTTGACTTTGTTTGATCGGACTATCTGCGTTCATGAAGCTCTTCCCGGTTGAACTTCCAGCCCTGAGAATCCCCCAGCCCGGAAAAACGCTCCAGGTATTCCAAGTCGCGCTGCAGGTCTTCGTCACCGGCCAGATGCTGCAGGTAGTCGCGCACGGCCTGATTCAAGCTCTTTCCCATCGCACGAGCCCGCAGCCGGGCGCGCTCGGCAATCTTCTCGTTGACGGAGAAGGTGATATTCATGTGCACAGTATGTGCGTCCACGGATTTCGTGTCAATAAAGGCTACGCACATACCTCCTCCGGCCATGAGATGATCGATTGACCCGAAGGAACGGACCGTCGGCGCCCCTCGTTGGATGGGACGCCGAGTCATTCGCCAAGGACAATCAGGCAGGTATTTCGGCCTCGGCAGCACGCGAAGCGCGCCTCTGCGCCGGCTGAATCTCCCCGTGCCACTTCCAGATCGCGAAGAGTGGCGGATAGACCAGCAGTTCCATCAAAAATGAAGTCAGAATGCCGCCGAGCATGGGCGCGGCGATGCGCTTCATGACGTCGCTGCCGGCGCCATTCGACCACAAGATGGGCAGCAGACCGAAGACCATGCAGGCCACCGTCATGACCTTGGGGCGCAGCCGCTTCACCGCACCGTTGACCACTGCTTCGCGCAGGCCGTTCCAGTCGTGGATGCCGCCGTTGTGCATGGCTTCGTTGTAAGCGATGTCGAGATACAGCAGCATGAAGACGGCAGTCTCCGCATCCACGCCCAGCAGCGCGATCAAGCCGACCCACACCGCGATGCTCATGTTGTAATGCAGCAGGTAGAGCAGCCACACCGCGCCAATGGCCGAGAAGGGCACGGCCAGCAGAATGATCCCGGTCTTCACCGCCGACCCGGTATTGAAGTAGAGCAGCAGCAACACGATGAACAGCGTCAACGGAACGACCAGTTTGAGCCGCTCGGCCACCCGCTGCATGAACTCATATTGCCCGCTCCACACCAATTCATAGCCGGTGGGAATCTTTACGCCCGCGGCCACAGCCCGCTTGGCGTCGCGTACATAGCTGCCAATGTCGCGCCCGGCCACATCGACATAGACGTATCCGCTGAGCCGTCCGTTCTCGTCGCGAATCATCCCTGGGCCGCTTCTCATGCGAATGTCGGCGATCTCGCCGATAGGGATCTGCGCGCCCGAGGGCGTGGCCACCAGCACCCGCTGCAGAGAGTCGATGTCGCTGCGGGAATCGCGCCGATAGCGCACGTTGACGCTGTAGCGCTCGCGGCCTTCGACGGTCGTCGATACCGTATCGCCGCCCACGGCTGAAGTAAGCACATTCTCCGCATCGTCGACGGTCAATCCGTAGCGGGCCAGCCGGTCGCGCTTGAGCTCGAAGTCGAGAAAGTAGCCTCCGCTGGTGCGCTCGGCAAAGACGCTGGAGGTGCCGGGCACGTTCTTGAGAACAGCTTCAATCTGCTCTCCTACCTGCTGAATCTCGTTGAGATCCGCTCCTTGCACCTTGATGCCCAGCGGGGTGCGAATGCCGGTCGAGAGCATATCGGTGCGCGCCTTGATGGGCATGGTCCAGGCATTCGAGACGCCGGGAATCTGCAATGCCTCGTTCAATCCACCGGGGCCATAGGTCAGCTCTTGCGTACTGATGTGGTCGGGCCAAAAGCGGCGCAGCAAAGGCCACGTCCATTGCGGCGCGTGCTTTGTGTACCAGCGCTCGACCTTGGGCCATTGCCCCTGCGGCTTGAGAACTACCGTGGTCTCCATCATGGAGTAGGGCGCGGGATCGGTGGCGCTCTCGGCGCGACCAGCCTTGCCGAAGACCCGCTCCACTTCGGGGAATCCATAGAGGATTTTGTCCTGCTCTTGCAGCAGCCGCGTGGCCTCGGTCACCGAGATTCCGGGCAGTGTCGAGGGCATATAAAGCAGCGTGCCTTCGTCCAGCGGCGGCATGAACTCCGCGCCCAGCTTGAAGTACACCGGAATGGTGCAGGCCATCGCCACCACGGCCAGGCCCAACACCAGCCAGCGCTGCTTCAAGACAAACTCGACGATGGGGCGATAGAGCTTCATCATCGGGCGGCTGATGGGATGCTGCTCTTCGCTGTGAATCGTACCGGCAAAGATCGAGTTGAAGACCTTGGCCAGCCACCTGGGCTTGAAGTCCAGGCCGTCGATATGTGAAAAAAGCAATCGCAGCAGCGCCGGCGCAAGTGTGATCGAGAGCAGCGCGGCGATGGCCATGGAGAAGTTCTTGGTGAAGGCTAGTGGCTTGAAGAGCCGGCCCTCCTGCCCTTCCAGAGCGAAGACCGGCAGAAAGCCCACAGCAATCACCAGCAGTGCGAAGAAGCTGGGCCCGGCGACCTCCTTCACCGCGGCGCGCACCACGGCGTGTGCGGGACCGGGCCGGCCCAGCGCTTGCCAGTGCTCCAGCTTCTTGTGCGTCTGCTCGACCAGCACCACGGAAGCATCGACCAGCGCGCCGATGGCCACGGCGATTCCGCCCAGCGACATGATGTTGGCCGTCATGCCCGACATCTGCATGGGGATGAACGCCAGCATCACCGTGATCGGAATCATGAGAATGGGGACAAAGGCGCTGCGCAGGTTCCACAGGAAGATGAGAATCACCAGGCTGACAATGAACAGCTCTTCCAGCAGCGTGTGCTTGAGATTGTCGACGGCGCGGTCGATCAGTTCGGAGCGATCGTAGGTGGTAATCAGCTTCACTCCCGGCGGGAGCGTGGGTTCGATCTCCTTGATCTTCTCTTTGGTCCGTTCGATCACCTTCTCGGCATTCTCGCCATAGCGCATGATGACGATGCCGCCCACGGCTTCGCCTTTGCCATCGAGATCGGCGGCGCCGCGGCGCAGATCGGGGCCAAAGGAAACCGTAGCAACATCGCGCACCAGTACCGGCGTTCCGGTCTGCGTATTGGTCATGAGAACGGTGTTGCCGATGTCGTCGAGCGAGCGTATATAGCCGCGCCCACGCACCATGTACTCGCGCCCCGTGAACTCGACGAGCCTTCCGCCCACATCGTTGTTCGACTTCTGCACCGCGTCGCTGACCGTCTGAATGGGAATCCGGTAAGCCAGCAGCTTGCTGGGATCGACATTCACCTGATACTGGCGCACGAAGCCGCCGATGGGCGCAACCTCGGCCACCCCCGGCACGGTTTGCAGCGCATAGCGCAAATACCAATCCTGATAGCTGCGCAGTTGCTCGATGCTGAATTGGCCGGTGGTATCGACCAGCGCATACTGATAGATCCAGCCCACCGCCGTCACGTCCTTCGACAACTCGACGTTGACGCCCTTGGGCAGGCGCTGCGTAACCGAATTCAAATATTCGAGGGTGCGCGAGCGCGCCCAGTAGATGTCGGTGCCTTCTTCAAAGACGATGTAGATATATGAGTAGCCAAAGTCGGAGAAGGCCCGCACGTCCTTGACCTTGGGCAGCCCCAGCAGCGCCGAGGCGATGGGATAAGCCACCTGGTCTTCCATGATGTCGGGACTGCGATCCCACTTGGCATAGACGATGACCTGCGTCTCCGAGAGGTCGGGAATCGCATCCAGCTTGGTCTCGCGCATGGAACGCCATCCAAGCAGCACGGCGACGATGGCCAGCAGCAGGATCAGGTACCTGTTTTTATCACTGAAATCGATGATTCTGTCGATCATTGCGCCTCTCCTTAGTGTTGCGTCGAGCCTTGCGCGCCCTTGAGGCGGCTCTCGGAATCGATCAGGAAGTTGCCGGAGACAACAATGGTCTCGCCCACCTTCAAGCCGGAGAGAATCACCACCCGGTCGTCGACCGCCGGCCCCAGCTTGACCGTGCGCGGCGCGAAGACTCCGCCCGGCTGTACCACGAAGACCTGTTGCTGCTCTCCGCCATCGACCACCGCATCGCGCGGCACAACGATCTGCGTTCCGTAGTCCACATGCACCTGGGCGTCGGCGAACATCTGCGGCTTCAGCACGTAGCCGGGATTGGCAAGCTGCACACGAACCTTGACCGTGCGCGTTTGCGGATCGACGCTGGGATAGATGAAAGAAATCACGCCCGAGTAGGTCTTGCCGGGATAGTAGCTCAGCGTGAAGGTGACTCTCTGTCCGGCGCGGACGTAGGGCACTTCGTTCTCATAGATGTCGGCCAGCGCCCACACGCTCGATAGGTCCGAGACGGTATACAGCTCCGTATCCGGTGTGACCGCCGATTGCGGAAAGGCCTTGCGGTCGGTGACGAATCCCGTAACCGGGGAATAGATGGTGAGTGTGCGGCTGACCTTGCCGCTCCGATCGAGTTGGCGTATCTGCTCATCGGAGATGTCCCAGAGTTTCAGCCGTTGCCGCGTCGATTCAAGCAACGATTGCGCGCCCTGTGCGATCTCCTTGAAGGGAGCGCCGGCCAGTGCCGCATCGCCGCGCTTGGCGATGAGATACTCCTCTTCCGTCGCCACCATATCCGGACTATAGAAGGTGAAGAGCGGTTGCCCCTTGTGGACCAACTGTCCGACATAATCCACATCCACCCGGTCAATGGTTCCGGCAACCTTCACATGCACATGCGAGATTCTGCTTTCATCGGCGACAATCTCCGCGGTGGTATGAATCTCACGGGTCAAGGCGCTGCGTTCCACCACCGCCGTGCGCACCCCGGCAAGCGCTTGCTTGTCCTCGGGCACCGTAACCGCGCCCAGGGGTAGCTTGACGCCGCCTTCATCGGCGTATTTGGGAACCAGTTCCATACCGCAATCGGGCGCAATGCCGGGCTTGTTCGATGTATAAGCCGGATGCATGGGGTCGTACCAATAGAGGATGCGGCGCGGCCCTAGCGGCGATGCCTTCGATGCGCCCGGCGATGCAAATTGGGGAACCAGATCCATTCCGTCTGGAGCCTTGCCCGGTTTATCGGAGTGGTGCTCGGGATTCATGGCGTCGTACCAGTAGAGAACCACGCGGCCTCCATCCGCGACCTGCACCATGCGCCGCGCAAAGGGGCCTTGATGGCGAGCGGCAAGATAAACCGCTCCCAGCGCCAGCACGAGAAGAGCCAGAGCGGTGATGCGCTTGCCTGATGCAAAAGTGCGTGTTGCCTGTTTCATCTTTTCCATGGTCACTTCTCCTTGCCGGTGAGGCTGGCGATGCGCGCCAGGGCGGTCTGATAGTCGGCAAGCTGGCGATAGTAGTCGCTCTCGTAGTCGAGCAGCGTGGTCATGTTGGCAAGCACCGGCTGGATCTCCGTCTTGGCAGCCTGATAGGCGGCCATCGACGACTCCAGCGCCAACGATGTCTGCGGAATTACGCCCTTGGTATAGAGCGCCATCAACTTGTTCGCTGTCGTGGCGGCAATCAGTTGCTGCCGCAACTCAAGGCGAAGCTGATTCAATCGCCCGTCGCGCGTCTTCTCGGCGCCGATCACCTCTTCCGTAGCGGCAACGATTGCCTGGCGCTGCTTGGCTTTATAAAACACAGGCAGATTCACGCTGAAGGTCAACCCGTACATCGCAGCCTGATCGGAGCGCTGCTGAAACATAGTGCTCACTCCTACATCGGGCCGGAACTGCCGCTGCGCCAGCGCCACCGACAAGCGGTTGCGTTCGATCGTCCTACTGTCTCCCTGGGCGTCGGCGTCGTTCTCCGCGGCCATGTCATAGATTTGCGGAAGTGACACAGGCAGCGGGTCCGGATGCACCTCGTCCGCCGGCGGCAAGGGCTCGTCGGGCGAACGCAGCAAAAAGCTGTCGAGGCGAGCCTCCGCCATTGAACGCTGCTGTTCGAGCAGAACCGTTTTCTCCAGCAACAGCGAGATCTCCACCTGCGCGCGCAGCACATCCGGCTGCTCGACCTTGCCGGCGCGATACTGGGCTTCGGCGATCTGCTCCACCTCTTCAAGCAGCCGCTGGTTACGATGGGCGCTTTCCAGGGCTTTGCCGTAAAAGAAGTAGTCGTAATAGGCGGCCTGAACCTCGGCAGCAATGCGCCGGCGAAGGCCTTCAAGAGCGGCCTGCGCGGCCTCCACATCCTTGGCCGCAATGGCCCCTTGCAGCTTCAACTTGCCGGGAGCGGGAAACTGCTCGCTGACGGCCAGCCCGCGATAGCTCGATGCATCCCGCGCCATGATGCTGAAGGGTGCGGCATTGCCCGCCCATCCCACCGAGACGCTGGGGTCGGGCAGCGCCTGGGCCTGCGGCACACGATGCTTGAGCGCCTCGATGCTGTGCCGCGCGCTCTCGACTTCAGGGCTCTTATCGAGCGCCTCGCGAACCACATCGTCCAGCCGCAGCACCTCTACCGCAGTGGAATTGCCTGCGTCCGCCAGTGGGGCGGCGGGCTGCTGCGCGCCAGCAAATACTGCTAAATACGCCGCTGAAAGGGCGTATAGCCACAGAGATCTCATGAATTGCTCCTCGATTGGAAACAAACGATCTGGGCAGATCCCTTGCGGGAGCCGCAAATCAACCAATGAGGGAGCGAATCAGATCTGGAAGGTGCAGAGGATGGATTGTGCTTGCTTGCCGCGCGCAAGCAGCGGCGGCGTTCGATGGAACTGGGTCGCAGTCCCGGCAAGGCTGGGCAGCAGAAGCGCGGCATCCACGGTAGAGATCGAGGGGGTCGCGACGCGCTGCGCCTCCCGAACCAGAATCGATGCCGTAGCTTCATTGGATACGGCGCAGGCGCACAGAGGAGCCGGAGACTGCGCCGGAGCCTGACTGAGGCTCACGGCAGGCGCCTGCATCGGCATCTCATCCATCCCCGCGCAGCAGCCCGCGCAGTGCTCCATGGCGCAATTCGCCGGGCTGCAAGGGATCGCCGCGAGAACCGGCAGCGCCCACAGCAGAGCGCCCAGCACCAGGGCCACGGATTTGGAGAGAATCCTCATCTGGAATAATTCTATCCTGAAGCAACAGGGCCGTCGCACCTGTGATCCAGATCACGCAAAACACTCGAACGGATTGGGAAGCACTCGACTCGATATATTGTGTTTTGAGCAAATACACTGACCGGTTTTTCGCAATTCGCAAGAAAAACACTTTCATCCCGAGAGCCGTTTACCGGCGGTGTAGCGAGATCGCCCAAGGAAGGAGCCGCCGCTCCTTGCGGAAGCGGCGGCTCGGTGATGCTGTCCTGAAACAGAGACCCGGGCTACTTGATGATGACCACGTTCATGCTCCAGGGAGTAAGGGTAAGCGTAAGAGGCAGGCTCTGTGCACCCATATCCGTGGTTGTGGGCGCGGCCCAGACCGCGGGGCTCGCATTTGTCTGGTCGTAGAGCGCCTTGTTGTAGGTCGTAACGGTCACATCCGAAGAGTTCACTTCTTTCGAAAGTGTCACCGTCACCGGCTCGCTAGTGGTTTCGTTCAGGTTGAACAACACCAGCGCGGTTCCGGCGCTGTGGGTTGCCGCATAGGCGCGCACATCGGAGCCGGCAGGGGCAACCGTCGGAGTGAGCACATATTCGCCGTTGACCAGCACCTGACTGTAGAGTTGGAAGGCGATCGCCGTGGGAGACATGGTGCCGATCGGACCCGCGTTCGGGCAATTCGTATCCGAAGGTCCATCGGAGAAGATGTTGTATGCGCCGAAAGTCTGCCAGCCATAGAGCGAGGTACTGTCATTCCCGGCAGAACCGTTGCAATTGCCGAAGCCGATCCACCAGGTAAGGCGCGCAACACCGTCGTTCATCGCCTCACCCAGCAGTTGGCCTGCATACAGACCCTGCGTGATCGACCAGGATTGTTTGCCGGGATTGCTGCTCACGGATCCGACTTCGCCCGCGTAGATGGGAGTATTTGGTTTTCCGGCGGTCGTCAGCTCGGCCTTGATGGTATTGATATTCGCGGTGAAGGTTTGCGCCGCGCTGTCAATCAGCGTACTGTCGCTTTCATTTCCCGGATTGAAGACGTAGTAGTGATACTCAACGAAATCGTAGGGGGCATTGGCCAGCACGATCGGATCCCACGCGGGAGAGTTACCCGGATTGACATCGACACCCACCAGTGTGCTGGGGCTGGCAGTCTTGATCGCGCTATAAAACCCGGTGCTGCCCGCTACCGCGGCGGCATAGGTGGTGGGATCATGCGGGATGGTGTGCAGATCTTCTTCCCAGCTTCCGTATTCCTCGTTACCAACTGTCACGTGGCTCACGGTAACGGCACCGCCAGGATTGCTCAGCGCGGCTGCTACCCAAGCCGCCGCCTCGGAGGGCAGTCCGCCCGTGGTGCAAGTCGGGTCTGTACCATAATCCGCCGTGAGGGCCACATCGAAGCTACCGGGAATGGCAAGATCGTCGAGAAATTTCGCGAAAGTTGCGTTCCCTGTGGCATATCCTCCAAAACACATGGCGTTGTTTGCCCAGTGATAATCGTCCGACGACGATCCGCCCGGCCAGCGAAGCGCCTTGAAGCCAGACGATTGGAGCGTGGAGAGCACTCCTGCCGTCGTGGGATCGTACCACATCGCCATATTGACGCCCATGAGCTGGTTGCTGACCTTTGTGCTGGTTGGCGTCTGGTTCACCGTAACCGCAGTAAGGAGGGTTACGGTAATCGCTGCCGAGTTGCTCGATCCCGCACGGTAAATCAACGCACCGGCGGTATCTGGAGTGTAGGCTACGGATAGCCTGTAACTGCCCAAAGACAGACTGCCGGCGGGAACGGTGATGGTGGCGCTGCCGCCACTCAAAGTCGTTGCCGCAGAAGTGTACCCGCCGCCGGTCACTTTCACCGTGCCGGTGGGGGTGGCAAGGCTCCCTGAGACCGTTACCCCCACAGTGAGGCTCTGCGCCGTGGTGATGGCGGTCGCCACCGAAGGCGTCACCGTCACTGTCGGGAACAAAAGCGGATCGACCTTAACCGACCCCGTACCGCTGTTTGTGGTGTAGATGGCAGAGTTGGAGTCGGGTGTGTAGGTCGCCGTCAGGGTGTCGGTGCTGGCCACCAAGGAGCCTGCTGGTATGGCAATCGTCGCACTGCCGCTGGTTAAGGTTGCGGCGGCTGAGGTATATGTTCCAGATGCAGACGGACCGGACAGCGTCACGCTGCCCGTGGGGGTCGCGTTTCCGCTTACGGCGCCCACAGTGACCGTGACCGACAAGCTCTGATCGATGGTGATGGTGGGCTCGGTTCCCACCACGAACGCGGTAGGCATCGTCACCGTCACCGTGGGAACCAGCAAGGTTCCGACCGTGACAGAAGTCGTATTGGTGCCGCTGTTGTAGTAGGCCGAACCTGCGGTGTCGGGCGTGTAGGTCACCGTGAGGGTATCGGCGCCCGTCGCCAGGGAACCCGCGGGAACGGTGATGGTGCCGCTGCCAGAACTGAGCGTTGCCGTGGAAGAGGTATAACCGCCGCCGGTCAGCTTCACGCTGCCCGTAGGCGTGGGATAGCTGCCGCTGGCGGCGACCGCTACCGTCACCGTCAACACCTGCGAGGTGGAGATATTGGTGGCGGAAGGAGTTAGGGTCAGCGTGGGAGTCGCCAGCGCGGTGACCGCCACCGACCCTGTCCCGCTGGCGCTGTTGTAAGTCGAGGAACTGGCGGCGTCGGGCGTGTAAGTGACCGACAGCGTATCGGTTCCCACAGCCAGTGAGCCGGCAGGGATGTTGATCGTCGCGCTGCCGCTGCTCAGGGCCGTCGCGGCAGAGGTGTAGCTGCCGCTGGTCAACGTCACCGAGCCCGTGGGAGTTGCACTGCCACCGCTCACCGTCACCGTTACCACCAGAGCCTGGGCGGTCGTTATAGTCGCGGGCGAAGGAGTGACGACCAACGTGGGTGTGATCTTAGCCACCGTGACCGATCCCGTCCCGGAAGCGCTGCTGTAAGTCGCCGAGCTGCTGGAATCCGGGGTGTAAGAGACCGTCAGCGTATCGCTGCCCACGGCCAGCGAGCCGGCAGGAATGTTGATCGTGGCGCTGCCGCTGCTCAGGGTCGCGGCGGCAGAGGTGTAGCTGCCGCTGGTCAACGTCACCGAGCCCGTGGGCGCGCCGCTGACCGTAACTGTCACCGAGAGTGACTGTGCCGTAGTGATGCTGGAAGAAGCCGGCGTCACCGTAACCGTCGGGGTAACCTTGGTCACCGTGACCGACCCGGTTCCGGAATTGCTGTTATAGGTCGCGGAACTGTTGGCATCCGGCGTAAAGGTAACCGTTAGCGTATCGCTGCCCACGGCCAGCGATCCGGCGGGAATGTTGATCGTGGCACTGCCACTGCTCAGGGTCGCCGCGGCAGAAGTGTAACTTCCGCTGGTCAGTGTCACCGAGCCCGTGGGCGCGCCGCTGACCGCAACCGTTACCGCCAGCGTCTGGACAGTGGTGATGCTCGGCGAACCCGGAGTCACTGTGACCGTCGGGGTGGTCTTGCTGTTCGCGACCGCCACTGTGACCGAACCTGTTCCCGAGGCGGCGCTATATGTCGAAGAACTATTGGCATCCGGCGTGTAGGTCGCCGTCAGGGTATCGGTACCCACGGCCAGTGACCCGGCGGGGATGTTGATGGTGGCGCCGCCTACGCTCAAGGTCGCCGCGACAGAAGTGTAGCTGCCGCTGGTCAACGTCACCGAGCCCGTAGGTGAGCCACTGACCGCAACCGTGACCACCAGAGACTGGGCGGTGGTGATGCTTGAGCTAGCCGGTGTCACCGTGACCGTTGGCGTGGTCTTGGTGACCGGTCCCGTGACCGTGACCGATCCCGATCCGGAATTGCCGTTATAGGACGAAGAGCTGTTGGCATCCGGCGTAAACGTCGCTGTCAGCGTATCGCTTCCCACCGCCAAAGAACCGGCGGGGATGGTGATCGAAGCGCTGCCGGCGATCAATGTCGTTGCGCTCGAGCTATAGCTGCCGCTGCTCAGCGTCACCGATCCGGTAGGCGCGCCGCTGACGGTCACAGTGACTGCCAGCGTCTGAGCGGTGGTGATGCTCGAAGAGGCCGGTGTTACCGACACCGTAGGTGTTGTCTTTGAAATGGGCGGCGTACCGCTGCCACCTCCGCAAGCGCTTAAGGCAAGGGTCATCGAAGCAGCCAGAACCAGCGCCAAAATCCTTGAAAATCTTTTCATTTCCGTCTCTCCAGTACGCGCGAGTCGGCGCCCTTAGGCGCCACTCCAACTTCCGGCCTTTGCCGTACCCTCGGGGTTCGCTACCTGAATCATTTTACATCCACGAGTGGTAACGGTAACAGGCCCAAAATACCTCTGTCATCCATGTTTCCGATTCGGCACTCACGGCCGTCGGAAAAGAATCGCACCCTGGTTCTGCCACGGACTTTGCCTGGCGTGTAAAGCAAAGATTCTGTTGAAAGAAGCCAGTTCCTTCTCAACCGAACTTAATTCCTGGAAACGATGAATGCAGGAACACAAAAGCCCCTCCACATTGAAGTGGAGAGGCCCCTGTGTCGATCGGGATTGGTTAAACTGCCCTACTGAACCAAAACGGTGAAGGTAATCGCCTTTTGGACAGTTCCGGAAATAGCAGTGACGGTAAGCGTCGATTGCGTACCGGCGGTAGCCGAAGGAGTACTCGAACCGCCGCAGCCGGAGACTACGCCCAGCCCTGCCAGACCGATGACCAGCAGCAGAAGCATTTGCAGTCTCTTCCGTCTGCGCAGACCGAAGAAGCAGAGTGCCACGGCCAGCGTTGCTCCCGGCAGGTAGGTACGGGAGTGGTTGGAACCCATCGACGAGGATGTGCTCGGAGAGATGGATACCGCCGTGGAGACGAAACCACCCTGCGGAACGAAGATCGGATTGGGGTTGATGGCGCAGGTGTAACCGGCAGGTGCACCGGTGCAGGTAAAGTTCACCGTGCCCGCGAAGTTGTTTCCGGAGTTGATGGTCAACTGAGTCACGCCTACCGAACCAGCCTGTAGAACCATGTCCGACATCGAGAAGCTCAGGGCCATCGCCGGAATCAAGCCAGCCGGATTAATGGTGAAGGAATCCTGTACCGGAGCCGCCATGGCAAAGTAGGTGTTGTCACCAGGCTGAAGAGCGGTTACGGTGCAAGTGCCAGAGGCAACCGCGGTGACCACCGATCCGGAGACCGTGCAAACCGTCGACGGAGCAGCCGTGTAACTCACCGGCAGGCCCGAGGTCGCGGTCGCTACCAGAGTGGTGGTGTTTCCCGTAACCACTGTTCCAGGATTAGGGAAATTGATGATCTGCGTTGCCAGAGCGGGCAGGATGGCGATGGTCTCCTTCACCTGAGGCGCGGCCAGATAGTTGGTGCTGGTGGCCTGATTGGCGTCAACCACAACGTTGCCCACTGAAGAGAAGGTCAACGTGGTACCCGTGATGGTGGCAGTAGCCGTGCTCGTATGATCCACGGTAAAGACCACCGGGTTTCCGGAAGCGCCGCCCGTGCCGACCAGAGTGATCTGGTTGCAGTTCACGTTCACGCCCACACCGGCTGCCGAGCAGACGCTGGCCACCGGATTGGGTACGAAATGAATGGCCGCCGCAGGAGGAACCAGGGTAATTGTCTGCGTTGCCTGATTCACCACTACAGTCTGTTGCTGTTGGGGTGAGGCAAGGTAGTTCACGTTACCCAATTCGTTCGCGTCAATCACCAGCGTACCCGCGCCAGTCACAGTCAGGGTATTTGTGCTGATCGTCGCCGTAGCCGTGCTCGATGAATCCACGGAGAAGGTAACCGCATTGCCGGTGATTCCAGGGGTTGCAGAAAGGGCAAACTGCAATCCAGGTGCATAAGTTACCGGAGTAAGAGGAGCCAGGAAGGTCAGCGACTGCGCCGCCTGCAGCACTGTCAGGGTCAACTGCGTCTGTGGCGCCGCGTCGTAATGGACACCCGCATTCGCACCGCCAGCCTGGTTAGCATCGATGATGATCGATCCCGCCTGGGTCACGGTCAGAACGTTTCCGACCAGAGTACCGATACCGGTGCTGGCCCCATCCACTGAAAGAACAACCGCATTCCCCGATCCGCCACCCGTGGCTGCCAATGTGATGGTCAAACCAGGAGTGTAGGTCGAGGTCGTATTCGTGGGCAAGGTGTAGGTGATGGCCTGCGGAGTGGATTTTCCCACACCGCTGACGGCCGTAGTGCCGATGCCGCCGTTGGCTGTATCGCTGGTAGTCAGGGTTGCGGACTGTGTACCAACCGTCGTATCGCTGAAGGAAAGTGTTCCTGGATAGCTGGAAACATTCGGCGAGGGCAAAGCTACAGCACTGCCACTGGTAGAGGTTGTGAGAGTTCCGTTGCCGGCGCTCACCGAGATGGTTGAGCACGAAGCCCCAGCGGCAACCGATCCGCTGAACTGCGAATTCGAAGAGGCGATGTTAAATACGGCAGAGTTGGTGCAGGGGACGACGTTGTCGACCACCGTCACCGCGGAGGTTACCGCCGCGCCATCCAACTGCGCCACCGGGAGCGTGATGTCGTTAACAATGATCTGCGCCAGCGTATCTCCCCCGCTGATGTAGTTCACCAGGAAGATGTTGCCATTGGCGTCAAGACCCATGATCTTTGCGCCCTGGCTGCTGATGGCATATTGAGAAGTAACCACCGGGCCGCCGGACTGGGTGTTGGGGATCGCGTAGATGCCATCGAACTGCGTCGAGTAGTAAACCGTTCCGTTCGAGGTAACTGCAACCGCATCGAGCTCATTGCTGTAGCCGGCCGGCGTCTTGTTGGTGAAAGTCACCAGAGTTGTCGGCGTAGTCGCATACCCGGTGGAACTCGTGCTGCTCTTCGGCAGCTCGTAGAGATCGGAGAAGCTGCTGATCGCGTTGTAGTTTGAGGCATTGTTGTTGGTCAGATTGGAGTCGGTAAAGAACACATTGCCCCATGGATCGACAGCAATCGACCCGGCGTAGAGTTGATTGCCGCCTGTGCCAGTCGGCTCCTGATAGATCACCTTCGCAGCAGGGCTGCTGCCATTGGAAGAAACGCAAGCCGCTGTGCACTCCACGACTGCAAATCCGTGGGTGGTGATAAACATATCGCCGGCCGAGTCCATGGTCATTGCCGCCACACCGCCGCCGCCCGGAACGCTGGCCAGAACGGTGCAAGGTGCGGTGGAAGTGCTGGTGCAGTTCGCCGGCGCAGGCGATACAGAACTAAGATCCCCCGTCCAGGTTGAATAAGCACCGTTGTTATAAGGAACCATCATGATTGGGCCAGCGTAGGGAGCACCCAGATACAGATTGCCATGGCTGTCTACGGCCACACCGCCGCCATTGCTGTACTTGCCGTAGGTTCCCAGCGTCGTCCAGGCGCCCGTGCTCGGCTTATACATCTCGACGACCGCGCCGGCGCTATTCACGATCACGTTGCCCTGCTGGTTGATGGCAAGCGAGGTGCCGCCATAATCCGCTGAGTCAAGCGCGCCGCTATTCGGCTCGGCGGAGAAGACATTCTTCTGTGTCATCAAGATAGCTGCGCTGCCGGCGGGCAAGGCACTGTTGATGGTGATGTTCTTCTTCACCGTCGGGGCATTGGCGTACTGCTTGCCGCTCACCGTGCCGCCCAGTTCGTTGGCATCCACAATGACGCCGCCCGCCGCTACTGCGGTCAATACACTACCGTTGACCATTGCGCAGGTGGGGCAGGGAGAAGTCCCGTCAATCGAGAAGGTGACCGGGTTTCCCGATACACCGGCTGTCGCGGTCAGAGTGATCTGCTGACCGGCGATAAGTGGTGTTGCGGGATTAAAGTTGGTAATCGCCTGGGGCAGAATCGACGATGTGGTCGAAAGTCCGGTAAGGTTAATCGTTGCGGATCCCGACGGTGAGAACAGAATCGTCGCTGTGCCTGTCTGCTGCGTGCTTCCCGAGATCGGAGCGAAGGTCGCGCTGAACAGGCAAGAAGCTCCCACTGGTCCGCTACCCCCGCTGCAACCGTTCGTGCTGGCGGGAGCTAAAGAAAAGAGCGAATTGGTAGGTGCGGTGTAAGCGGGCGTTGCCAAGGTAGCGGGCGCATTGCCCGCGTTCATCAAGGTGACGGGAAGAGTATAGCTCAAGCCATCCGATACCGTACCGAAATTGATCGAAGCTGCGGTACGCTGAATCGCATAGACCGCCTTGCCGCTCATGTCGGCGGTGTAGATGTCGCCCATGGCATCCATGGAAAGGGACTGCGCCGATTGGGGATTCTGCTCGATCAAAAACGCGTTAGCAACAGTCAGTACACCAGACCCATTGACCGGAACGCGCACAATGGCGCCGGTCAGTTTGTCCGCGATCAGCAGACTTCCGGAAGCCTCAACGACAACACCAACCGGCTGGTTGACGGGCGTGGAGCCAGCGACGGCCACCGTGCTGAAGCCAGAACTCGGGCTGAAGATGAAGACAGATCCAGCGGTGGGGTCGGCGACATAGAGGTTGTTGGAAGCATCTACGGCAAGGCCGGCAGGGGCCTTCAATCCATTCGCGCTGTTGGCCTGAGTCAGCCCCACAATGCCATTCACCGGATTGAAAGTGACCACGCGCATGTTCGTAGAATCGGAGATATAAAGCACTCCATCCGGGCCGATGGCTAAACCATTCGGTCCACTCAGTGCCAATCCCCCGATCAGAGTCGAACTGGAAACGACCACCGATTGGGTCCCGGCTATAAATCCGCCCTGGGCGCCAGTGAAGGTGTTGGGAACCTCAATGATCTGGTTGGAGCCGGAATCCGCGACATAGAGGTTGTTGTTCGCGTCCAGCGCCAGAGCCTGAGGGATCGAGAACGTGCCGATCTGCGTCAGCGTGGTTGTTCCCGTGTGAATTTCATACAGCTTGCCGGCACCCCGGTCGGCGATGAACAGATCGCCCGCCCAGTCGGAGACCACCGATGAGGGGGTGGTAAAGCCAGTCGTGTAGGACGTCCATACGCCCGGATCGAGATTGGCGAGGCCGCCCTGGCCGATACCGGTGACGGTAATGGTTCCAGAGGCGCTGTTTGTTGAATCCGCGATCTTGAAAGCGGCGCTGCGCTCGCCCGCCATGGATGGCGTGAAGGTTATGGTCACTGAGGTTGAGGCGCCCGTCAGATTGACGGCCGAACTAAATGTGCCATTGCCGGTTCCAAGTGCCGCACCGCAGGCAGCGGGTGTCCCTGCTGTAAACTCAGTAGTCGGCGCTCCGGCTTCGGTGAAAGCCAACGTGGAAGTAGGGGTGCAGCTTCCCGCATTGTCGATGATATTGGCGGTGGCGGTTGTCGCGGTACCGCCCAAAACACTTGCGCCGAGCGCCAAGTGGTTGGCGGGAATCATGACTATGTTGTCACCGGTGGTGTAGTTCAACTGGTAAAGATTGCCCTTGGAGTCTAGAGCAATGGCTTTGCCTCCCACCTTTGAAACCATATAGAGACCGGCTACGTTCGGGCCTCCCGACTGCGTGTTCGGGATGGCAAAGATGCCATCTGCATCGGTGCCAAAGTACACTGTACCGCTGGAAGCGACGGCCACGCCGCTCACACCGTTGCCGTACGAAGCCTTGTTTGAATAGCTCAGAATCGTGGTCGGGCTCGATGCATAGGTGCCGGATACCAACGGCAATTCTTTCAAGTAGGTTACCGCTCCGACGGTGGAATTGGCGCCGTCGCTAAAAAAGATATTACCCCAAGGATCGATTCCCATGGCGCCCATCGCCACTGAATCCGCGAAAAGCAGCTTGGGAGTGCCCGTGGCGCTGGCAATGCAGGCCAGATTGCACTCGTAGATAGCGTTTGGATTTGTGGATGGGTCGGCGCCCTCAGCAAAGAAGAAATTGCCCTGTGCGTCAAAAGCGATATCTGCATAACCCTGAATGGCAACCCCGGGAGCAAAGATACAGGGCGCCGTGTCTTGGGTGCCACCCTTGCAGTTTGTGCTCGGGTATGCCGTGGATGTGAAGCTCGAATAGTTATAGGCGCCAGTGGCGGCGTTGTAAGGAATCTTGTAGACGTTATTGCTGTAATAGGCCGCGAAATACAGGTTGCCGTAGCTGTCTATTGTAGCTGCCGATCCGCCGATCGGCAAAATGCTCGTTTCGGCGCCGCCCGGCACCATCTGCCAGGTGATACCGTTGTAGCCGTTCCCGACATAGACATCGCCGTTCGCGCCCACGGCGAAGGTACCGCTCAGGGGCGATTGCGAACCGCCCCAACCGCCGCCGGTAAGCAGTCCAACCTCAACTGTCGCACCTGTAACCACGATCGGCAGGGTCGTTGTAGCGGCTTTGGCAGCCGGCGCAAAGAGACATAGGGTCAGCATGGAGAACAGGGCCAACCATGTTCCCGCAGCGAGGGGCCGCACTGGACTTGTGAAACTGTTCTTAATTGCTCGCATTACTCGTCCTCCTCTGGTTCTTTGCATGTTCGGGAATGGTTTACGGCCCTTTTTGTCCCGTATTTCCGTTCGCCTTCGTACTTCTTGCGTCCCATCCAGCCTACCGCGCCCTTTGCCGTTTTCCCCGCAATCGGAGTCGCGCCGCAGGATGATAATCGGTTGCCTCAAAACCCGCCCTGCCTTTGCCATTTTGCTCACAACAAAGCGGTGAATCTCATTTCAATCGGTCGCCGGAATCCGTCATTTCAGTTGGTTTCCCTGCCGGATCCCGGCCACCGATTCGATCATTGACTTATTGCACCGTCACATTGACATAGAACGGCAGTGATACCTGGTTCTGGTTGCCGTATACCGTTACTGCTTGTCCGGCATTCTCCACCTGCAGGCTTCCTGTTTCCATCGCCGTAACCGTCACTGCATAGGTCCCAGAGGGTGTCGCCGAAGAGGAGATAGGGCTGAGGTTCTGCGTCGAACAAGCGGTAAGGCTCATCGCCAGCGCGCCACCGACCAGGAACAGGAAGAGCATCAACATCGTTCTTCCCTTTTGGAACTCCCTGCGCCGCAGGAAAAGACCGATCATACCCAGACCGAAGATCGACGCCAGAGTCACTGTCGATGCTCCGGCGATCCGGCTAACCGTGGTCCCCGAGCTCACATTGGTGTAAATCGTGACTGAGGCGTTAGAAGGAGAGCAGGCCGCGGTAGCGCCATTTCCCTTGGTGCCGGTGCACGAGATATCCAGTGCGTTGGCAATGTTGGGATCCGGTACTGGATAAGTGAAGGAGCATTCCGCATGGGGCGGCAAATTATCGCAGGACAAAGTCAGCGGGAACTGGTAGTCGTTCAAAGAACCGCCCTGACCCGCGAAACCGTAACCCAACACAGAATTCAACGTCAGCGATGCGGTCCCAGACTTGCCGGCGCTAAGAGTCAGCGAAGGCGTGCTGGATGTAATCAAAACCGCGGGTGATTGCACCACCTGGAAAAGCGTGGAAACCGAGCCCGTAACGCCGTTGAAGTTTGCATCGCCGCTATACACAGGTGTGATGTAGTGCGTGCCAAAGACCGGCTTGAAGGCAGAGTTCGCTGTGCTGATTTCCAGACAGGAGCTGTTGAAAGTTGTGCCGGTCGTATTCGCCAAGGTGCCCGGTGAGAGATTCACTGTACCGTCTGAGCCAGTAGAGACACAGGCCACACCCTTGTTACCGTTCAGCAGGCAGGCCGCTGCACCCTGCCCGGTCGCCGAGGTTCCCGGAGGGCACACTGAAGAGTCGTCGTTGTACGTGATGGTTCCAGTAGCAAGTCCAGCGGCCGTAGTAATGTTCACAGGCATCTGGTATTCCCAGTAATTCTGCGATCCGTCGTAAGGAGTGTACCCGTTGGACTTCAGCGTGAAGGGCAGGTACGACGGCGGTTTGGTATCCAGGGTGAGACCGATAATATTCGATTTCGCCACGTTCACAACCAAGGTTCCCGTCGAGCGGCCAAAGACGCGATCACCGCCATAGTTGACCGTAATCGTCTGGGATCCGGCAGAAATCGGCGCCAGCGTGAAATGCGCAACACCACCACTCAAGGTCCCTTGAACAGTACTAGTCACGGCGGTCAGAACGCCGCCAGGCGCGGTAAAGGAGGGATAGCTTACGGTCACGATGCCCGTCGGTACGGTGGAAGTTCCCGTCGGAGGAGCAACCGTCACTGTGATCGGAGTGCTGATCACCTGGGTGGTGCTTCCCGATACCAGACTGGTAGCTGACTTCGCCAGCGCTGCGCTTACAGTAGTCACATCGACCACTGGGACGTTTACAGAAGTAGAAGTGAACCCGATGACTCCGGTCAGGGTTCCCTGTTCGCCGGGCCCGGGGACCAGGTTGACGTCCAAGCTGCAGGTGGAACCCGCTGTCACGGCGGCGGTTTCACAGGAGATATCGCTGCCGTTGAAGTCCACCGTATTGGTCGATGTATAGCCCGTTACAGTCAGCGCGGCGTTACCTGCGTTGATCAGAGTTACCGGAAGGCTAGGAGTCAGACCCAAAGCCACGTTGCCAAAGTTCAGAGTTCCACTTGTGCTCACCGCGCTAATTGCTCCGCCGGCGGTGGGAGTCAGATACACATTTCCGGTACGATCCAGAGCAACTGAAGAGGCGCTGCTGACATCCACCGCAAGTGTCGTTTCGTTCGCCGCCGACAGCGCTCCGCTTACCAGCGGAATTCTCTGTGTTGCCGCGCCGGAGGTCAGGTAAACGGCGCCGGAGGGATCAATGGCCAGACCCGTAGCTCCGCTCAAGCCCGTCAGCAACGTGGTCGGAGATCCTGTACCTGAGACAAACTCGAACAGTTTTCCGCTATCGAGCACGTACAGGTTATTGGATTCGTCCACCGCCAGCGCAGAAGGTGCGGTCAGCCCCGTCGTCAAATAATTGACGGTCCCGGCAAAGATACTTAGATCGAATCCCCCGATATCGCCAAAAACCACCACGCGCCCATTTGTGGGATCAGCAACATATAAATCGTTCAGGGAATTCACGACTAGATTCAACCCGCTTCCCAGGCCACTTGCAAGGGTTGCCTGCCCCTTGGCGTTCAATCCAGAAAGCCCGAAGGGCACTTCGTAGACGTTCCCGCTGTCGGCAATAAACACGTCCCCAGTCCCATCTACAGCAACGCCTGTGGGTGCGACCAAACCCGTACCGATCGAAACCGGTGTCGAGCTGGTACCGGAGCCGGCTGCATACATCAAAACCTTGCCCTGGCCGGGATCAGCAACATAAATGTTCCCAAGCGCGTCCGTAGTGATCTCGGACGGAGTCTTTAAGCTTGCCCCAATCTTTGTTTCGATCGCGGGAGATAGCTGGGTGGTTGCTCCCGTTCCTGTCCCGTGCAGCGCGATGGAACCCAGAACATTGCTTTTAGCGTCCAGCATCAGCAGTTCCGCGGAGACGCTTCCAACCGCCGTGGGCGTCATGGTCAAAGTCTCCGTGCAACTGGCGCCCGCAACAACCTGCACATTCGGTACACAAGTTCCACCTGACAATGTGAAATCCGCGGTCTTTACGCCAGCTTCAACGATCTTGAAACTCGAGGGCGTAACCGCTCCCGTAAAGTTGAACGCCACATTCGTCGCTGTAGTGGTTGCTGTACCCACTGGAGAAGAACCGAACTCCGCGTAACCCCGAGTCACTCTCTGGAAATCGGGGGTGTACGAGGCAATTTGGTTCCCCGTCCCCACCAACATATACATGATATTGCGGGCCCAATCGATCCCCACTTCGCCGGCCGCCGCCACCGATGTCAGTTGAACCGCAGAAGCGGTCTGCGGGGTACCGGAAGGATTCGGGATAAAATACACGCCGGCCGCCGCGATGTCAGCAGCATTGGTATCCTTGGCCGGGACCGAATTACTGACGTAGAGGTTTCCGGCCTTATCTACAACAACAGCTTTGACGGCAAGGAGGTTTGGATCGACGCGCACCAAACCAGCAGCAAGTTGATTAACTGAACCGTCCGAATTGAATGTAGCGTCCGCCTTAGGATCGGGGGTGCCGGCGGGAATCTCGTAAAGTCCAGAAAGACCGCCGGAATCTTCAACAAAATATACGTTTCCTTCCGTATCCTGAGCCACCGAGTTGGCCCGCTTCGTCATCCCGGAAAGGATCATCGTAGTGACCTTGTTGGCCACCGGATTGCTCCAGTTGCCAATCGGCATACTGAAGATCGTGTTGCCTGGCGCCTGCGAAGCAACAATCAAGTTATTGTTATTGCCAATGGCAAGGCCCCACGGCTGGAAACCCCACATGCCGTAACCCGCAGGCGTATACGAACTACCCTCGGCGAAGTTGTATCCCACGCCCGCCGCATTGGAGCAAAGCGCAGATGTGGCATTGGTCGCCGAAAGCGTCGACATCCCGTCCCAGGTTTTCTTAGCGGCGTCCCAAGGAAACATCACCATGCAGTTGTTCCAGTTGCCGGGAAGGTACAGGTTGTTGGCCGGATCGATGGCAATCGCTATAGCGCCACTGCCCAGATAACCGTTCGGCAGCAATTTGATCACGTTTTGCGTGCCGGCAGGAACTTCATATAAAGCATTGTTGGCATTATCCGTAAACAGCCAGTTGCCGTAATTGTCCATGGCTGACTGCAGAACACCACCAATGCCAGTCGGATAGTTCAACTCGCTGGGAGAACTAACAATCACCAGCGGCGTAGTGCCCTGGCCAACGGCTTCTCCTGAATTGCAGAAACAGAACAGAAGCAGCGCAATCACAAATGCGAAGCCGACATACCGGCGCGGAGCGGTGAACGACGTGGTGGCCATAGCATTCCTCCCGAAAAGAAACTTTTACCGAATCCCGCAAGTGTTTCTTCTCACTTGCCGGTCGAGGCTTCCCTTTTTGAGCCGCCGGAGAGCTGCCTCCAACTCCCCGGCGACTTCGTTTTCTTCAGCCGTTGCCTCGGCGGCAGGCCTAGTTAACCGTTGTCGGCAAGACAAACACCGGTGACGCTAGCGAGTTTTGCAATCCCGTTGAATCGGTGGTGATGATCTGCACGTTATAGGTACCAGCAGGCGTAGTCACCTTAGGTGCGGGCAGCGGCGTCGAATACCCGGCATTGGTGCAGCTGGTCAAGCCCATGAATCCACCCGACAGAAGCACGGCAAATCCAAACACGCTCAGATAGCGGTTGACTCTCCTGCGTCCCACGAAGATCCCCATCAAACCCAGGCCGAAGAATCCGGCTAGAGCCCATGGCTGCATCCGCGCTGCGGAAGAGGTTGTCCCGCCGTTGACTGGAACATTGCTGCTGATAGTCACGACCACCGTGGTCGCTGCTTGGGTATTAGGAGCCTGACCCACGGCAGGAATCGGATTGTCGAATGTGCACTCCGAATAAGGAGGCAGCGTTGCTGTGACACATTCCATCAAGACCTTGGTGGAAGCGAAGCTAACCAGAGGCTTCAGGGAGAGTGTAGCCGTTACAGGCGTGCCTGGGGTGATCGTCAACGAAGCCGGGCTGGAGGTGATTTCATCGCGAGGTACCGTCACGATGAAAGTCGGCAGAGCGTAGCTTATGCTGCTGAAATTGGTATCTCCGCTGTAGACCGCGGTGACATTGTAGGTGCCTTGGGCAAGACCAGACAGACTCAAGGTGGCCGCGCTCAAAGGCAGAGGATCCTGAGACGGATCTACTGGCTTGTTATTCACCAGGAACCTTACCGTACCCGTCGGTGTGCCAATCGTGGAAGTCACAGAGAAGGGAATGTTCGTGGGAGTGCCAACTTGCACAAAAGTATTACCCGCCCAGTTCGTTACATCGTTAGGGTTAGGCGTGCATGTGCCGCTTACAGATGCGCAGCCAGGTCCGCCAACGCCAAGTACCGGAGCAATGGTGTTGACGACAAAAGTGGTCTTGGGGGCGGCGCTACCGGCAAAGCAGGCTGGAGTGGCCGTCGAGCAGCTGTTAAGCGTTGCGCCTGCGGTTCCCTCGCCACCATAGACCGCCAGCAGCGTATAGGTGCCGCCGTTCAGATTCTTATAGGTGAACGTGGCAACTCCCGAGGCATTCAATGTTCCTGTCTGCTTGGATTGAGATCCCGATCCGGGCACTGTCACAATTACCGTGCCTTGCGGCGTACCCGCGGCGGACGTCACCGTAACCGTCACAGTAACCGTACCTGGGTAAGCAGCTCCGCTCTTGGGATTCAACGTAACCGCTGTTGTCGAAGCCGGCCGATCATCGACCTGAACATTGGCAGACAGCGCGATATTCAAGCCCCCGGGTGAATTGACCGCATTGCTAAGAATCGAAGCGGAAGCCGTTCTCTCGCCGGCGGCAAGTGCCAGAATAGTTACCCCGAGGTAGCAGTAGGAGCCCGGCTGGGTGTTGACCGAGGGACCACAAGAGGGCGAGTTCTCGTTAGCCGCTCCTACCGTATATTCGCTGGAGTTGGTTCCACTGATAGTGTCGCCCGTAAAGGCCGAAAGCGTCAGCGGCGAGTTGCCCAGATTGAAAATCAGCGGATCCGCCTCAAAGGGAGAGTTCGGATTGACTTCGCCGAAGCTGTCGAGTGCGATGTTGCCGGAGACGCCGATCTGCGTCAATCCCGCAGTCGTGGACGACCCGTAGTCGGTGTAGATGTTCTGGTTTCCGTCCATCGCCACGCTATAGGGCGCCACAGCGTTGTTGGTGCCGAATCCAGAAGCCAAAATCACCGGGCTATTAATGTTCAAACCCGTGGAGGTAGCGGGAATCCACAACAGACCGGTTGCCTGGGCAACGAGCACCGAACCCGAAGGATCGATCGCCAAACCGGTAACCGGTGCGGCAAGAGGCGTGCCCGTAATCTGCTTGGCGACACCGCCGAAGGGCATCCCAATCTCATACAGATTGGAGCCATCTGCAACCCAGACGTTCCCCCAGTTGTCGGTAGCGATAGCCGAAGGACCGCTGAACGTTGTCCCTGTGGCAAGAACCGTAGTCGTGACTCCAGAAGACATGACCCAATCGGTCTGGGGATTCTGAATTTCGACTACTTGTTTGTTGCTCTTGTCAGCGACAAAGACATCGCCTACACCATCGACGGCCAGGTTGAGGCTGTTCCCGAATCCACTAGCCAGCGTGGTCTGCTCAGATGCGACCAGGGCGCCATTGACCATCGGAATCTCGATCACTTTGCCGGAATCTCCGATGTACACATTGCCAGCCCCATCCACTGCAACGCCCGTAGGCGCCGTCAGAGAGGTGCCAATCGACTTCCCGATTGCCGCGGAGCTGCTGTTGGCTGCATACATCTCGATAGCCTTCAGGCCCGCATCCGCTACGTAGGTATTGCCGAGATAATCAGCCGCCACCTGCCCCGGTTCATTCAATCCAGAAGCAATCGACTGTGTGGCTGGGGTCTCTAGTACCGAAGCCGCAGGAGCCAAACCAATGCCGCTGACCACCGCGCTGCTGCCAGGAATCACATTGTTATTGGCATCAAGGAACTGCACTTCAGCCTGCACTAAGCCGGCCGTAGTCGGATTCAACGCCAGGAAAAGCTGGCAATAGCTGTAGGCGCCCGAACTGTTCTCCATGGATGTGGGAGCGGGATACGCGACTCCCGCTGTGCAGTTGGGGACTGGTCCTGGACTGGTCGGCACCGGCGAGGTGGGATAGGGATTCGTAGAGACTACAAAGCTCGATGCGGAAGGACCGACGATCTGAATCTTTGCCGGGGTCACCGCCTGCGAGAAAACGTAGATCAGCGGCTGCGCGAGCGAAGGCGTACCTACCGGGGTCGACCCAAGGTCCAGCATGCCCGGCTTCCAGATGATCATGGACGAATACAGGCAAGAAGCATCAATCGCAGCGGTGGTTCCCGTAGTATTGCAGGTTGGGAGCGTGGTGCCCACAAGCGCGACATTCGAGCTTCCGCCCTGGGCCATCCAGATAAAACCGCGGGGATCCAGAACGACAGAAGAGTTGGCCGCATAGGGCGACACCATCTGCATCTCGGAACCCATCAGCTTGGGAGCCTTCGGTGTGCCGGTATTGGGAATCATAAACAGGCCCTGCACCTGACCCAGGCCATTCCAGTCGGCGTAAGGCGAATTGGAACCTACGTAAAGATTTCCTTGAAGGTCGAAGGTAATACCCTTGATGCCATCGTAGGGCCCGCCGTTGGCGTCGGGTTGATCCACACGGGTAAAGGTCTTTTCCAAAGCGCCGTCACCCTTGCCAGTGATCGGAGTCCCGCCGTTGGCTGGAATCATACTCACCGGAATCTCCAGGATACCCGGAACTTCGCTCGAGTTGCTGTCTGAGTCATTCTCCAAGAAATAGAGATTCCCGGCGTGGTCAATCGCAAGGTTAGATGCGTATTCCTTCAATCCCGTAACCACCTGCGTCACGTTGATGGCATTGCCCGAGGTAGGATCGACCTGGAACTTATCGATCTCGCCGGTGCTCGACCAGCTCACATAGAATGTGCCGTCGTCGCCAACTTGAAGGTCCTGTGGGGAGATCGCTGTGGTATTGCCGCCGGAGACAATCTTCGGCCCGTTTGTGGTCCAATTGCCCGCCGCAGAGATCGTCCATGAATTATGAACAGGATCATACGGATACTTACAGAATCTCACCGTGCCGTAGCGGTCGGTTACATAAAGATTGTTGGCGGCATCAAAGGCCACAGCGGCATTCCAATAGCTGCTGGCATACTCCAGCAGCGAGCAGTCCGAGAGCGTTGCTCCCGATCCAGGCTCGTGTCCAATCAAAAGCGTGGGAGTCGTCGCACCCGGCGCCAGTTGAAAGATGTTGGAATTCGCGGAATCCAGGTAAACGATGTTGCCATACTTATCCATCTTCATGGAATAGATCTGGTTCCACACGCCCGTGGTGCCGTGGTTGAAGGGAATCAGCGAACCTGCCGTCACCGGGGCCGGCCCTTTGATTGGCAACTGCGCCACGGCTGCCACGCTCGACAGTAGACCGATAATCACAATCAGGCACGCAAACCGTGCAACCTTACGCAGCATGACAGCAGACTCGATGGCCATTACATCCCCTCCCAAACAATCTCGATCCAGCAAACTCTTTTGATCGGCCTTCCACCTACTGGCATTGCCAGCACTGGCGCCGCATCTTCAGCCTTTTCACTCTTTACCCGCCCTTTATTGCCGCCAGTCACCTGGAGACTTATCCGGGCTGCGCAGTCCATGCGCCCGCCCGGACAAGAGGATCGGTTAGAACGTGAACTTCCCTTGCACTTCCATCAAACGATTGCCCACCTTGATATCGGCGACGCCAAAGTTCTGGTACTGAAGCATGCTCTGTGTAAGAGCTTGCCCAGCGGTAGCATTCTGAATCGCCAATTGCAGGTTGTCGGTGTTTGCGTTGTTGAAAGAAACTAGCGGATGGTTGAAGACATTGAACGCTGCAAACTTCAACTGCAGGTTCCTCTTTTCGCCCATCGAGAAGTTCTTCAACAGCGTCACATCGTGGTCCATATACGAGGGACCATGGATATAGGGCAGACGGTATACGCCATTGGTCTCCGGCAGCGGAATGCCGAATGCCGTGGGGTTCATGTACTGATGCGTTTTCAAACCAGCCTTCGGGTTGCCCGGCAGGGTGGGCATCAGCTGAATATCTGGAGTCCCCAGCCACACCACCGGATCCAAACTGGTAACGCAGTAGGCGGGATTCGAAATGTGGTAGGTGGTTGAGCAGGTGGAATACATCTGCGGATTGGACTGATTGGCGTATTTGACCTGCACGGCGTTCAGCGAACCGTAACCGAAGCCGAAGTTCTCGCCCTGCTGTGAAGCCAACGGTGTACCGCTCATCCACTGCGAAATGCCCGTCAAGATCCAGTTATTCGTTGTTTCGTTGAGAATGCGGCTGTGCCCCTTATAGAGACGGCCAGGATTGATCGCATAGTGCACGTTGACCACATTCGTGCGGTCATAAGGAACCGCGTTGTAATCGTTGCGCAGGTTGCGCGGATCGACGATGTTATTGTTCCACGACGCCGCGGTGGCCAGATTCTTGGCGAAGGTGTAGTTGGCGCCGTAGGTTACCACGCCCGAGGTCTTGTTCCACTGCGCCTGCAGGCTGTTGTAGTTGGAGTAGAAATTGTGCTTCAGTTGGTAAATGTGCGAGAAGAACGGATAGGGCCTGAAGAAATCCATCTGGGCGGTTGTAATGCCCGACGACATCGAATAGATCCCTGGAGAGTCAACCCCCGGAACACCGGTAATCGACGTCTCATCGATATTGAACAGGTTGTTCGTGGTGTTATTGGGATTATTGTTCGTCGCGCAACCCGTTTCGATGCCGCAGATGATGTTGAGGTCGGAGGCGCTGTTGTAGTTGCCTCCATTGTAGGAGCCGAGGTTGATGTTGTGGCTGCCAACATAGGCCAAAGACACATGCGACTTCAGCCACTTCCAGCCGATCTCCCGATCCACGCCGCCATTGTATTCGTAATAGATCGGCCGATTCGTATCGGTGGGAGAGAGCACGTAGGCGTTGACATCGGGCGGATTGTTCGGCGTTTGATTATCAATTAGGTTGAAATTCAAATCGCCGTTCAAAAGGCTGGTGCGGAAGCCCTGTGCCGTAGAAGCGGCCGCCGCGTAAGGTTGGAACTGCTCCTGATTGCGATAAACACCCCAGCCGCCGCGGATGATCGTCTTTCCCTTGCCGCCGATATCCCAGGCGGCGCCGACGCGCGGAGTGAAGTAGATCATCTGCGGTGCATTCACAGAATTACTGACGCCCGTGTGCTGTCCTGCCCAAGTCACACCCGGCATACCCGTGCTGGAACAGAAGCGGGTATATCCTCCGCAAGTCGAGGTGTAGAGGCTGTCGGAGAAGGTCGCGAGTCCGTTGTTGTGCTTGTCCGTCCAGGGTCCGAGATGTTCCAGACGGAAACCGGCCACCACCGTAAGGTTATGCTTGAGCTTCACCTGATCGTTGATGAACCCGGCCATGGTGGTATAGTGCATGTCGACTTCGGGAACAAAGTTGCTTTGAACGAACTGATCGGCCAGGCCCATGTACATCATCGCCGATGGATTGAAGCAACTGCCCAGATACGCCGCGCCGGAATTGCGCAACTGCGCCGCGGGGTTGGGGTTCTGGCAGGCAACATAATTGGTTTCCTGGAAGGCCGGGCTGGTGTACTCCAGATAAGTTCCCACGCCGAAAGATAGCTCACCCTGTGGGAACACATTGCTTATGCCCATGCCGTCATAGGTGCCCGTTTCCCAATAAACACCGAACTGCAGGAAGTGATTGCGCAACTGCCAGCTGAGATTGTCCTGCACCATAGGATCGGTCTTTTTGGTCTTAATGCCGTTGCTATAGAAACCACCCGGCATCTGCAGGTTCGGATAGCCATTGCTGCCACCGTTACCGATCGCCGGGAGGGAGTAATCGCCGCCGTTTTTGAACATTCCGAGGTAGTTGTAGTTGCCTTTTCCGCCGTTAAAGGAGTTCATGTCGAAACGGTCGACAGCCTGCGGGTCTCCCATCTTACCCGGCTGGCTTACCAGAGACATAGCCACCGATAACTCGTTGGTAGCAACAGCACCCAGGGTGCGCGAGTAGCGCGCGGACAGGATGTTAGAGATGTCGCCCGTGGTTACGTTGCCGGGATAAGGAACGGATGCGCTCGGGAAATATCCAAAAGCCACCGGATCCTGGGCAACCTGTTTCTGCAGGCCATAAACAAAGAACAAACTGTTATTGGCGTTCATCTGATACTGCAGCGTCGCCTTGAACTGAGAGCCGTTCTGGGTCTGCATGATCTGCTGAATATAGTTGTAGCCGGTGGGATTGGTGAAAGGATCGGCATTCGGCATGGGGAACCAATTGATCAGCGCAACGCCGCCCGCATTGGCATACGGAACAGCATTTTGGTTTACCATGATCGCGCCGTTCTCCGCGAAATTGTTCGTATTACACATGGCCAGGATGGAATTGGGATTGGCCAAGCCGTCCGGGCGCGCTCCGCAGAGTTGAGCGTTGAGTGAGCCGGCACTGAAATCGCCTTGCCGCTCGGCCAACGTCGGAACCCACGCAGTCAAAGCCTGCTGATTGGCTTCAAACTGCTGATTGTAGTACTCATATCCCACGAAGAAGAAGAGCTTGTCGTGATTCTTGTTGTACTTAGTGAAGGGCAGCACCAGCGGTCCGCCGAGGTTGCCACCAGGAAAGAGATAGCGGCCTGCGGGGCGGGACTGTTTCAAGTAGTTGTCGTACCAGTCGTTCGAGTTCAGCGATGCGTCGCGCGCCATCATATATGCAGCGCCATGAAATGACGAGCCGCCCGTTTTGCTGGAAGCAGTGATGACCGCGGGCCCCTTGGCGGTAGCGGCACCATAAGAGGAGCTGCTCGCCTTGACGTCCTGAATCATTTCCAAGTTCATCTGTTGAACCGACCCGGAGTTGGTGGCGATATCGGTCAGCGAAACGCCGTCGATCACCGTGGCGATGCCGGTAGGACCGGAGCCGTTGGCCGAGAAGGATCCCGTAGGACCACTGAGGCCAACCACCGCCGTGTCGTAACCGGGGCGATTGAACAGCCCTTGATTGCCGGATCCCATCGCGTAACCGGGCAACATGCGCACCAGTTCGCCTGCGTCGCGGCCTACCACTGTCAGTGTTTCTAGATCCTTGGCGGTGATGATGTCGCTGCGTTCGCCGGAGTCAAGCGTAGCCTGCTCCGAGTCGACCGATGATTCCACCGTCACCGATGCCGTAATCGCGCCCACATTCAGGCGGATATCCGTGAAGCTCAGTGAATCGCCGGCGCGAACGGGAAAGGGCTGAGACTGCCAAGGGTCAAAATTGGCGGCCTTGACCTCGAACTGGTAGCTCCCGCCGGGAACAACTCCAGCGAACGCCCAATTGCCCAGGCTATTGCTGGTCGTTGTGTGGGCAACTTTGGTTTCCAGGTTGGTCAAAACGATGACAGCTTTCGGAATGACGGCGCCCGCCGAATCCGCGACGATGCCGGTCACACTGCCAGTCGCCTGTCCGAAAAGCGCGGTTTGCGCCAGCAGGAGTACTGCGGTAAGCATCACCAGTAACGAGGCTGTCGGCCTGATCCTTGAAAAGAACTTCATAGTAGTCCCCCCGTCGGCTACGTACCAATTGCGTCTGCGACATCTGGTTCACAGCTATCAACCTAGTCTGAAAAGCCCCTGATAACGAGAACACAGAATCTTGTTTTGCATTTACGATTACGAATTCTGAAGTGCGCTGCTAAAGGTTGTCAAGCATAAATTTTCCGGCCCATTCGCCGATGGGATCGGTATCGCGTTTTCAGGTGCATTACTGAGCCTCCAGGCTTCGATTTCCGCAAAAAACTTGCGCGCGGGCCAGAATCGTACTTCGACAACAGAATGCATAGCCTTCAAGACTAAGCAGGAATCTTCGACTGCGGATTCTTCCCCCAAAGGATTGGTTCTTGGTCTAACTGGCCTGCGAACCGACGCCAAAGAAAGCAAAATCGCCGCGAGGATGAGAAAAACACATACGACTACGGTTTGGCAAGAGAAAAGCGATTAAGCTGCAATTCTCTCCATTTCGGCGATGAAAGCCACGAACGGCGTTCTCGCCTCCAACGCCGCTATCCGGCCCAGTCCCCGGCTTGAATCTCCCCTTCGACCAACTCCAGGCTGGCCAACGAGATCGCCCCAGTATTCACGCCGTCAAATCGGCAACCCTGCGTTTCCCATTGTGGCATCGGAAAAACCCGACCTTCATTACCAGCCCGCAAGTTTGGCTCCCAAGCAGGTCCCTTGTCAAGCCGCGAGATGAAAACGCCTGGGCGCCCTTCAGTTCCGGCGAAACCTTCAACTCAAACCTTTCAGTTGAATTTCGCCTTCCCTGATTTCAGGAGCCGCAATTCTTCCCTGCCACTCACTAGCGCCGAAGTATCGCTCCTCGATTCGATTTCTGTCAAGAAAGATTTTTTTGCTCATTTTTCGCTGGGAACGCTACCATCGAATCGCCTTCAGACGCCTTTGCGGTAACCGATCAAGGCAATCGATTGTGTTCATCGATTTGCTGCGCTGCCTGGTTTTTGGCAGCGGGTGATTGCCGGTCTGAGGACCCTGTACACGGATGCCTGTTCGTTCCCTTGGCGCGACCATCCTCCGACATCGTCCATCTCAGCCGCGTAGCGGACCTTGACCGAAATCGAGTTTTTTGGGCTAGCGCCGATTGTCGTCGTTCAGCCCCGATCCGGATTCGATAGACTCAAATGAGTCCATCTCTCCGGAGCCAACTTGCCTATCGCTGCCCAAGAACGCCTGATCCGTCCCGCCCGCAACCTCTTTGGAAGCCTGCGCCTGCCCGGCGACAAGTCCATCAGCCACCGCTACGGATTGTTAGGCGCCTTCGCCGCGGGCACTTCGCGCTTCAGCAACTTCTCCACCGGCGCCGACTGCGCCTCGACCCTGGGTTGCATGAAGGCCCTGGGCGCGGTCGTCACCAAGCTGGACAGCGGCGCCGTTGAAGTCACCGGTGTGGGTGGCCGCGTGACCCCGGCCAACCACCCTTTGGACTGCGGCAACTCCGGTTCGACGATGCGCATGATCAGCGGTCTGCTGGCGGCCCAGGAGGGCGACTTTACGCTCATCGGAGACGAATCCCTTAGCCGCCGCCCCATGGAACGCGTCAGAAGGCCTCTGGAGGCCATGGGAGCGCGGCTGACGCTGACCGACGGCCACGCACCGCTGACGATTCAGGGCCGTCCGCTCCAAGCCATCAACTACACTACGCCGGTCCCCAGCGCCCAGATCAAGAGCTGCATCCTGCTGGCGGGGCTGCAAACCGCGGGAATCACCACCGTGCGCGAATCCGTCCGCACCCGCGACCACAGCGAACTGGCGCTACGCGCCTTTGGCGCAACCCTGACCCGCTCGGCCGACGCGGTCTCTATCCAAGGCCCGCAGGCGCTGCACGCCATCACGGCCTCCGTACCCGGCGACATCTCGTCGGCAGCCTTCTTTTTGTGCGCCGCCGCGCTCTTCCCCGGTTCCAACCTGGTGTTGGACGAGTTGGGCCTGAATCCCACCCGCGCCACCCTGCTCGACGTTCTCACCGCTTTGGGCGTCGAGATCAACGTACTGAATCTGCAAGAAAAAAACTCCGAACTGGTAGGGACCGTGCAGGTCTCGGCGCCGGCGCAGGGCCTGGGATCGACCACCGTCAGCGGCGCACTGGCCGCTCAACTGATCGACGAGCTACCGGTTCTGGCCGCTATCGCCCCCTACACCAGCGGCGGCATCCGCATCCGCGACGCCAAGGAACTGCGCGTCAAGGAGTCCGACCGCATCGCGCTGGTGGTGAAGAACCTGCGCGCCATGGGAGGAGAGGTCGAGGAATTCGAGGACGGCATGGACATCCCTGGAGGCCAGACCCTGCACGGCGCTGCCATCGACAGTGGTGGCGACCACCGCATCGCCATGGCCTTCAGTGTGGCTGGCCTGCGCGCGGAGGGCGATACCCTCATCCATGGCGCGGAATCGGCCGCCATCAGCTTCCCCGAGTTCTTTGACCTGCTCGACCAAGTCGCGGAACGGTAAGGCCTCTCGCTTGCTTCTTCAATGGCCCAGGCCGGGGAATCTCGTGAAAACCGTTCTCATGCCACTGCCGGGCGCGCCGATAGGCTCCTATAGCAAGATCTGCACGAGGAAGACCTGTTTGAAGAAATGAGGCGCCCTCCATGGATCTGGACACCGCAATTCAGAAACACGCTCAATGGAAGTACAAATTCACATCTCACCTTCATTCGGTGCAAACCGGGGAGGCGGTCGAACCTCTCGATGCCGGAACCATCGCCAAGGATAACTGCTGCGAATTTGGCAAGTGGCTGCACGGCGAAGCGAAGTCCAAATACGGCGTCAAGCCCGCCTATGCAAGATGCGTAGCCGCCCATGCGGAGTTTCACGTCGAGGCGGGCAAGATCGCCTTGGCGCTCAACAGCAAGAAGGCCGCGGAAGCCGAAAAGATGATGGCCCAGCACTCTCCCTTTTCGCAGGCCTCCAAAAAAGTGGGCGTGGCCATCATCGAACTCAAGAACCAGGCTTAACCTCCCGGCAATCGTGCTGGATTGGGGATGGAGATCTCTCCTCTTCCCTATGGGAAGGCTGTTGTCTGATTCAACTGCAATGTCAGTGAGCCAAAAGACAAAACGTCCCGGAGCTTCTTGCGAAGATCCGGGACGTATTTGGTGCTTGTGGCGCGAGCTATTTCGCTTCTTTGGCGGGCTGAAGTCCGGGGACCACGGGAGCAGCCTTCACCTCGCCCGAGGCGGCCTCGCTAAGGTTGATGCCGTAGTGCTGCAGGGTGCTGGCCAGAATCTGGTAGAGGCCGGCGCGGTCCTTGGCATAAGCAGCCTGGGCCGAGATCAGCAAGTTCTCCGCCGAGGCCAGGTTGCGCTCCTGCTGCAGGACGTTGGCGGTGGTCGATGCGCCCAGATGCAGCTTTTTGTTCTCGTCGTCGAGGCTTTGCTGAGCAAAATCCCGGGCCGCTGTCGAAGCCTGCACCTGCGCACGGTCGTTGGTCAGGGCAAACTGTGCATTGACCACCTGCATGCGGATCTGGGTGTAGAGCTGCTCGAGCCGCAATTCGGACTGGCGATATTCGATCAGCGACCGTGCCTGATCGGCCTGCGCGGTGCGGTTGCGCAAGGGGATTTGGATATTGAAGCCGATGCCCTTATCTGGCGCCGAGTCGTTGAAAGCGTTGCTCACCGCCGTTCCATAGCCGCTGGAAGCCTTCGAATTGCAGGTCGTTGCCGGATAAAAATCCGTACTGCAATTGGGGTTGATCGCTCCTGCCACGCCTGAGCCCGCCAGATAACCGTAGACGTCGAAAGTGGGCAGCAGTGCGTTGCGGGCGCCGCGCAGGGTGATCTCATTGTTCTTGATCTGGAGTACGGCCTGCTCCAGTTCCGGTCGCTGGCGGAAGGCCGCCTGCACCAGTTCCTCGACCGGTTGGCTTTCTTCGGCCAGCGGCTCCAGGCTGACGCGGTCGGTGGGAATCACTGCCGCCGCCACCAGCGCGGGATCGTTCAAATTTCGGGCAATCGCCTGCTTGATGATTTGCTGCTGGTAATTCAGATTGCTCTGCGAACTGATCAGAGCCTGCCGGTCGGTGGCCACGGTTGATTCGGCGTTGACCACATCCAGCGGGGCCATGGTGCCGATCTCCAACTGCTTCTTGTTGTCGCCCAGCAGTTTGCTGCTTTGCTCGACGGCCCGTTGCTTGGCCTGTACATCCTCATAAGAGCTGACCAGAGCCCAATAAATGTTCTCCACCTGGTTGACGGTGTAGAGAAGCTGCTGGCGGAAGCTGGAGTCGGTAATGCGCCGGTCGTTGATGGCCTGGTAGACAAAACGTTTGTTCACCCAGATGCCGGCGCCCTGCAAGACATGCTGGGTCAGCGTGGCCTTGAAGTTCGAACTCAACTGAGGGCTCAGCAATGTGACACCATTTGAGGTCGTCGCATAGGTATTGTTGAAGCCGAACTGGAAGTTGGTGCCCGTCACAAGACCTTGACTCAAGGTGAAGTTGTAGTTGTTCGTCGTACTGCTGCCGCCGGAGAAGAAGCTGGTAGAAACCGCGTGTTGGCGGTCGAATTGAATTGCGCCGGTCAGCGTCGGGTCTAGATTCGCCGGGGCTGGACCAGCGCCCGAGGTGGAGAGCACCAAACCCGAACTCCCGGAGGCCGCGCCTCCCGAACCACCCGTGGTGCCGCCGGGGCCGCCGCCCGCGGTCAATGTCGAGGAAGAGCCGCCCAGCGTGTTGGCCACCACACCGGAATTAACGCCTCGCAGCATGGAACCGGCCCGCGCCCGCAGCAGGTCGGTGTCGGCGATGTCCAGGTTATAGCGGGCAATGGCGATATCGTAGTTGTTCTCGATGGCCAGGGCGATGGCGTCGGAGAGGCTCAGATAGATCTTGCCATCCTTGACCAGATCGCTCAGCCGCACCGAGTTCACAAAGCTGGCCTTGGCGATGCTGGTGGGCCGGTACATGTTGATCGGGTTGCCCAGAAACCGCCCGGCGGGCTGGGAGAAGTCGCGTTGCGAGGCGCGCAGGTTGAGAGGTTCCGTCAACGTTGGCGACGGCGCCGCGGGAAACTCCGAGGCCGCCTTGTCTGGCGCGGACACTTGTTGCGCAAAGCCGCCGGGCGATCCCGCCGTCAACGCCAACAGCACCGCTGCCACGGCGCGCAACTTTCCGCCCGCCTGTCCGCGCCCAGGGCGCACCGTTTCTTCCTGCTCTGACACACGTCTACCGAACAAATGCATGTTTCCTCTCCACGGATCGCTGTGGCGTGTGGGGCGCCATTCTTCCAGACGCCCGGAAGGTCGCTCCGGACGCAATATTGTGATCTACCTGAGCCAATTCCTCCCCAAGCGGCGGCTAAAACGAGCCGTGATTGAGGCGCTCATCCGGCTATACGCGCGCGGCGCGGGGTTCGTTCCCGGAAATCTACCGCAGAAAACCGCGGCGGCAGGTTCCTTGTCCACGAAAGACTGAGTATATCCCACCGGCAGTCCTTGGCCGGCGCAGATTCAACCCGGCTGCTCACTCCGCGCTGGCGCTGGCCGGCGCTCTGCCCAGTATCGTCGCAGCTCCGGCTTAACCTACACTGAAGAGAGCAATGAACGACGCCGGCCAATCCGCTCAACCCTCCACCAACTGGAAGCTCACCCTGGCCTACGATGGAACCGGCTTCCACGGCTGGCAGGTGCAGCCCGGCAAGCGCACCGTGCAGGGCGAACTGCAGGCCGCGCTGGGCCGCGTCACCGGCCAGGCTCCCCTGCCCCAGGGATCGGGCCGCACCGATGCCGGCGTCCATGCCTTGGCCCAGGTGGCCAGTTTTTCTCTTTCCGTTCCCATCCCCGCGGGGAATCTCAGCATGGCGCTCAATCGGACCCTGCCCCCTTCCATACGAGTCCTGGAAGCGAGAACCGTGCGAAGCACCTTTCATGCGCGGCATTCGGCGCTGGCCAAGACCTACGAATACCGCGTATTTCTGGAAAAGCCCTGGCCCTGGCTGGACATGCGAGCGCCGGGCCGGATCTGCCCGCCCTTCCTCGCACCGTATATATATGTCTATCCCTGGCCGGTGGAGTTTTCCGCGCTCAATGAGGCGGCCCGCGCTTTCGTCGGCGAGCAGGACTTCTCCAGCTTCGCCGCCAGCGAACCCGATCTGGCCGCCCGCTGCCTGGATGCGGACTCTGGGGACGACTTGCGTCCCTTGCCGCACCCCGGCTTCCGGACTGCCCCCCCCGCGATTCCCACCATGCGCACCATCTTTTCTTCGCAGTGGGAGGTGGGCGAGTGCCAAGCCGGGCCCACCTATATATATCGCGTTCGCGGCAGCGGCTTTCTCCACCATATGGTACGGAATCTGGTCGGCACGATGCTCGATGTGGGCCGCGGCCAGCTTCGCGCCATCCAGATTCCAGCGATTCTGAATGCCCGCAACCGCGCCGCAGCCGGTCCCACCGCTCCCGCCCAAGGGCTCTTTCTCCATTCGGTCGAATACGGCGGAGCGGAATAGTCTGAAAAGCGCAGCGGATACTGCCAATCGAGAGCCCGGTGCTTTAATCTGGATAAATCCGGGAAGCGGAAGCAAGTCTACGACGGGAGTTGCATTTTCTGTTTACGACCCGCTTCGTTCGACCCGATGGGCCCGTTAGGATAAGAAGAATGACGATGAAGAAATTGAAGAGCCTGGTTGCCGAAGACGATCTCACCAGTCGTACGCTTTTGCAGAGCTTTCTGGCCCGGTATGGGGAGTGCGACATCGCAGTCGACGGCCAGCAAGCCGTTGAGGCCGTCAAAGCAGCGCGGGATAAGAACGCCCCATACGATCTGGTCTGCATGGACCTGCGCATGCCGGTGATGGATGGACAGCAGGCTCTGCGCGAGATCCGCCGCCAGGAAGCGACCTCGCGATCGGTGCAAACGGTGAAGATCATCGTCACCACTGCGCACTCCGATATGGAAAGCATCACCTCGGCGCTGCTGGGCCGCTGCGATTCCTATCTGGTCAAGCCCATCGACACGGCCAAGTTGCTGACCGAGTTGAAGACCCTGGGACTGGCCGAGTAGCCTTCGCTCCCAACCCATGCGCCGGGAGCGCCGTGCCGGGCGCGGTATTCTGGCTGTGCCGATGTCTTTTCTTCTCTCCAGCCCGCTGCGCCATCTGCGTCAACTCATCCGTCGCCAACCTCTGGCGCTGGCTGGCTTGCTGCTCTTGGCGGCCTTCGTTTTGGGCGGACTCAGCGCGCCCTGGTCCGCACCCGCAAATCCCGCCGCCATCGACCTGCTGCACCGCCTTCAAAGCCCCTCCATCGCCCATTGGGCCGGAACCGACGAGTTGGGCCGCGATATTCTCTCGCGCCTGTTGTGGGGAGCGCGCCTCTCGCTGACCATCTCGGTCAGTGTGGTCAGCGTCTCGCTGGCGCTGGGGCTGACCGTGGGCGGACTGGCCGGCTACCTGGGCGGCTGGATCGACACCGCCCTGACCACCTTTGCCATGAACACCTTTCTGGCCCTCCCCGGCATTCTGCTGGCCATTGCCTTTGCCGCCTTTCTCGGTCCCGGCTTCCTGAATCTGGTGCTGGCGTTGGCCATCGGCGGCTGGGCAGGCTACGCGCGGCTGGTGCGCGCGCAGGTGATGGCCGTCCGCGACCGCGAATACGTCGATGCCGCCCGCGCCCTGGGCGCTTCCGGGCTGCGCATCTTCTTTCGCCACATTCTGCCGAATATCGTCCAGCCGATTCTGGTGCAGGCCGCCATCGGCATGGCCGGCGTGATTCTGGCCGAGGCCACCCTCTCTTTTCTCGGACTGGGCATTCCCGCCCCGGCGCCCAGTTGGGGAGCCATGCTCAACGACGCCCGCCTGCACCTCTTCGACTCGCCGCATCTGGTTCTCTTCCCTGCCCTGGCCGTCGCCGGCGCGGTCCTGGGCTTCAACTTCATCGGCGACGCCCTGCGCGACCGCCTCGATCCCCGCACCCGGCTGGAGATGGGGCTGTAGCTGCAACTCGTTTTGACCCCTTCGCCGTGAATGCAAAAAGCGTAATCTATTGGTGACGATTCCGGTGAAAGGGGTTCACCATGCGCGCTACCGTCACTCTCGATGACGATCTCATCCTCAAAGCCCAGGAATATACAGGCATTACCGAGCGCAGCGCCCTCTTGCGCACCGCCCTCAAAGCTCTGATTCATCGAGAAGCTTCGCGCCGGCTGGCCGCATTAGGCGGCACGCAGCCGGATTTGGCCGACATCAAGCGCGTGCGAGCGGACGAATTATGATTCTCGCCGACACTTCCATCTGGATCGATCATTTGCGCATCGACAACCCCGTGATGGGTGAGTGTTTGCTCAAAGAGCAGATCGTCCAACACCCCTTTGTCGTTGCCGGATTGGCTCTTGGTTCTCTGAAGAACCGGAAGGGGGTTCTGAAAGAGCTGGACGAAATGGATTCCGTGCAGGTAGCGCAACTGAACGAGGTGCGGCAGAAGATTGAGGCTCACGCTCTCTACACCAGAGGAATCGGACTGACCGATGCGCACCTGATCGCCTCTTGTCTTCTCACTCCCGGCACTCTTCTCTGGACGCGCGACTCCAATCTCGCCCGCTTGGCGCGTGAGTTTGGAATTTTTTCACTCCCATGGTCCAATAAGATAAGCCATGGAAAGTAACCTCACCAAGAGCGCGAAGCGAATCGGCGTGGTCAGCGATACCCACGGTCTTTTGCGTCCCGAGGTGGCCGCCGCCCTGACCGGTGTCGAGCGCATTCTGCACCTGGGCGATGTGGGCAAGTTCTCCGTGATCGAGGAACTGCGTACGATCGCGCCGGTAACCGCGGTGCGCGGCAATGTGGACCGCGAAGGCCCCTGCAGCGAACTTCCAGAGACCGATGTGGTGATGCTCGGCGGCCGTTACGTGTACATGCTCCACGACCTGAACACGCTGCACCTGGACCCCGCCGCCGGCCGGTTCGCCGCCGTGCTCAGCGGACACACCCACGTGGCCAACTTCGTCACCCGCCGCGGCGTGCTCTACTTCAATCCCGGCTCCTGCGGTCCGCGCCGCTTCGAGTTGTATCCCACCGTCGGCATTCTCACCATTGGCGACGACGGCGCGATCGAGCCGAAAATTGTTTCCCTCAATTGTGATTGAAGTTGCTTGCCGTTGCTTGAGCCATCCGCAGCATGGCAGGTAGCCTCGTTCACTGAATCAGCACAGATGATGCCGTGGAACTGCCGTGAAGACAGCTCTTTATGCCTTATTCATATGTCTTCTGTTCAAATCGCTTAAACAACTGCCATATCGAAGAATCCTTCGGTCTCTTCAACAAATCTGAGTTTTGAGGTGAAGTGGATGGCTATAACAGGATTTGTATCTCCCTGTCTTTTGGCATGTGCACTGATCTTGATTCCCCTCCCGGTGATTGCGGGGCAGACGGCTCCTTCCGCTCCGCAGCCAGCCGTGGCGGAGTCTGGAACCTCGACCGATTTCTTTCTGATGCCGGGCTCGGACTTCGACCGGCCAGGTCTGTTGCCTCGCGCCAATCTCAACATCGGCATAGGGCATTCTTTCGGATTTCTGAAGAAAGATCCGATTGGCGACGAGCTGACCTTTGCTTATACCTACGAGAACGCCGGCTCTCATGGCTTCTTCCATACTGAATTCGGCTCGCATACGGAAGCCTTGGGGGTCATGAAGAACTTTGCATTACCCAAGACAAAGGCTGTCACCGGTTACACCTGGATACAAGCCGGCTTGACTAGCTTCACGGGAAATCAGAAGATAGAGAATCGATTCTATGATGGCGAGGCGCTGGGCGCTGCGATCCACTTCAACGATCACAATGGTATCTGGATACAAGAGAGTTACAACAAGATCCCTACCATTCCCTGGTACACCACAACCGGCATTGGCTATACCTGGAGTTGGTGAATCACGTAGACAGGTATGAAAGGATGGGACAACAGAGAGTGCAAGCCTTATCCCCTCATGCGCGGATTCACCCAGCGGTAGACCACATCGGTCATCAGGTTCACCAGCACGTAGGTGAGTCCAATCGAGAGCAGGCAGCCCTGCACCACGGCGTAGTCGCGGCTGGCGATGGAGTCCACCACCAGCCTTCCCATCCCCGGCCAACTGAAGATCTTTTCCGTCACAATCGCCCCCGCCAGTAGCGCGCCGAACTGCAATCCCACTACCGTGACGATGGGCACCAGAGCGTTGGGCAACGCATGGCGGCAGACCACGGCAAACTCACTCAGCCCCTTGGCGCGGGCGGTGCGGATGTACTCCTGGCCCAGCTCTTCGAGCATCGCGGTGCGCACCATCCGGGTGAGAATGGCGGCCAGTGAAGCGCCCATAGCCACCGCCGGCAGCACCAAATAATGCCAATCGATGGAAGCCGTCCCGCCGGCGTTGGCTCCGGAAACCGGCAGCCATCCCAGACCGATAGAGAAGACAAGAATCAGCACCGGTCCCAGCGCCAGCCCCGGCACGGAGAGCCCGAAGAGGCTGACCACGGAGAGCAGTTGGTCGGCCCAGCGCCCCCGGCTTACCGCCGCCAGAATCCCCGCCGGCAGCGCCAGCGCCAGACCCAGCAGCAGCGCTGCCAGCGTCAGGGCAAGAGTAAAGGGATAGCGCGCCACGATCAGATGGGCGACGGTCTCATGCAGCCGAATCGAGCTGCCCAGATCGCCATGCACAACGCCGTTCCAATAGTGCAGATATTGACGGCCCAGCGTCTGGTCCAGGCCAAGCTGATGGCGCAAAGCGCCGATGTCGGCCGGCGTGGCGCCGTCACCCAGCATCTGTTGCACCGGGTCGCCGGGAACCAGATGAATCAGCAAGAAGACCAGTGAAACCACCAGCCAGACGACCGGAAGAGTGAGCGCCAGGCGGGTGAGCATCTGTTTCATGGCGATATCAGCCTTAAGTATATCTGTACACATCGTTTGCATGGCCTTGAGAGCATTTTCAGCGATTATAGTGGTAGGCAGAGAAATGGAAGCCTCGATGCTCCAGGCAAAGAAGTCGCCGCGGGAGAGCGATACTGGGGCCATCCTCGCAGTTGTTGGCGCAATGCACAGCCGCTTCTCTCAATCGCTGTGGATGAGCGGCTCTGGACGACTGTTTTCTCAACAATTTGCCGATTCAGCCGATGGGGAATTATGTCTCCGAACCAGATCCTTCGCCTGATTCCCTGCGCTGTTCTGGCGGTTTGTTGCTGGCAAAGCAGCACTCTTCAGTCACAGACGCCCGCGCCTGGGGTCGACTCCCGTCAAGTGCTTTCGCTCGACGATTGCCTGCGCATGGCCAGGGAGAACAACCACAGCCGCCCTGCCAGTCAGTTTGCCGTGGCCATGGCCGAGGCCCAGCACCGCCAGGCGCTGGCCGGATATTGGCCGCAGGTGAGCGTAAAGGGCGGAATCACGGCCATGGAACACCCGCTGGACTTCGCCTACCCGGCCGGCGAGATGTACATCCCCGCGCAGAGCGTCGCCATTCCGGGAGGATCGGCCACCGTATCGATCCCGGCCAATGCCTTCGGGCCTGGTTTTCCCCCGGTGGCGGTGCAACTGCCGGTCAGCTATCCGGGGCAGACGGTGAACACCAACCCGCAGTTGTTCCCCATCCCCGCACAGGACATCAAGCTGCTGGGCAAGGCTACCGAGGCGATGCAGGGCGATTTCAAGTGGCTGTTGGCCGATGGCGGCATGCGTCACGGCTATAGCGAGCAGGCGATGGGCGGCGTCGATGCAGCCAAGGCCGAAGCCCGCCGCACCGATCTCGAGCTGACCGACAGCGTTGTCCGCATCTACTACGGCGCGGTCCTGGCCCGCCAACTCCGCCAACTCGGCGACGACACTCTGGAGCGGATGGAAGCCACGCTGCGCGTCACCGAGACCCTTTATAAAGAAGGATCGGGCAGCGTCACCAAGGCCGACTTTCTCGACAATCTGGTCATGGTCGACAGCCTGCGTTCGATCGTCGGTCCGCTCGAAGAGAATGAATCCTCGGCCGAGGCGGCCCTGGCCTACACGCTGGGCCTTAGCTGGAAATCGAGCGTCGAGCCCCGCGATGGGGAGATTCCCTATCTTCCCTATGCCGGCAATCTGGACGCGATGGTCACCACCGCCTACGAGTTCAACCCCGATTGGAACAAGCTGCAAGCCGGGCTGCGCTCTTACGAGGGCGAGCGATTGACGGCATCGAGTGGGCACTACCCCAAATTGGCCTTGACCGGCAACCTGCATCGCATGTGGAACAGCTACGAAGGCGGCGTCAACACTCCCGACAACCGTTCCGGATGGACGGTGGGCGCGGGAGTTGAGATTCCCATCTTCGACGGCTTTTTGACCAGCGCCAAAGTAGCCGAGGCGCAGGCCAAGATCAACAAGCTCAAGCAGGAGAAGATGCTGCTGCGCGAAGGCATCGGTTTGCAGATCCGCACCCTGTTCTTGAGCCTCTCGGCCGCGGAAAAGTCTTACCGGGCCAGCGCCGACGCCATGAAAGCCGCCGGCGACGATCGCGACCTCACCACCCGCGCCTATGCCAGCGGCCTGGTCGACACCGCGCGCGTGATTCGCGTACAACTGCAAGAAGCCATGGTGAGCGCAGCGTTCTACAAATCCGCGTACGATCATCGGGTTCTGGAATCGAAGATCGATCTCGTAGTGGGCAAAGAGATGCAATCCCAGATCGACGCCGTGCACTAGATGCTGGAACATAAGGACCGCTCCATGGAGGGAATCCGCAACCCCGCAAGATTGACGCGGCGCAGCCTCTTCAGCCTGATGGCTGGAGCCGCTGGCTGCTGGGCGTTTACCAAAGCCGGTCTTGCGCAGAAGAACACCCGGTTGTTACGCGTTGCGGTGAGTATTGAGACGCTGGGCGGCGCCAATGTCAACGACGCCCGCGCCGCCTACAAGGTCTGGACCGCGCAGGTGGCTTCGGCCATGGGCGGCACTAAAGCAGAACTCGTTCCCGACGTCTTCATCCCCTCCGATCAGATGGTGCAGATGATTCGCCAGGGCACGGTGGATATGTTTGGCATCACGGCGTGGGAATATGCCAAAGTTATCGATCGAATCGATCTCACGACAGTGCTGCTCGAGGAGTCCGTCGCCAGCGGACTGCAATATGTGCTGCTGGTCCACAACGCCAGCCCGTTTAAAAAACTTGCCGACCTGAACGGACGCCAACTGGTCATTCACCATCATCGCGACATGAATCTCTTGCCGGCATGGCTGGGCGCTCTGCTGGCCGCCGATAACCTTCCCCCAATGGAGACCTTCTTTAGCCAAAGGGTTTCGCGCGACAGCCTGACTCAGGTGGTGCTGCCGGTCTTTTTTCGCCGCGTCGATGCAGCGGCGGTATCCAAGAGCAACTTCGATACCGCGGTCGAGCTCAACCCTCAGTTGGGCAAGGATCTGCATGTGCTGGCCATCTCGCCCAAGGTGGTTCCCATCGCACTCTGCTTCCACAAGAACTGCAGCCAGGAGGGCAAGAAAGAGCTGATCAACATCATCAACCGGACAGAAGCCATGCCCGCCGGCGAGCAGATCGTTGCGCTGTATCAGTCGCGGCGGCTGGTGCCTACTCCGGCCTCTTGCATGAACGGCACATTAGAGATGCTGCGCCAGTTTGAGCACGCTCAAAATCACATTCCCGGCCTGCACAAGGACCACTCCTGAAGGGGAAAGACGCGCACGATGAAAGGCTTTCCACATCCAGCAACGCAACTAACCCAGCTCCGATGCACAACGGCCGCGCTGCTGTTTTTTTTCGCTTTTTGGATTGCCCGTCTACCGGCGCAGTGCACCGGCAAGGAGGGCCTTGCCGCGCTGCCTTCCACCCGCCTCAACGTCCTGGTCAGCTCGCGCATCTTCTCCATCGCCAACCGCAACGATGTGGTCGCCGCCATGAAGATTTGGGGCGACCAGACAGGCTGCCTCTCGCATTTAAACGTGAACTCTGTCGTCGATGTGGCCGAGACCCAAAGCGATCTGCGCCGCCGCCTGCTCAATGCCAGCGCCGATGTGCTGGTGCTGGACAACATGGAGTTTGTGCGGCTCGAAGATGCGGGTCTGGTCGACGGCATCGCGGTGGCCAGTTCCTCTGGGCATCCCTTCGCCTTTTCTTATCTATTGCTGGTGAACGAGCAGACCACTTCGCTGGCGCAACTGCGCGCCAAAAGAGCCATCTTCTACCTGCATACCAGTTCCGCGGCTTCAGCGGCCTGGATTGCAACGTTGCTGGCACATGACCATCTGGGCCGGCTGGAAACATTCTTTGGACCCTCCCAGGTCTCCAACAAGCCATCCAACTGTTTTCTGCCGGTCTTTTTCAATCGCGCCGAAGCCTGCGTCCTCGACAGCCGGGACTGGGAGATGGCGAAGGAGATGAATCCACAGATAGGCAAAAAGCTGAGAGTTCTGGCGGAGTCCACGCCGGTTCTGGACGGAGTGACGGCAATGCGCAAAGGCCCGCTGGTGGAACGGCAGAAGCTCATTGACGCCATCCTCTCCTCGCACAAATACCCGGCCGGAGAGCAGATCCTGGCCGTCTTTAAAAGCGGTCCGCTGATTCCTTACAAGGCGGAGTTTTTGGATTCAACGCGCACCTTCTGGAACGAGTATGCCCTCACGCTAACGGCCGCCGAAAGGGCCGAGTGGATTGAGACCGGAAAGGATGTTCTGCCCAAACAGTTTCTACGTCCGTCCGGCATGGAGTGAGAATGCTGGTAGACAGCTCTGGAAACCATGAACCCCTTGGTGGAAATCGCCGATGATGGAATCACCGCCAATTCGCTCGATTGTGCCTGCACGCCGCGGCTTGATTGCCGTGCTGGCTGGGCTGTTGGCGCTGATGGCCTTTGCGGTGCGCGTACCGGCGCAATGTAATGGGCAAACTTCGCTGGCGGCCTATCCTCCCAGCCGGCTGAACATTGTGCTCAGTGACCGGCTATTCGTGGTCGCCAACCGCAGCGACGTGGCTGCGTCCATGAAGGTATGGAGCGAGATCGCAGGTTGCGCCATGAAGGTGAATGCCCAATCCAAAGTCGATGTGCTCGCATCGCAGAGCGAGATGCGCAAGCGTATTCTCGAAAAGAACGTGGATGTGTTGGTGCTGGACAATGTCGAGTTCTTGAAGTTTCTCGCCGCGGGGCTGGTCGAAGGCGTGGCCGTGGTCAGCAGGAATGGAAGGCCGCAAACCGCCTCCTATGTGCTGCTCACTGCGGAGGAGACCGGCTCGCTGGCACAATTGCGCGGCAAGAATGCGATCTTTTTTCCCCATACGGAGTCCGCGGTTCCCGTCGCCTGGATTGACATCCTGCTGGCCAAAAATCATATGGGACGAATTGAAAACTTCTTTGCTTCGTCACGGGTGGTCAACCGCTCGGCCGACTGCATTCTGCCTCTTTTTTTTGCCAAGGTCGACGCCTGCGTGACTGATGCGAATAGTTGGGAGTTGGCCAAGGAGATGAATCCACAAATGGGTAAAAAGTTAAAGATACTGGCTCAGTCCAACCCTGTTTTGGACTCGGTGACGGCATTGCCCAAGACGCCAAATCCGTATCGCCAGAAGATCGTCGACGGGCTCCTCACCATGCATACCTATGCCGCGGGAAGCCAGATTCTATCGGTCTTCAAGAGCGGGCCGATGATCGCCTACCGGCCAGAGTACATTGACTCCACACGCGCCTTCTGGGATGAATACGTGCAGATCCTGACTCCCGCGGAGAAGGCCGCCTGGGGTGATCCGGGATGGAACGTCATCCCCAAGAGTTTCCGGCTTCCGCCCGGTATGCAGACTGGACCGGAGGGACCACATTGAGAACCAGAATCCTGAGACTGACCGGAATCACTGCGCGCACCACGCTCCTGGCCTGGACCGTTACCCTGGCCACACTGGGCATCTTTGTGGCCTTTATCGTCCCCGAACAAAAGCATGATTTGCAGCAAGGCCTTGCCTCTAAGGCTCAGGGCGTGGCCGCCGCGCTGCAAGGCGAAGTGGCGGGTGCGGCCATCTCGGAAGATTATTCTTCGGTCGTCGATCACGCCATGCAGGTGCTCTCCGGCGACCAGGCGGTGGACTTTCTGGTCATCGCCAAGAACGACGGGTACGCTCTGGTGGTCGAGCGCGATTCCTGGCGCGTCGTCGCACCCATTGACGACTACTGGCGTCCTGCCGACCGCCAATCCCACGGCGAGATCGAGATCGCCCCGCTCTTCAACCGTCGCTGCTACCACTATGCCGTTCCCTTCGACTACAGCGGCTTGCAGTGGGGTTGGGTTCATGTCGGTCTATCGTTGACCGCCTACGACAACAGCGTGAGTGAGATCTATCGCCGCACCGGACTGCTGGCAGTGCTCTGCATCCTGCTCAGTCTGGCCGCTTCGCTCGTTTATGCCAGGCGTTTTGTCGATCCCATCTTGCGCCTGCGCTCCACCGTTGAACAGGTGGCCGGCGGCGATCTGATGGCCCGCGCCCATGTCGATAGCAACGATGAAATCGAGCAACTGGCGGACGCCTTCAACAACATGACTGACGCCATTCTGCACCGCAACCGGATCGTCGAGGGTGTGCGCGTGGCCGCCCAGGTCTTGCAAGGCGCAAGCGAATGGAACCAGGTCATCGAACAGATTCTGGAGAAGCTCGGTTACTCCACGGATGCCAGCCGGGTGGTGGTTTGCGAACGCCAGATCGATGCGGCTGGAGCGGAGCTATGGAGCGTGCGCTTCGAATGGGATGCCGCCGAGATCATGCCCGCGCGCCCGCACTGCCAGCAGATCAGCCTTGCCGAAAACGGAGTGGATGAACTCGATCGCCGCATGACCGCCGGAGAGATGGTCATTCTCCGCGTCGAGCAACAGAATCCCACCATGGTTGCGATGACTCAACCCCCGCCTCTTTCCACGGTGATGGCGCCCATCCAGGCCGGCGATCTTCTCTGGGGCGCGCTGGTGCTGCACGATTGCGCCAATGACCGCGAGTGGCATGAGGTCGAGCAGGATTCGGTGCGCGCCGTCGCCGAGATGCTGGGCGCGTCCATCGTCCGTCAAAACGCGCGCATGGCTCTGTTTGAAGCCAAAAACCAGTTGGAGAATCGGGTCATCGAGAGGACCCGCGAGTTGCAGGAACAGATCGTTGCCAAAGACAAAGCCCATGCCGAGCTGGAAGATGCGCAGAAGCGGCTGATCGAACTCTCTCGCCTCTCCGGCATGGCCGAGGTGGCCACCAGCGTGCTGCACAACGTTGGCAACGTGCTCAACAGCATCAATGTTTCCAGCACCCTGGTGGGCGACCGCTTGCGCGCCTCGCGGGTGAGCCAGTTGAACGATTTGGCGCAGCTCCTCAAAACCAACCGCAATCGCATCGGCGACTTCCTGGAGCACGACCCGAGCGGGCTGAGAGTCCTTCCCTACTTGGAGAAACTATCCACGCACCTGCTCAACGAACGCGACGAACTAAGCGCTGAAATGGACGGCATGGTGCTCCATGTGGCCCACGTGAAAGACATCGTCTCTATGCAACAGACCTATGCGCGGACCTCGGGCGTGCTCGAGAAAGTGGCTCTGCACACGCTCATCTACGATTCGCTGCGCATCACCCAGGAGGAGATGGACCGTCATCACGTTCGCATTCAGAAGGACATCGATGAAGTCCCTCCCATGACCACCGACCGTAACAAGGTTCTGCAGATTCTTCTCAACCTCTTGCGCAATGCCAAGGACGCGGTGGTGGCTGGTCCGGCCACTCCTCGCGAGATCGTGCTCAAACTGCGCTCCCTCGAATCCGATGCGGTGCGCTTGACAATCTCCGACAATGGCATCGGCATCGCACCGGAGAATCTTACCCGCGTCTTCTCCCATGGCTTCACCACCAAGAAAGACGGCCACGGCTTTGGGTTGCACTTCGGCGCTCTCACCGCCAATCAGTTGGGCGGCTCGCTTATCGCCGAGAGCGATGGCATCGGACGCGGCGCAACCTTTACCCTCGATTTACACTTTGACAAGAAGACTGCCAGCGAACCACGGAGGCCTTCATGAGGTCTGAAGAGCAAAAGAGCTATCGCCTGCTCATTATCGATGACAACGAATCCATCCACGACGACTTGAGGAAGATCCTTCTGCCGGCACAGGCCGATGCCGGCCTTATGGAGGATGAGACCATCCTCTTTGGCAGCATATCGCCGCACAGCGTTGAGTTCACGGTTGACTCCGCATTCCAGGGGCAGGAAGGCCTGCTGCTGCTGCAAAAGGCCAAAGATGCAGGGCAGCCCTTTGTGCTCGCCTTTGTCGATATCCGCATGCCTCCGGGATGGGACGGGATAGAAACCATCACCCATCTTTGGAACACCGATCCCGACTTGCAGGTCGTCATCTGCACCGCGCACTCCGATTACACCTGGACAGATATTGAAAACAAGCTCGGCATCTCCAACAATTTTGTCATTCTCAAAAAGCCCTTCGATCCCATTGAAGTGACGCAGTTGGTGCACGCTTTGACCTCCAAGTGGACCTCCGCTCGCCAGGCGCGATTGCGCATGGAAGAGTTGGATCTGCTGGTCGAAGAGCGAACCGCGGAATTGAACCATGCGGTCAACGAGTTGGAGCGAGCGAAGAGAGCCGCCGAACAAGCCGCGCTGCAAGACCCGTTGACCAAGCTGCCCAATCGCCGGCTCTTTCAAACCAGATTGAACCAGGCGCTGCAACACGTCTTGCACCAACCCGCCGATCTCTGCGCCTTGCTCTACCTCGATCTGGATGGCTTCAAAGTAATCAACGACAGCCTGGGACACCTGGTCGGCGACGAAGTTCTTGTCGAGGCTGCGCGCCGTCTCGAATCCTGTTTTCGCAGAGAATGCACTCCCGAGTTCGCACCCCGCGGAGAAGATATTATCGCCCGCCTGGGAGGAGACGAGTTTGCCGTCTTGATGGAGAAGATCCGCGATGTGAGCGATGCCTTGCGAGTTGCGCATCGCATCTGCGATACCCTGGCGGAGCCCTTTTCCATACGCGGCCGGGAGGTCGTGATTTCGTGCAGCATCGGCATCACCACCAGCGCCTCTCGTTACACGGCGCCGGAGAACATGCTGCGCGATGCCGATACGGCAATGTATCGTGCCAAGTCCCTGGGCCGCGGAGGATGCGCCCTCTTCGATCAGAGCATGCACCTTCACGCCGTCGATCGCCTGCAAAAAGAGTATGAAATGCGCCAGGCCATCGAGCGCGAAGAGTTCTTCCTCTGCTATCAACCGATCCTCTCCCTGACGGACGGAAAGCTCAACGGCTTTGAAGCATTGATCCGCTGGCGCAGCCTGCCCAGAGGAATCGTCGCACCGATGGACTTCATTCCCTTGGCGGAAGAAACCGGACTCATCGTGCCGATTGGAACCTGGGTCTTGCAGGAGGCCTGCCGTCAATTGCGCCGCTGGCAAGATCGATTCGGAGAAGCGGCGGAATTGAGTATCAGCGTGAATCTATCCGCCCTGCAGTTCACTCAATCCAATCTGGTGGAAATCGTCCGCCAGGCGCTGAGCGACTCCGGTATTCAGGGCCACAGCCTGCGCCTGGAGTTGACCGAAAGCGTCGCCATGGAGGAGCCGGAGAGAATGGCTCCGCTGCTCAGGGAATTGCAGAAGCTCGGAGTCCGCTTGAGCATCGACGACTTCGGCACCGGGTACTCTTCGCTCAGCCACCTGCACCGCTTCTCTGTCGACACACTCAAGGTCGACCGCAGCTTCATCAAGAGCATGGAGTTGAACGAAAGAAGCCTGGATATTGTACGCACCATCGTCTCGCTCGCGCACAACATGGGCATGGAGGTGATTGCCGAAGGCGCGGAAACAGCTATGCAGGCGAGCCTTCTCCGTGGGATGAAGTGCGATTGCGTGCAAGGCTTTTTCTTCTCAAAACCACTCGAAGCGGAGGCCATCGATGCGCTGTTGGCCGCCAAATGGCATCCCCAGCCCTAGCTCTTTGAGCGCATATTGTTATGCCGCTGAGGGCGCCCCCAGTCTCGATTTCGAGACCGGGTTAAGCACGAAATGAAATACATCTTCATGCGGTCAGAGACCTGGGTTAGTCTGGCTTTTGCCTCTGCGACTCGATAAAACTCTCGCTGAGCGTGTCGAAGTTGGGCTCGGTGGAAACTTCGATATTCTTCTGCATCCGGACGAGCAATCCCAGTTTCTGTGCCATGCGCGGAGAGACGCGGAATGGGATTTTTTCTGCGCAGCCCATGCACAACTCAATGTAATTCCGAAAAAAGTAGCGAGTGTGCTTGAGCTGGATCTCGTTCCAGGGAATCTGCAAAGGTGGATGGCCGATGCGGAAGGGAAAAAGCACGGAGAGATAGAGAGCATCTTCGCCCGCTGTAAAGCGGATTACGCCGCTATAGTGAATCCAAAAGCGAGTGTAAACCGTGCTGAACCATGGTCCGGCGCTGCGCGTTTCGCCGTAGGGTTCGGATTGCTTTCGAAAGCGGCGAGAAAGAGCAAACCAACCGCTCACCATCCCGATTAGAAAACTGACACAACACCATATCGCGACAAAAAGAGCGGATAGGCGTAAGGCGTGGTCGTGATGAAACCGTTCAAGCTTTCTGCCAAGGTTCACCTCGTTTGTTTGTTTACCTCTCGATAAGGAATCGAAATTCAAATCCAGCCAGTAAACCTTCGTGATCGGGTTTGGATGATTGCAATCATACCCCCACCGGGAAGGGCCGTGGACTAGTCTCTTCTTCGTCGCCCTTCGAACTGCCAAACTTCCAGCGCTCGAAGCGCCCTTGCAGCAGGCTCATCAGCCCGGTATACCAGAAGCCCACCACAAACAAAATCAGGAACGGCGCGGTGAAGTAGTTGTGATTGGAGAAGGTATAAAGAATCGCGGCCATGAACCAAGCGCCCAGCAGCATCTCGATCCACGGTGCCAGCACCAGCCGCTTGCGGTATTTATTGGCCTGCGACTTTTCACCTTTCTTCGTCACACGGAATTTAGGCGTGCGCACAAAGGCGCTCTTCATGCCGAAGAGGGCTTCCATCACCGCCTTGGTGTTGGTCACCGTCAGTCCGATGCCGATGGCCATTAGCATGGGCAGGTAGAGCAGGGTCTTCATCCACGTCTTGGGGAAGAGCTCCCGCTGGCTCAGCGCATAAAACACCGCGATGGATGCGGTCGACGCGGTAAACAGCGGCACGTCGATCAGCAGCATCTGAAACCAGCCCTGGTAAAAGCGGCAGATCATCGAAGGGACCAGCAGCGCCGTCATAACCACCATGAGCGGGTAGGCGATATTGGCTGTCAGGTGGTAGACCGATTCGATCTTGTTGCGCCGCGACATCTTGGACTTCGAGCTGAAGATCTCAGGCAGCAGCTTGATCGAAACCTGAATCAATCCCTTGGCCCAGCGGGCTTGTTGCGTCTTGAAGGCGCTCATCTCGATGGGCAGTTCGCTGGGGCACTCGACCTCGGGCAAATATTTGAAGCGCCATCCGGCCATCTGCGAGCGATAGCTGAGGTCGGTATCTTCGGTGAGCGTGTCGTGCTGCCAGCCGCCGCCGTCGACAATGGCCTGACGCCTCCACATGCCGGCGGTGCCATTGAAGTTGAAGAACTCGCCGGTCCTGACCCGCGAGCCGTGCTCGATCACGAAGTGGGCGTCGAGCAGGATGGCTTCGATTTGGGTGAGCAAGCTGTAGTCGCGGTTGATGTGCGTCCAGCGGGTCTGCACCAATCCCACGCCGGGCTCGGCAAAGTGGTGGATCACCTTCATGATCCAGTCCGTGGGGGGCACGAAGTCGGCGTCGAAGATGGCCACGAACTCGCCTTTGGCCACTTTCAAGCCCTCATCCAGCGCGCCGGCCTTGTATCCGTGCCGGTTGTCGCGGTGGATGTAAACGATGGGGTGACCCAGAGCCGCATAGCGCGCCACAATGTCGGCCGCCACCTGCTGGGTCTCGTCGATCGAGTCGTCCAGCACCTGGATCTCCAGTTTCTCGCGAGGGTACTCCATGGCGCAGACCGCCTCGATCAGCCGGTCGATCACGAACTGCTCGTTGAACATGGGCAGTTGGATCGTCACCCGCGGCAGCTCGTCGAAGTGCATAGGCGGATTGGGGTTGTAGTTCTTTTTGTATTTAAAGTACTGATAACACATCGTATAGCGGTGAATGCCATAGATGGAGAGCACGATCATGACCAGAAAGTAGGGGATCAGCAGGGTCAGATCGAACCAGTTCCAGTGATAGAGCCCCTTGAAGGTCTGGTCGGCGTCCATCATGGCCTTGAGGGAGCGGCGCAGGCCGTTCTGCGAGGCATAAAAAAAAGCCGCCGTGAGCCGGGGCGAGCCTTCCGCAACCCGGATCTGGAGCAGATTGACGGCTGAATTCAAAAAGGTTAGAGATGCGGCGTACAGGGTGTGCCTCCACTATCCAAGTAGTGAAATTGTACGCCAACGCGGGCTGGTGCAGAGCAAAGCGAACAAGTGCGGCCAGCGCCGAATCGCCGCCGACCCTCCATCTGCCGGCAGGGATCGACACAACCAGAATCGAGATAACAGAATCGAGATAAGATTTCTAAATCTATCGATTTTTTGGTGCCCGGAGGGGGACTTGAACCCCCACGACCTTGCGGTCTGCGGATTTTAAGTCCGCTGCGTCTGCCGATTTCGCCATCCGGGCAAAAACTCACTGTGCGTCCATTGAGCTGATAGTATCATGATTCTAAACAGGTTGATCATTACACTATCCTCTCACATGCGGCCTTCTTGCCGCCGTCCGACCTCCAATCTCAGTCCGGCTGTGCGCAATCTTCGCCGTGTGCTCAAGAAAACGGAATAACGGCGTATCAAAGCCCACTTCTTCCGAGATTAATGCCCCTTGAATGGTTTGGGAAGAGCTATTGCCCGCTACCCGGCGATTCCCCTTCCCGGTTATAGGTTTTACTCGCGCCACACTGCCAGGGCTGGCGGTCGGTCGCAGGACCCGCCGAAGAGATTCGCAACCATCCTTGAACGCGCCTTGGGCCTCACACTGTTGTGCACTTGTTCGCCTCGGTGGAATCTTGCGCTTCTCAGCGGTTGTCACAACCATCTGTGATCTCAGGCACATCCAAACACTCTTTGCAAAGATCAGCGTGCTTCTGGCCATTCTCTGGGGAGAAATCCCAGCGGATAGCCCTGCCTTGGACGGCTTCCCGATCGTTCCCTTCCCGCGCATACGTAGAGCACCGCGGCTTCGAGAGGAGGAGTGATGCAGAGTTCCGCACCGGAAGTCCTGGATGCCCATGAAAGGGTCCTGATCGACCAGGCGATCGCCGCGCACGAAAACCATCCCGGAGCCCTTCTGGGAATCCTGGAAACCGTGCAGGCCGGCAATGCGCACAAGTATCTCTCCATGGAGTCGCTGCGCAGCATCGCGGAGCGGACCGGCATTCCTCCTGCGCGCGTCTTCAGCACGGCCACCTTTTATGCGCTCTTCAACCTCGACCCGCAAGGCGACAACGTCATCTGTGTCTGCCGCGGCACCGCCTGCCACACCCGAGGCTCCCGCGATCTGCTGGACAAGCTCTGTCTGAATCTGGGATTGAGCGAAGCGGGTGCGGGCAATGGGCACGATGCCGACAAACTGGTGCTGACCACCGCCGACCGCAAGTTCACCGTGCGCACGGTGGCCTGCTTTGGCCAATGCGCGCTGGCCCCGGTGGCCGAAGTTAACCACCACATCCTGAGCCATGTGAACGAGCGCACGCTGCAGCGGGAGGTGAAAGCGCTGCAACCGGGGAGGAAGTGATGCGGCGCATTCTGGATCTGGAGTCGTTGAACGCCGTGCGCTCATCCGGACTGGCCACGCTGCTGCCGGAGATTCCGCACCTGACGGTAGGCATGGGAACCTGTGGCCGCGGCAACGGGGCAGAAGAACTTTACCACGCCTTGAACGAAGGCATTCAGCGCAGCGGCGTCGAGGTGCTGATGGCCGGCGTGGGCTGCTTTGGCTGCTGCTTTCAAGAGCCGCTGGTGGGCATTCGCTTGCCCGGCAAGCCGCTGGTACTATTGCGCCGCGTGCTGGCCAGCGATGCCGCGCGCATTCTCGAGTGCCTCTCTACCGAGACCATCCCCGAAGATCTGGCTTACTGCAAGATCGAGGAATGGGACCACATCACGGCGCAACTGCGCTACGGCCATGATTACGACCAGATCCCCTCATGGAATTCCGTTCCCTTCTTCAAGGGCCAGAAGAAGATGGTCCTGCGCAATTGCGGCATCGTCAATCCCGCCGAGATCGAAGAGTACATCGCCGTGGGCGGCTATCAGGCGCTCTGCAAGGTGCTGAGCGAGGGCCGGCCGGAGAGCGTCATCGAGCAGATCAAGGCCGCCCGCCTGCGCGGCCGCGGCGGCGCGGGCTTTCTCACCGGCAATAAATGGGATTTTCTGGCCAAGGCCAAGGCGGAGACCAAGTACATCGTCTGCAACGCCGACGAGGGCGATCCCGGCGCGTATATGAATCGCAATGAGATCGAGGGCGATCCCCATTCGCTGCTTGAAGGGATGATCATTGGCGCATACGCCATGGGAGCGCGAGAGGGCATTCTCTACGTGCGCGCCGAGTATCCGCTGGCCGTGCGCCGCTTGAATCGCGCCATCGAACAGGCTCGTGAATACGGCCTGCTGGGCACAAACATTTTCAACCGCGGATTCAACTTCGATATGGAGTTGGTGCAAGGCGCAGGCGCCTTTGTCTGCGGCGAAGAGACGGCCCTGCTGGCCTCGCTGGAGGGCTTTCCCGGCCGTCCGCACCCCCGCCCGCCCTTTCCCGCACAGAAGGGCCTGTGGGGCCGGCCCACCAACATCAACAACGTCGAGACCTGGTGCAATGTGGCTCCCATCGTCCTGCGCGGCCCCGCCTGGTTCGCCGAAACGGGCAGCGTCAAAAGCCCTGGGACCAAGGTATTTTCCCTGGTAGGCAAGATCCAGAACACGGGTCTGGTGGAGATGCCGCTGGGCTCGCCGCTGAAGAGCTTCATCTATGAGATCGGCCAGGGCGCAGTGGCCGGCCGCCGCGTCAAGGCAGTGCAGACCGGCGGACCATCGGGCGGCTGCATTCCCGTCGAGATGATGGACACGCCCGTTGACTACGAAAGTCTGGCGCAGATTGGCTCCATCATGGGTTCCGGCGGCATGGTGGTGATGGATGAAGACAACTGCATGGT